>JAQVHZ010000042.1 GCA_028695965.1 Thermoguttaceae bacterium | reverse complement strand
ATTTTTGAACCTCTGATTGTTGGTAACTTAAATTATTTCAATATGTTATATCATAAAAATGATATTGGTATAGACTTTGGCGACCAATTTTGGGAAAAATGCTGGAAGTTTTGAGAACTTCCCTTAAACAAGTTGGCGTGAAAATAGATACACTGTTATCGAAAGGCGCGTTCTATTGGCTTGCCGGTGGCGCCGCTTGGGGCTTGGATTCGATCACAGATTTTTGTTTCGACCGTTATTTAGAAGTGAAGAAAGAAGAATCGTCGGAAAAGGATTATCATTTAATTAGGTGGTTTCATAAGCTCTTCGACCTGTATTTAAATCATTTAAGGAGCTTTGAGCGAGTGCGTGAAACAGGGTTGGCTTCACAGAAACTGAGCCTGCGTCTGGTTGGGACCACGCCTGACGATCCTGTAGCGCTACGTGCCCTGAGTCTTTCCTATGGCAGATTAGGCGACTTATCGGTCATAGAGGGCTCTCGCAGGGAGGCGCGAGATTACTATGAGAAATCGTTAGAATTGGACGAAAAGCTTGTCTCTCACGCCCCTGACGATCTTCAAGCGTTGCGCGACTTGAGCGTTTCCTACCAATCAATGGGTAACTTGTCGAAGGTAGAGGGTTCACTCAAGGAAGCCCGGGAATACTACGAGAAATCGCTCATAATAGAAGAGAAGCGTGTTACTTGTACTCCTGACGATCCTGTGGCATTGCACGACCTGAGCGTTTCTTACGACCGATTAGGCGCCTTATCAGTTGCAGAGGGCTCTAACAATGAAGCGCGAGATTACTATGAGAAATCGCTAGAATTGGACGAGAAGCGTGTCTTGCGTACTCCTGGCGACCTTGTAGCGTTGCGCGACCTGAGCATTTCCTATGGCAGATTAGGTAACTTATGGGAATCGGAAGGCTCTCGTAATAAAGCGTGGGAATATTATGAGAAAACGTTCAAAATGTTCAAGGATCTTGTTTCTTGCGCTCCTGACGATCTTCGAGCATTAGACGACCTGAGTGTTGCCTTCGGTCACTTGGGCGACTTCCTGAAGGCAGAGGGCTTTCGCAAAGAAGCGCGAGAATACTATGAGAGATGTCATGAGATAACCTCTAGCATGGCCTCTCGTACTCCCGACGATCTTGCAGCATTACGCGCCCTGAGCGCTTCTTATGACCAATTGGGAGCTCTAAGTGAATCTGAGGGCTCTCGCAATGAAGCACGAGAACACTATAAGAAAGCTCTTGAAATACGTGAACAGCTTGTCTCTCGTACTCCTGGTGATCTTGTAGCGTTGCGCGACGTGAGTGTTTCCTACGATAACTTAGGCTCCTTGTCGAAGGTAGAGGGCTCTCGCAATGAAGCGAGAAAATACTATGAAAAAGCCCTCGAAATACATGAACAGCGGGTCTCTCGTACTCCTAAGAACCTTCAAGCGTTGCGCGACGTGAGTGTTTCCTACAATAACTTAGGCTCCCTATTGAAGGCAGAGGGCTCACGTAAGGAAGCGCGGGAATACTACGAGAAATCGCTAGAAATTAGCTTGAGGATTACCACGCAAACGCCCGATGACGTTGTAGCATTGCGCGATGTGAGTTTTTCCTACAACAACTTAGGCGACCTATCGAAGGCAGAGGGTTCTTTCAAGGAAGCGCGAGAATACTATGAGAAATCGCTAGATTTAGATAAGAATCTTGTCTCTCGTACTCCTGACGATCTTCGAGCGCTGCACGACCTGAGTATTTCCTACGACCGATTGGGCGACTTATTGGTCGCAGAGGGCTTTCCTAAAAAAGCGCGAGGATGCATCGAGCAGTCGCTCGAAACACGTGAACAGATCGTCTCTCGCACCTCTGACGATCTTCTGGCGTTGCGCGCCCTGAGCGTTTCCTATGATCGATTAGGCGCCTTAACGGAATCTGAGGGCTCTTGTAGAGAAGCACGAAAATACCACGAGCAATCGCTCGATATAGCCAAGAAACTTGTCGCTCGTACTCCAGACGACCTTGATACATTGCGTGCCCTGAGTGTTTTCTACAACAATTTAGGCGACTTATCGAGGGCAGAGGACTCTTACGAGGAGTCGCGAGAGTATTATGGGAAAGCATTAGAGGGGTTCACTAAAATTGTCTCTCGCACTCCTGACGATCCTCAAGCGTTGCGCGACCTGAGCGTTTCCTACAATAATTTAGGCGTCTTATCGTCAGCAGAGGGCTTTCGAAATGAAGCGCGAGAACACATAGGGAAATCGCTCGAAATAGCCGAGAATCTCGTCTCTCGTACTCCTGACGATCTCCAAACGCTACGCGACCTAAGCGTTTTCTGCAATAACTTAGGCACCTTGTCGTTTGCAGAGGGTTCTCTCAATGAAGCGCGAAAATTCTATGAGCAATCGATAGAAATACAGGAACCACGCGTCTCACGTATGCCTGACAATCTTGGCGCGTTGAACGACCTTAGTCGTTCCTATGATAGATTGGCTGAATTGTCCACGGCAGAGGGCGATTACGAGCAAGCGAAAAAATACGAAGAGAAAGCACAAGAAATAAACGCACGGATTGCAGTACTTACACAAAAAGATTCTAATGTGTCGCACTCCTGAGCGTTTTTATATTCTTAGGTAGTATTTGCAATAGCGATTTGAACATTTGCACATAAATTCCCAAATCACCGCCCTTCCAATCGAGTCTAACCTTTATTGCAAGACGCAAACCACCTAATTTGCAGAGCGTTTCATGCACTACAACTACGACTATTTCACCAATTACGCGCCTGAGGATAACGCAGACGGGTTCGTCGACGAATTTATCGAACGGCTACGTGCCGTCGATTATGATATAAGAGACAACACGACGTCAACGCACGACGAAACTCGTGCAAGAGCAAGAAGTAAGCGTTCTGTTTATTGCGTGCTGATCGGACGATTGCGACAAGAGAATCAGCCCCCTCACAGCTTCGCCGTTCGGAACTCGGTTCCGGGGCGGGGGCCTAGGACGGCTTCGGCGTATTCTTCGATTTGTTCGGGTGTTTCGAAGTATTTCTCAAAGACAAAGAGGTCCTCGTACTCGCATTTGTCGGTTGTGTATTCTCGGCAAATTTGCGGTCGGTTTTCGTAGATTTTGCAGCGGTTCTTGTCGTCAAGGGCTTTGCATACGGTCTGGATCATCAGGAACCAGGAACCGTTTTCGACGAAGATGGTCGCGTTTTCGTGGAGCAGGTACCAGCGGGCGAAGTCGAATTCTTCGAAATTTTCGGGCGTGTCGATCGGGAGCGCGAAGTAGCGGCAGCATTTTGCGGAACAGTGCTCGCAGAGCCGGTCGGCGGGGACGTCGGATTTCTTCGGGCGGTTGTCGGCGATGGGTGGAAGACGGTAGCTCATGGGGCGCCCTTTAACTATAGTAACGGTTAGTCTGGACGTTAGTATAATGCCAAAAGCGCCGTTGGAAAATATGGAAAATTTGTTTTTTCGCATAAGAATCCGTTATTTTTAACTATAGTAACGGTTAATCTGAACGTTAGCATAATACCAAAAGAGCCCTTAGAAAATCTAGAAAATCTGTTTTTTTGCGTAAGAATCGGTAATTTTTGTGGAAAATGCGAAAAAAAGAATTATAATTGGGGAGACGAGGTTTGTTGCGCGCGCTTAGCTGCGTACCGCGCGTCGCCTTTTTGACGGGCCAGGTCCGTCGACGTCGTAGTGTGTTCCGATTTCGCCCGCGCCGGCGAGTTATTATACAGGAGGATAAACGTGTCCAACCCGAACGAAAATAACGAATTAGACGATCTCTTCACGTCGGACGACGGTCAAGAGGATATTTTTTCGAGCGGCGGCGAGCCGGGGACTGACGACGTCTTTGCGTCTTCTGACGACGGACAAGAGGATATCTTTGCAATGGACGGCGAGGTCGACTTCACGTCTTCCGACGACGGACAAGAGGACGTCTTTGCGATGGACGGCGAGCTGGAACTAGACGTCGCCCCGTCCTCGACTCTAGACGACAGCAATCCGTTTGGCATAAGCGATTCGATCCCTTATTCCGAGGCGCTTGCGGAAATCGAGGCAGGAAAGGGCGGCAAGGCTGCGAAAAAAGGGAAGGGTAAGAAAGCCAAGACGGAGAAGGCCGCTAAGGAGCCCAAAGGCGCGAAGAAGCCAAAAGAGAAGGCCGAGAAGGGCGAGATTGCCGACAAAGCCGCCGCGAACGCCGTCTACACGCTGGGGATCGCGCTGCTGGTCGCTATTCTTTTGGGCAACGTCGCCGCGTTTGTGATCGCGGGGTTCGGCAGCCTTCCGTTCCTGATCCTGTTCGATATTTTGGCGCTGATCGTTCTGCTGGTCCCGTACTTGATGTTGAACAGCCTGCGCAAGGGCCCGTTGTCGCTCTTCGACGCCGCCCTCGCGATCGCCGCGATCTCGATGATCGTCGCGTGCATGGTCCTGCTTTCGTACAAGGCGAAGACTTTCGGGACGTCGATTAAAGCGGCGTCCAACGCGCCGACGGCGGTCGAAAGGTTCGACTGCTAAGCGCGGTCTCTTAGCCAATCCATACAAAACAAGCCGAGCGGCGTCGAATCGCTCGGCTTTTTTCGTCCGAAAGGACGCCTTACGGAGTCAAGCCCGCGTCTACCCCCGAATGCAGGACGGTTCTTGCGACCCCCGCGCGCCAGCCAATCTCTTTTAGTATCTTTGACTCTTGTTTCGTATTTCTTCCGACCGGGATCCAGCCTCTGGACCGCTGCCTTTCTCCGACCGCCTGCCGCAGCTGCGACAGGTCGTCGTTGAACTGCATATCGTATCCGACGTTCGCGCCCATCGGGCAGGGCAGGTCCTCGATTTCGTCGTAGACCGACAAGTAGATAAAAAAGCCCGCGCCTTCGGGGACGACTCGAACGAGCGCCGAGGACCGGACGGTCTGGAAGGTCGCAAACGCTTTGTCGCCGCATTCGGCGCTGTTCTTGCGCCAGGGCTCGAACGCGCCGCCGACGATGCTCGGCTTCGTGTCGAGCCGACCTTCGGTGCGGTAGTGGTAGGTCGCGCCGTCTTTGCCGACCTGTTCGTAGGACCGCGGCGGCGCTTCCGATTCGATCTCGTAATAGTCGTCCATCACGTCGACGATCGCGTCCCACAAGGGCTCGACGTCCTGGGTCTTGACGAAGAGCGGGTTGGGCGTCTCCGGGTCAAACGCGCTCAGTTCGACGTCCGGGCCTTTGTCCGGTATGAAGAGCGCGCGGCATCCTCCAACGCACGCGAGCGCTCCGACCGCCGCGGCGGTCAGGAAGAAGCGCCGCGCGGAGCTGCTGCGGACGAGGAGGAACGGATTGCGCATCGTGAGCCCTTTGGAGTGGAAATGAACTTTTCGCAATCATGAAGATTTTTCCCAATTGGAGCAAGAGCAATTTTTAGCGCGTCCCCGCGCTTTTGGGGGCGTCGGCGTTTGTTTCCTTGGGCGCCTGGCGGAAAAAAGAGGTTTTTGCGCGCCGACAAGAGAATCGGCATAAAGAAAAAGGGCGTCGGGGGATCGTTTCCGTCCCTCGACGCCCCGTTGCGGCGCGTCAGTTCGGCGCGTCAGTTCGGCTCGTCGGTTCAGCGCCGACGAACTCGTTTATTTCAAGACGATCGGCAGCTCGATCAGCTTGCCGTCTCTCACGACGTTGAGTATGATCGTCTCGCCCGGCTTGTGTTCTTCGACGGCGGTGATGAACTCTTCGCCAGTCATGGTCTCTTGTCCGTTCACGCCAACGATGAGGTCGAACCCTTCTTCGGGCCGCGTTACTCTCGTTATGTCATAGGGGAACGCCTTTTCGATGATCACCTTGCCGCCGCGCAGACCGGCTCGGTCGGCGGCGCCCCCGACGTCGATGAGGACGGGGGTTAAGCCGGAGTCCGTCTCCGTCACTTTGACGACGCCCGCGTCCCCGCGAACGACTTTGCCTTCTTCAAGCAGGATCTTGACGATGCGTTCGATCGTGTTCACCGGCACGGCGAACCCGATCCCGGCATTTTCTCCGGACCGGCTCGCGATCGCGGTGTTCATGCCGATCATGAGCCCTTTGGAGTCGAGCAGGACGCCCCCCGAGTTGCCGGGGTTAATCGCGGCGTCGAACTGAATGACGCCTTTGATCTGTCGGAACATCTGCGGGCTTCCGATCGAGCGGTTCAAGTTGGAGACGATGCCTCGCGTCATCGTCCGTTCGAGCCCAAACGGGTTGCCGATCGCGTAGACCGTCTGGCCGACGAGCAATTTGGAGGAGTCGCCAAATTCGATCGGGATGAGGTCGTCCGCGGGCGCGTCGATTTTCACGATCGCGACGTCGGTGTTCGGGTCCGAAGCGAGGACTTTCGCCTCGTACGACTGGCCGTTGAAGAGCGTGATTTCCACTTTGGACGCGTCGCTGATGACGTGGAAGTTGGTCAGAATGACGCCCGCCTTATTGAGCACGATTCCGCTGCCGCTTCCTTCCGCAGTCTCCCGAAAGAACCGGTAGGTTTTCGTCTCGAGGGTCGAGACGTTGACGACGCTTTTATTTCGCGCCGTGTAGATTTCGACAGGGACGCGCTCCTCGGGTCTCAGCGCGGCGAGCTGCTTCTGGTAGTCTTCCTGGGCGAGGGCTTCGATCGCTTTGGGCTTCAGCCTAATCGCGTCGTCGCGCAGCTTCGGCTTCGAATTGGGCGACGCGTTTGGCGCTTCGTCCTGCGGCGCTTCCGGTTCCCCTCCAAAGGGGGATGGGAACGGAATCTCGATGCGCGGCATTTGAATAGGGGGCGGTATCTGGATGGGAGACGGCGTTATCCTCTGCTGCATACGGAGCGACGGAGGGGAAGAGACGTCCGGCTCGAGCTCGCCTACGGAAAAGTCCGATTTAGGACTTTGTGCGGGGAGCGAGTCGTTGACGAATTCTTGGACCCCGAGAACGCCGCAGGCTCCAAGAAGGGCGGCGATTAAATATTGAAACGTTTTGTTACGCATAGTTTCGATCCTTCGCTAGACTGGCGGTTCATTAGCGCGGCGCGGAACTGCGCTGGAGCTCAGCGGGCGTCGCGGACGAACTCATTTACTTGTGGTCTGCTCAACAGTATTATAAGTAATAGTACGCAATTTTCGCGCCCAAAATCACAAATCGAATGGAATTTCCCCAAATTTACTGAAAATATCTCAAAAAGTCTATAACAAACCCCAAAAAATCTGTCGGGATTTTTTTGAAAATTGCCCGTTGGCGGCGCCGCGACTGTTGCAATAGGGCTCTGCGCGATTATAATGGCTCTAACCGCCCGACGGCGGGAGGAATTTACCCCTAGCGGTTTGTTGAGAGACGGAACGATGCATATAATACTATTTGAAGATTCTCGAGTTCAGGACCTCTATCCCATAACAGTCGGCCGCGCCGCCTTCTCGATAAGCGTCGGCTCCATGCGTCTCATCAATCTTGCGCGAGAAATGGAAGGTGAAATCGAACTGATCGCGCGTCCGCACATCCGCGACATTCTGCGCGTCGACGCCTCCGACGCATGGACGCCCGAAAAGGGACCCCGTAAAGGGCCGATTCTGCTCGTCAACGCGCGCACCGCTCCGCGCTGTTCCTTGAAAAAGATCTGGCAAGAGCTCCTTGACGGGGAATACGAACGAGGCGCCGTTATCTTGTCCGGCTCGGCGATCGCGGGCGCTGTGCTCAACGAGCCCGATATGCTCCCGCCCGGCGAAATCGGGTGCGCTCAAATTCAAGGGATTTTACAAGATCTGAAACTCCCGATCGTCTATCCGGGCGGACAGGCGACGATGCTCGAACGTTCTTGCGACGTCGTCCGGCTCCATGCGGAGCTCATGAACGAGAACCTCGAATGCCGTATTGCGTCCGGCGACTATACGGAAATATTGGACGGCGTCTTCGTGCCAAAAGAGGAAGACGCGCGTCCGAAAATCGGCGATTACTTCGTCGCCGACACAAAAGCGGGCCCGATCATTTTGAGCCAGAACGTTCAAGTTGGGGCGTTTTGCTTCATGCGCGGGCCCGTCTATATCGGTCCGAACAGCAAGATCAACGAGCATTCGGCGATTAAAGACAACGTCTCGATCAGTTCCGTCTGCAAAGTAGGGGGCGAAGTCGAAGCGACGACGATCGAGCCCTATTCGAACAAGCAGCACCACGGGTTCCTCGGGCACAGCTACCTAGGCAGCTGGGTCAACCTCGGGGCGGGCACGTGCAACAGCGACTTGAAAAACTCGTATAAAGAGGTGATGCAGGAGACCCCTGCGGGCAAGTTTCCGTCCCAAATGCAGTTCCTCGGGTGCGTGGTCGGCGATTACTCGAAGACGGCGATCAACACGAGCATCTTCACCGGCAAGACGATCGGCGCGTGCAGCTTGGCTTACGGGTTCGTTACGACCGCGGTGCCGAGCTTCGTCAATTACGCGCGTTCGTTCGGTCAAATCACCGAAATATCGGTCGAATTGATGATTGCGACTCAAGAGCGTATGTTCGTTCGTCGGAACGTGAAGCAGCGTCCTTGCGACGTCAAGCTGCTGCGCGATATGTTCGAGCTGACGCGCTGCGAACGGCAGTTGGCAAGCGAGCCGCTTTCCCTGTGATTTTTCTGTTTTTCTGAACGAGGACTTGAAACAAAAGCGCAGAAAAGGTACTATTGTTCAAGTCGGAACCGCCAGCGCGGTTCTTTTGCTGCGTTCGGTTTCATGATAAGAGGCAATTTGTGAATTTTGACGAACTGATCAAACAACAGGCCGCGTGGCTTCGCGGAAACGGCGCGGACAACGACGTCGTTATTTCCAGTCGTGTTCGCTTAGCGCGCAACGTGACGGGCTTTCCTTTTGCCGCGCGCGCGACCTGCGCCGATTTCAAAAGCGTCGTCGCTGCCGTTACGGCCGCCGCCGACGAAGTTCTGCCGCAAGGGGAGTTTGAAACGCTCGATATGGGCGCGCTCTTGCCTGACGACGCCGCCCTTTTGCATGAGCGACAGCTTGTCAGTTCCGATTTTATCAAGTTGGATTGTCCGCGCGCGCTCATCCTTCAGAAAAACGAAGAATTGAGCGTGATGGTGAACGAAGAAGACCATCTGCGTATGCAGACGACTGCGAACGGATTCGTCCTCAATAAGCTTTGGGAAAGGATCAACGCGTTCGACAACCTGTTAGAGTCGAAGCTGGATTATGCGTTCGACGATCAGTTCGGCTACTTGACGGCGTGCCCTTCCAACGTCGGGACCGGTATGCGCGCGAGCGTGCTACTCCACCTGCCCGGCTTGATCGAGACGGGCGAACTTGCCAAAGTCTTGCGCAGCTTGGCGATGATCAACGTCGAGGTTCGGGGCGTTTACGGAGAAGGTTCGCGTCCTCTTGGCGAATGTTTCCAGATAAGCAACCAGACGACGCTCGGTCTTTCAGAAGAAGCGATCGTCGGCCAGCTTGCGACGATCGTCGAGAGCGTCTTGAAATACGAACGCGAAGCGCGGCAAGTCGTCTTGAAACGAGACCGAGACGGCCTGTTGGACCGCTGCTACCGCGCGCTGGCGCTCTTGCAGTCCGCGCGAATCTTGACCCTTGAAGAAGCGATGGGGCGCCTGTCGAGCATCCGGCTCGGCGTCCATTTGAAGCTGTTCAAGTCGATTCCGATAACGCTGGTGAACGAATTGCTCGTGCATATTCAGCCGAGCCACCTGAAAAGAGTCGCTAATTCGCAAGGGGGCGAGGTCCGCGACGAGGCGGCGCTGCGCGCGGAGTACCTGAGAGAACGGCTCGCTGCAATTGCGAAGTAGCCGAGAACATAGCGGAGAACGGCGTTCTTGCGCGCGAGACGTCGACGCAAGGTCGTCAAGACAAGAGCCGGTTGCAAGAAATAACCGACGCCGAGACTGCGGACAGCTCGTTCGCAGCTCGGCGTTCGTTATTTTATCGCCGCTCAGAAATCTTTGAACTTAATTCGGAGACCCGCGCGTTTCGTCAGGATTTCAAGACACTTCTTGAAATAAATAACGCGGTGCGAACTGTCTTTCGTGAGCGCGTATCGATATGCGCTAGCGAGGATCTTGGCAGGCAGCGTTCCTTCTCTCGTCATTGCGACGACGTCGTCGACGAACGCGCCTTCAAGTTCCGTTTTCACATACAACTGGCTCTTTAATATTTCAGGATCCAGCGCCTCTGACGCGCGCGCAGGTTCGTGCAGGAGCAGCGCTCCCGCGCCTGCAAGCGCAGCGGCGCGCGCAATGAATGCGCGTCTTCCCATCTTTTCCATAATGGCGTCCTTGCTGATGATGGCCGCGGCTCGCAAAAGGTCGTTTCCGGGGGGCGCTTGCGCGCGCAATTTTCGGAACTCGCCCAAGGGAAGCCGCTTCTCGATTCGGGCTTCCAGCGCCGCCGTCTCTGAGGATTGATCAGTCGACGGCGTCAGCTAGAAAACTCGCAAATCGGGACCCCAATGCTATGGGGCTGGCGCTAATCCAAATTCCCTTCATTTCCACAACCGCGCGCGCCTCTTGCCGCAGGACCAGCCGTTGTCCCCCGAAATAAAAAAACGAGCGGGCAAGCTTGCGTTATGCGCTGGGAAATTCTTTCGCTAAACATAGGATAACCGTAAAAAACGAATACCCTTTAACCTCTATCGTCAGAAGAAAAGACGGAACTTAAGCATATTATCTATTTTTTTAGCATAAGTCGGAAGATCCGACCATGAGTTCCTTAACAAAAACCGCGTTCCCAGGGGAGCCCGAGAACGCGGTTGGCGAATTATGTCGATTCGACAAGCAGTCTTCAGACGGATTCTGGAACGGCTTCGTCGCTTCCTTCCGGGGCGTCGATATCGTCTTCACCGGGGATCGGAGGCAAAGGGTTCCCTTCTGGAACGACCGAGCCTGGCGGCGCGGAAAAACCTTCCCCGTAGATTT
The DNA here is from genome assembly GCA_028695965.1 of Thermoguttaceae bacterium. Lineage (GTDB taxonomy): Bacteria > Planctomycetota > Planctomycetia > Pirellulales > Thermoguttaceae > RUG369. The sequence goes on along the minus strand of JAQVHZ010000042.1, from coordinate 16,106 downwards.
CGAAGTTCGAATCGTCGAGCGAATCGATCGGGACCGGGGCAAATTCCTGGAGCAGCGCGGCGTTTTCAGGCGGCGCGGTCAGGGAGCCGCCGACCGAGTTGCGCGTGAGCAGTTTCAGCTGCGTTTCGACGTCGGCGAGGGTCTGCGCGAGGGACTCGACGCGGGTCGCCAGGTCGTCGATCTTTGTATTGATCTGCTCAATATCTTTAGCGCCGACTTGCTTGAACGGGTTGTTTCTCGCTTCGGCGATCCCGTCGCCTTCCGCCCAAGAGCCGGGGACGAGCTGCGTTTCCGCATAGTTCGGATCGGCCAAACGCGGGACTTCGTTCGAGGCGTGGTTCGCGAGCTGGACAAGGCCGGCTTGGCGAAGCAGCTGCGTCGCTTGGTTGACCAACTGCATACGCGCGGAGATGTTCGCGCCAGGATCTTGCATCGGCTGCGCTTGCGTAAGCTGGTTCGTCGGCGGGACGACGAACGGGGCGACGCCGAGCGTCTGGAGCGACTGCTGCGCGTCGACGGATGCTTGCGGCGCGGCGGAGAGACGCTGGTCGATATCGCGCAGCTGCGCGGCGATCGTTCCTTGCTCTTGCTTCAAGTTGTCGGCAAGGACGGAGTCGCCCGGCTGTAACGCGCGGAGCGTCTGTTGGATTTGGTTGTACTGTTGGAGCAAGCCCGCTTTTTGTTCGCGCAGCATGGCGACTTCGCCAGGGGTCAAGCCGGGGCCGAGATCGGTTCGCATCGCCGCCGCGCCGGTGTTGAGCCCGGACTCGTCGAGCGCTTGGAGCCGCTCTTGACGGTAGACGGAGAAATGACTCGCCGCTTCGAGCTGTTGGATCTGAGCTTGCAGCCTCATGAGTTCCGCGTGGGCCTGCTGCTGTTCCTGCTGTTCTGCCAAAGTCGTCGGCATGCGTTGGAGCTGCGCTTGGAGCGCCTGGGCTCTTTCGCGCAGGGCGGGCAATTCCTCCGCGTTCGATCGAGCCGACGCGTTTGCGGCGGGCCCGTACGGACCTTGCTGCGGGGCGGCTGCCAAGGGGGAGTACTGCGCAGGGGCTTGCGTCGCGGGAACTTGCGGCGCAGGGGCTTGGATTGCGGGCGCGACGGGACCTTGCGCGTTCGCGGCGGCTGGGTATGGAGCGTTCGGCGCTTGCGCGGCCGCGTCTTGATTCAAGGCGAAGAGGGGAAGCGCCGCAAAAGCCAACGCGTCGGCGCGTGCGCCTGACCCTACGAGAGAGTGTTTCTTAAAGTTTTTCTTATTTTGCGTCATTTCGAACCTCTGTGTGTTCCAACTGTTAAAGGTCAATCGCGCGATTCGCCAGCCGAAGATCGACGCGCTCGAACTGTCGTCCGCGCTTGATTTTATTTTATGAATTATTCAGATAAAATCAACAGGGATTTATCGAATTGCAAAAATATTATCCTTTACGGCGCGTTTCGCCAATTCTCGCCAGCTCTTGACATACGGGGTCGTTCGGGTCGAAGACGGGAATCGGCGCCGCGTCGAGCGCGCTCGGAGCGCCGAAGCTCTTCGAACCGGCGAGGCAGGAAGCGCCGACCAACGCTCTTACCGGTCCGGAATTGAGGACGGCGCACAGATAGTCGGCTTCTTGAAGCGAGTTGACGGCGACGGTCGAAAGAGTCTCTTGCGGCACGAGCGGCTTATTGGTCGCAGGGTCGAAAGCCGCGACGGCGGCGCGCATCGTCGAATCCATACGGCGCCAGACGACTTTGTGCGGCGCAAACGTTTCGACGCCGACGTTGTACAAGGACCAAAAAGGCGCTCTGTTCTGATAGCGCCGATACGCCGCTCGCGCGCGCAGCGTCGGTTCGAATCGGCGCAGGTAGGCGAGCGCGTTTGGATAGAGCGCCGCCATCGTCTCCTCGGAGAAGCCCTTGCGCGTCTTGGGGTCCTGCGGGATCAGCATGAGGGTCGAGAGCGGCTTCACGCGGTATTCGTCGACGTCGCGCCACCTGACGAGCGGGAAGAGAAGCGCCGTTTCGAGCGTCGCTTCGACTCGATCGACTTTTCGCTTGCCGGAGTCGTGCAGGTTGCAGACGTTGACGAGCGGCTTGTCGAGCGGGTCGTCGCTTTCGAGCCAGAAGACGCCGCTCGCGCCCGCCGCGTTGGCGCCGAGTCGGGCGGCATATCGGGGCGCGTTTGCGTCGACGCGGTCGAACAGGGCGCGAACGAGTTCGTCTTGACGCCGCGCGAGTTCGTCCTGTTCGGGAGCTCGGCTGGCGCCGCGCGCGTCGAGCTCAAAGAGGAGCGGGGCGCCGGGCGCGGAGGTCAGCGGGACGGCGCGCCCTTCGAGGACGTCGGCGTCGAACGGTTCCAGGGCGTCTTTTTTCCGCGCTTGCCATCGCCGCAGCGGAATAGGGTATTCGGTACGCGCTCCTTTTCTGCCCAGGAGCGCGGACGCTTTGCTCGCGACGTTCGAGAAGAGGTCGAGTTCCGACAGGTCGTCGATTTCGAGCGCGGCAAAGGGCGCGCCGGTCTGCTCGCCGAAGCGCCGGAACCCCGCGCCCGCTTTGCCGGTCTGGAAGAGCGATTTCGGCAGGACGAAACCGAAGACGCCGCCGTCCTTTAAGCGGTTGTCGATCGTCGTGTAGACGACGAGGCTCGCAAGTTCCTTCTTGCTTCCGCCGTACTGCGCGTCTTTGCCGGAAAGATCGAAGAGACCGTAGCGGCGCCAGAGGCTCGTCGTCGCGTCGCGGTACGATTCGGACAGCTTGTCCCACGCGATCCAAGGCGGATTGCCCAAAATGACGTCGAATCGACGCGCAGCGCTCTCCGACTGGCGCCATTTCCGGACGTTCAAGCCGAACTCGTCCGCGTCGGGGCCGCCGGGCGCTCTTTCGGCGAGCGCGTCGAAGAACAAGACGCGCGCCGCGGGCTCGTTGGGCGCGGCGTCGCGCCGAGCGTCGAGGATCTCGCGGAGCAAAGTTTTGCGGTCCTCGCCCGAAGCGCGCGACGTCGCCGCGACGAGCAAGTTGGCGCGCGCCGTTATGACGGCAGACGCGTTGGCGTCGAACCCCGCGAGCCGACCGAGCGCGTCGACCGGCGCGATTCCCGCGTCGAGGAACCGGCGCAGCGCGGTTGTGAGAAAGACGCCCGCGCCGCAAGTTGGGTCGAGGATCGTCGGGTCGGTCGCGTCGGAAAGTTCGAGCGCGCGCCGGGTCAGGTATTTCGCCAAGGGCGCTGGCGTGTAGAATTCTCCGAGCATCTTGCGCAGTTCGAACGAGAAGAATTTCGCATACGTTTCCGCGAACGGGTCGTTTTCTCTGGCGAATTTTTCGAACTGGAGCGCTTTTAGGTCGTCGTCGCTGACGCGCAGCGTCTTCCGGACGCTTTTAGCCCAGTCGAAGGGCGATTCTCCAAATATTGCGCTTAACTCGCTCTCGGACAGCTCGTAATAGCGCTCGAGAACCGCGACGATCGATTGCGCGACGTACGTCTGCATGAGGAAACAGAATGCGTTGAACGTTCGCTCGGGCTCGACGTTCAGCGCGTCGCACGGGGACGTCCTGAGTTCCGGACGCGCCGACAAGAGGGGTTCGAAGGCGCGAAGAAGCGCGGGGCTGAGCGTCGCTTGCCGGCAGCGCCCCGACGTCGAGCCCCAGACGTCTTCCCACGTCCGCAGTCCGCGTTCCGTCTTTTCCGACCGGTTTGCGAAGGCGTCGGCCATTTCCGCGAGCGCGCGGCGCGTCGAGTCCGACTTGGCGCCGAAGCGCCGGCGCCATGCGTTGGCAAAGGCGCGAACGCTGACGTTCGTGTTGCGCGCTTTCGACAATTTCCGCTCCGTTCCCGCTTAAAGATTATGAATGACGCGCTTGACAACGCCCCAAACGACGAGTTCCGTCTCCCCTTCGACCCGAATGAGGGGGAATTGCTTATTTTCCGGACGAAGTTCGACGCTGTTCAGGGTCTGGAACAGCCGCTTGACGGTAAAATCCCCGTCGACCGCCGCGACGACGACGTCCCCGTTCGACGGCTCCACGCTGCGATCGACGATGAGGACGTCTCCGGGAAAAATGCCCGCGTCGCGCATCGAATCGCCGGTAACGCGCACGAGAAAGGTCGACGCCGGGTTCGGGATGAGATATTCGGCAAGATCGAGAACTTCGAACGGGCTGTCTTCCGAAGGGGAAGGGAACCCCGCTTGGATCTGCTCGTTATAGAGACGGCATTGCAAGCCCTTGCGTTCGATAAACGCTTCGATACGCTCGACCATCGAGACCGGTATCCTCATCGGTTTCGTTTCTTCGCCGTATTTGCCGGACCCTTTCGGCCTGCCCGCTTTGCGCCGAACGGTCGGCGCGTCCTCCTGCTCGAATGTTTCGAACGGCTCCAGTTTTATCGCTGCGAGCCTTTTACGCGTCGTTTTGGGCGTCGACGCAGATTTGTTGGCGGCGCTTGTCGGCTTAGTTCTTTTATTGGCGGTCATCGTCTGGTCTTCTTTGGCATTAAGGCGCTTATCGAAGCGCGTCTGCGTTCTTGACGGAGTTTGGAGAATTATAATGCAGAAAATAATTTTTGTAAACAAAAAATATTTTTGTGCGTTTTTTAAGCGCGCTCGTCGGCGTCTTTTGTCGTCGAGCGGAAGGGGCGCCCTTAATTAGAGGCTGAAAGAGAATGCTCGGGAAAGAAAACGCGTCTCGAAAGAAGCTGCCGAGACGCGTTCAAAGGTCAAATTCTGCGACGGGAAGAGGGCATTAACCCCAGCCTTCTCCGCGCGCGACTCCGACTTGTTTGGTCGATTCTTTGGTGAAGAGCGCCAAGAGGGCGACGACGAGGGCGACAAAGGCGATGAATCCCCAGATCGCCAGCGCGGTCTTCCAGCGCGTTAGGATCGCCTCGTAGTTCTCGTTGAAGTTGTCGCTGAAATTGGGCGTTTTCACGTACTCGAAATAGGTATACGCGCCGAACAAGCTTAGTCCGCGGTCGATAATATCGTCGTTGACGACGAGCGGATACCCGTCGTCGGCATAGGCAATGCCAGTTTCATTGGTAGGGTCCGGGATGAAGTAGAAATAGAAGTCTTCTGGGGTTGTTGGCGTCGAGTGTCGTGAAATATCTTTTCCGTCGGCTCGATAGACGGTCCTCTTGAAGTGGACGGAAATTGGATCCGGCTTATGCGCGATACGGCCAATGAAGAAGACGGCGACGACAAAGACGAAGCCCGCCGCGATGAAGAGCCCCTTGCGTTTCGGGGAGATTCGAGGTTGCTTCGGGGCTTTTTTCATAGATTCATGCGCTGTTCCTTCGGGCGCCGCCCCTTGGTCGACGTCTTCTTGCGCCGCTGATTCCGGCTTGCCCGCCCCTTCATCTTCCCATTCGGGCAGGCGTTTGATTTGAAGCATCGTGGGGACCTGGAGCGTCTTGCCGCAAGCGCATATAAGCGATTGGCCCGCCTGACGCGGTTCGACCGGCTGCGATTGCCCGCACTCGCACGTTAAAGAATATTTCATCATAACCTCTGTAAAAATATGGATTTATTTCATCTTTGCAGCTCGAAAAGCGCCGTCGCCTAACCCCTTTGTTTACAACGACTTCTGGCGACGGATTCAGCGAGTTGGAGTTCGACGCTAAAAAATTTTTTGGAAAAATTCCATTTTTTCTTGCAACATACGAATAGTTTTCGCGTACTATAGTATAATACGGCTCTTAACGACGTCGCGTTGTGCTTCGAAAGCTTCCGAGGCGCTTTGCCCAATTATACTCTACTAACGCGCGTTCGCAAAAGCCCCCCCTGTTTTTTTTCGTTGGTTCCTAATTTGTTCGGCCTTTAACCAGACGTCTTTCTCGTCGGGGCGCGCCGCGTCAAGCGGTCCTTCCGGCGCGGGCGTTCGGACAATAGATTCGAGCGTCTTGGCGTTAGTAATCTAGGGCGCAATACCCCTGGCGGTTTATTGGCGCCAAATTTTTGGAAGACTAAGCGTTATAACCGGCACAACCGGAATAAACGGAAAGCTATTTGCCTTTTTTAGAGTTCAGCGCGCCATTATTCGCTCAGAAATTGATTTTTCTGAGTACTATAGAACAATGGCGAACCTTGTTCCTTCGACAAACTCAGCTTATTGCCAGCGAGTCGAAGGGCGTTAATGGGCGCCAAGGACGCGTACTGTTCGTGTTCGGCGGCTTCTTCTCCTGAGAAGACTGGCGTCGAATATGCATTGGGAACCGGATGCGTGGGTTGTAATTGCAACGCGCTAGTTCCCGGTTGTAACGGTCGGGTTGAATCCTGCGGTTCTTACTGGAAAGAGAGCTTCTCTCGCCGAAGAATACGCCAATTGGGCGCATTTTTATGGATGATTTGCGCATTAGTCGCCGATTTATACCAAACGGCTCGCGAGAAAATCGCGGCTTGGCTCGGCGGCCCGACGACGGTGATCCAAGGCAGTTCGGACAGTCGATCGCTCGCATCATCAGCGGACGATCGAGAAAACGCCGACCATTTTTAACCATTAGGAGCTTAGTTTTGTTTGAAGAAACTGACTACGACAACGAACGTTCAATGATTTTGGACGAAGACGACGTGATGTGCTTCGACTTCGACGACGACGATTCTGAATCGCGCGGCGCGCTTGTCGACGACGATGCTTCGGACGACGGCGACGGTTTGAATTCTGATAGAATTCGGAGAAGGTATGTCAATCTTGGCTCCGACGATTCGAGCGGTCCCGCGGACGACCCGGTGAGAATGTACCTCACGCAAATGGGCGAGATTCCGCTGCTTAAACGCGACGACGAAGTCAGATTGGCGAGGGAAATCGAACTCTCTCGTCGCAAGTTCCGCGCGAAACTGCTCGAATGCGACTACGTTATGCAGCACGCGCTGCGCACCTTGAAGCGCGTCTACGACAACGATCTCCCGTTCGACCGCACCATTCAGGTCAACGATTCCGACAACCTTGAAAAGAAGCAGATCCAGGCGCGATTTCCGCAGAATCTGCGCACCTTGAAGTTCATCTTGGAACGCAACGCGGAAGATTATCGCATAGCGACGAGCCGGTCGGAATCTCCTGAAGCGCGTAAAAAAGCGTGGGAAGATTTAGGGCGCCGCCGACGCCGAGCGGTTCGTTTAGTCGAAGAGCTCGGGCTGCGCACGCAGCGCCTCGAGTCGATGATCGACACCCTCTCCGCATACAGCAAGCGCGTCGACGATCGCAGGAAATGGATCGAGGAGCATCGCCGTCAGGGCTTGCCCGCCTACGAACGCCGCCAATGGCAGATGGAATGCCGCAATATTCTGCAGATGACGCAGGAGACGCCAACGAGCCTGCGCCATCGCGTCCGAGAAATCGAGCGCGTTTACGAGCGGTACCAAGAGGCGAAGCGCGGCCTTTCGGAAGGCAACTTGCGCTTGGTCGTTTCGATCGCTAAGAAGTACCGCAATCGCGGGCTGAGTTTCTTAGACCTCATTCAAGAGGGCAACGCGGGCCTCATGCGGGCGGTCGATAAGTTCGAATATCGCCGCGGCTTCAAGTTCTGCACCTACGCGACCTGGTGGATTCGCCAAGCGATCACGCGCGCGGTCGCCGACCAGAGCCGGACGATCCGCATCCCCGTGCATATGGTCGAGACGATGTCGAAGATGCGCAATATTACGCGTCAACTCACGCAAGAGATGGGCCGCGAGCCCTCGTTGGAAGAGACGGCCAAAGCGGCGAACGCGACGGTCGAAGAGACGCGCAACATTTTGCAGATGAATCGGTTCCCAATCAGCTTGGACCGGCCGGTCGGCAACAGCGAAGACAGCCATTTCGGCGATCTTCTTCCCGACTCCGCTGCAGAAAATCCCGCCGTCGGCGTTACGCAAGAGATGCTGCGCAAGCGGATCCTCAAAGTCCTTAAGACGTTGAGCTATCGAGAGCGCGAAATCATCAAGCTGCGTTACGGGCTCGGGGACGGATACAGCTACACTCTTGAAGAAGTTGGTCATATCTTCAAAGTAACGCGCGAACGTATCCGGCAAATCGAAGCGAAAGCCGTGCGCAAGCTGCAGCAGCCGAGCAGAACGCAAGAGCTTATCGGATTCATGGATTAATATTTTATTGACCGCATTAATTTAACGCGCCGCGTCGTCCTAAGGATAACGCGGCGCGTTTTTCATGGGCTCGGGGAAACGCAGGAATTTTTACAGACCGCGTCCGCCGCGCGGCTAAGAAACGACGCGACGTCGTCTCTTCTACGTCGTCGTTTGGCTGTTGAGCGCCAGGAACTTGTCGAGCGTTTCTTTGGGCGCAGGGTCGGCGCTCGGCAAGGTCGTCTGCCAATCGATACCGGCAAGGACGACGTTAATGCCGGACCCGATCCCGAAGAGCCCGATTTTATCGCCCGGCTTGGCGAATCCGGACTCAATCCCGAGCGCGGCGGCGGTCGGCAGCGCGACGCTCCCGGTGTTCCCGAGGTAGGGCAGGGTCGCAAAATTCTTATCGACGTCTAATTTCAGCGTGTCGAAGAGCAGTTTCTGATGCGCTTTTCCGACCTGATGACAGAAGATCGTTCCGATTTCTTCGGCGCTCCACCCGATCTCCGGCGCAAACTGATCGAACGCGCGCGCGGCGACGGCGACGCCTTCGTGCAGGAGCGTTTCGGAATCGGTCTTCATCGTCTGCCCGTCGGACCGTCCGCCTGCGGTTACGTCGACTTGGCTCCGGCAAAGGTCGCTCTTATTGGTGTTCGAGCAGACGACCGCGCCGAGGAAACGGTTGCCCGTCTGCGAGAGTCGGCGATTCGTCAGGAGGATCGCCGCGCTGCCCGAGCCGATCGTCAGGGACGCAAACGCGTCTTTCACCGTCTTGCGCGTGAGTTCAAGGTTCGAGTTGAGCTCGGCGACCGTCGTTTCCATGAGCGCGCGGCTCGTCTCCGTGCCGACGACGACGCCCGCTTCAATTTGGCCGAGCTCGATCATATTTGCAATAAGGATGGCGCCGGTCAGCAAGCCGAGGCACGCGTTCGAGACGTCGCAAATGACGCCGTTTTGGGGCAGGCCCAGCCTTCGGTGTACGTCGCAGGCGGTCGCGGGCTCTTGGTAGTCGCGGCACACGGACGCATGGATGAACGCGCCGATCTTCGAGCGGTCGATTTTCGCGGTCCGGAGAAGCTTATCGACGGTAACGACGCTTTGGTCGCCGGGCAATTGACCGGGTTCCCAGAGCCCGCGTTCGAGGATGCCGGTCATTAATTCGAGCCGTCCGTAAGGCAGCTTGAGCCTGTCGTACAACGGGGCGAGCTGCGCTTCGAGTTCGTCGGACGTTACAATTTCAGGGGGGAGCGTGCATTCGATCGCGTCGACGCATACGTTTTCATACTTCATTAGAGCGATTAAAAGTTATTGGGTTCTAGCGTGTTAAGGTTGCGAGCGCCAGCTCGATTATAGACGTTCGGCAAAGTTCGGATCGTAATATTTACCTTGCCAGGAATCGCGGCGTTTCAGCGCGGCGTCGACGGCGTTGCGGCCCGCGTGTTTGTTCGCGCACCATTCCGGGGCGAGCAGATACTCCGTCGGCGCGTCGCCCGCGACTCGTTCGACGACCATGTCGGGCGGAAGTGTTTCGAGCGCGTCGACGACCAGGTCCGCATAATCTTCGAGCGAGGGCAGAGGGACGCGCCCTTCTTGCCACATTGACGCGAGCGCCGTGTCTTTCACGACGTAAAGATTGTGCAGCTTGACCGACTCGAGCCCCAACGCGCCGACCCGACGCGCCGTAAGGACCGCGTCGCCGCGCGATTCCCCGGGCAAGCCGAGAATGAGGTGCGTTCCGAGCCGCAGGCCGCGCGCTTTGGCGCGAGTTACGGCGTCGACGAAGGACGCGTAATCGTGTCCGCGATTGAGCGCTTTGAGGGTTCGGTCGCGCGAGGTCTGCAATCCGATTTCCAGAGAGAGCCATTTCTCGTCGGCGATTTCCGCGAGCAGGTCGAGGACGTCGTCTCCGAGCGCGTCGGGGCGCGTGCCGATAGCGAGCCCGACGATTTCCGGACGGCGCAGCGCCGTACGATAGGCTTTTTCGAGCGTCTCCAAAGGCGCGTGCGTGTTCGTCGACGGCTGGAAATACGCAATGAATTTATCGGTATTGTATCGGCGCTGTAGCCGCTCGACGCCGTCGTCGATCTGCGCGTCGATTTCTTCGAGCCCGATTCGTCGGCTCGGGCTGAAACTGACGGCGCTGCAAAAGACGCATCCGCCGCGCCCGACCGTTCCGTCGATATTCGGACAGGAGAAATGCGCGTCGAGGCTGATCTTGTAGACGGGTCCGCCAAACTCTTGCTTGAAATAGGCGCTTAACGTATAGTACCGCGCGCCCTGTCGACGCCAAAGAGGAACGGAGCCGTTGGAGCTCTTTTCCGACATAGGCTCACGCCGTCTCCGGCATAAAGGTCGGGATGATCACGCCTTTCTTGACCGGCGCTTCGCCGAGCGTCTGCGCGACGTGCGTTTCCGTGTTGACGCCTCCCATCGCGTAGGTTTCTCGCCCCAATTCGACGCAGTCGGTCGGGATGAGGACGATCGGGGCCCATTCTCCCTTGTAGCGGTTGAGTTCGCGCTTAATGAGCGCGGCGGCTTGTCGTTCGGTCCTCACGGCGCCGGGGCCGACCATATTGCTGCCGGGGTCGCGCGCGGACGCCATGACGCCGTTGATCGCGCCGGTCTCGTCGTTGACGAGCACGCTTGTACCCCAAATACCGTCTTTGTTCTCGATGAAGAACCGGTAGTCTTTGGCGCGTTCGACGCCGTAGAGCTCGAGCTCGAGCTCGACGATCGCGTCGACGTCGGCAAGTTCGGCGTCGCGCAAGGTCGCGCCCTCAAGGGAGTCGTCGAACCCTTCAGCCGGAACTTCTATTTTAACGTCGCGGAACATCGCGCGCGGCACGAACCCCGCCTTGCTGTAGACCGAGAAGGAGTCGAGATTCATGGAGCTGGAGACGAGCCGCAAGACCTGATTGCGTTCCTTGGCAAAGTCAACGACGTAATTCAGTATCTTCGAGGAGACTTTCTGACCGAAATAGTCAGGCGCGACGTTCATGATACCGAGCGCGACGTGCGTCGAACGAGGATGGTAGAAACACGCGCCCGCCAGAGCGCCGTTCTCAGGGTCTTCGGCGACGACGCAGCAGTCGGGGTCGAGCTGGTCGTAGATACGCGTAAAGATCGACGCGGCTTCAAGAGACGGCACGAAGACGTCGAACCCTCGGTTCTTGCGGTACCATACGTTCAGAGAGTCCATGATCAATTTGTCGACAGCGGGATTGTCCGATTCTTTTTTCAGACGAATGATAAAGTTTTTCATATGGTTTCTTTCGTAATCTTTCGAAAAGCAGTTACTGAATGACGTGGAACGCCCACAACCCAAACGCGACGGGCGCCGCGACGAGAAGGGAGTCGAAGATATCGAGGAACCCGCCGAAGCCGGGCACGTTCACGCCGGAGTCTTTACGCGAAACGTCGCGCTTGATAAGGGATTCGGCAAGGTCGCCGAGCGCGCCCGCCGCGCCGACAGCCACGCCGTAGACGATAATGCCGAGCCAAGTCGTTTGGGACGGTCGGCCTGAAGCGAGCGGAAAGAGGACCGCGGTCGAGAACCAAGCGCCGAAAATCGCAAACAGCATGCCGCCGCACGCGCCTTCGATCGTCTTGCCCGGGCTAAGGCTCGGCGCCATCTTGTGCTTGCCGATGAGCCGTCCGACAGTATAGGCGCCGATATCGCAGAGCTTCGTCACGACGATCATCGAGACGACCGCCATAATTCCGTAGGCGATGCGCAGCATGACCATGAAGGAGCCTAAGAGACCGATGTAGACGATAATAAAGATCGCGCCCATCAAGTTGATGATATTCCCGCCCGGCTGTTTGAAGCGCGCCATTTCGCCGACGAACGCAATGAGAACGCCCGCGGCGATCGCAAGGAGAATGTGAATGCCCGCATAGGCGGCGGTCTTCCACGCCTCCTCGTTAGAAATGCTTGAGACGCGGACCTCCGCCGGAGCTTCCGAGGACGCTTGTTCGGCGCCGCGCTCGTTTCCGTCTCCTCCTCTTACGGCGTCGAGCGCGTTTTCGAGCGCCTGTTTTGCCGCTATGAGCGCCTCCGTCGCCTGATTGAGCTTCTCAGGGTCGCTCGCTTGTTTGCCGGGCTCTTGAAACAGGGGGGCTTCTTGCGGCTTTTCGGACTGAACTTGCAGCGCGGTCGCGAGCGCGTTTTCTAGCCTCACGATAATCGGAAGCGAATTATAACAAGCGAACCAGCACAAAATGATCGTTCCGAACACGCTGAGGTAGACGGTCGAACGACGAGGATAGATACCGCCCGCGTTGAGGAGCCAGAGAGTCTCCTTGCAAAGGAAATAGACGCAGACTAAAAAAAACGGCATCAGGACTATGCCCGGGATCGGCGCAATAGCGTCTAGCCAGCAGAGCGCAACCAGGAGCCCTACGAGCGGAATCCCAATAAGTAATCGCCAACGAAGCATATGAGATCGGTGTTTTCTATCCGTTCCAGGACGAACGGCCTTTATGGTATTATTTCTGAAAACCCGCGAAATTCCGAGCCGACGAGAAGATTTTCACTCAGCTTGCGGAAATGTCGCGCCTTCTTCTGTCCGATTATACTTCCCTTTAACGCGATTTTCTAGTTCTTTTGCGAATATTGGCTGTAAATTTTTGAAAATAATCTGTTTTTGGCGCGAATTTTTTAGCGCGTTTAACCTTTGTGCGTTTTTAGACGTCAATTTGGGGAAAACTTTAGCCAATTTTGTGAAAAAATAGAAAAAATGGGTAATATAGGATTGATTTTTTTGCTATTATGCCGTATGATAATAAGCAACGCAGATTGTGTTTTTTGCAATCTTGAAATCGGTTCCCTTTTTGAGAAAAGCGTGCCCGCAACACGATTCAATTTGGTCGAAGGGTTCGCCGCGCGACGACCGCGCCCTTGAGTCTGCGCCGACGTAACTGTCGAGCGCGTTCGTCGTTTGAACGGAGGTATATATGACGTCTAGCCGCTCTCTTGATTCGCATTCGTTCAAGGAACTTTGCGCGCTTGCCAAGCGGCTTGAGCTGACTCGATGGACGCACTTGCGCAAAGGAGACCTCATAGACTTCTTACGAGAACACGTCGAACCCGAATCTAGCGACGAACCGCAGCCCCAAACGCGAAAGACGGCGTCTGCCGAAGAGGCGGAGCGCGCGGCGGTCCCGGCGGCGGAATCGCCTCGGCGCCGCAGTCGGCGCAAGAGCACGGCGGCAGAATCTCTTTCGGAACCGCGGCGCACTCTTTTCGACGTAGACGCGTCTGACGCTGAACCGACGCCAGCAGCGGCGAAGCCCGAACCGCCGAAGAGGACGCGCCGCGCCAAGCGCGCGTCGGAACCGGTCAAGGAACCGGCGACGCTTCTGCCGGTCGAGGGCCCTATATCCGAGCCGGTTGAGCCGGAAAAGAAGCCGCGCGGCGGTCGTAAGTCGCGCGCCGTCGCCGACGTGCCGGTCGCGGAAGAGACTGCGCCCAAAAAGACGCGCCGGAGACGAGTTAACGCCGATCCTGTCGTTGAGGAAGAGGTTGCGGCGCAAGTTTCGGTTGAGGAAATTGTCGACGAGGCGCCTAAGAAAAGGAGCCGAAGGAAGCCGAAGAGCGCCGAGCCTGTCGTGCAAGAGGCGGCTGTTGAAGCGGCGGAACCGGCGGTCGACGCCGAGCCCGCGCCGAAGAAGCGGACGCGCAGGTCGGCTAAGAAGGTCGAGCCTGAGATAGTGGAGCCCGCAGTCGACGCCGAGCCCGCGCCGAAGAAACGGACGCGCAGAACGGCTAAGAAGGTCGAGCCTGAGGTAGTGGAGCCTGTAGTCGACGCCGAGCCCGCGCCGAAGAAGCGGACGCGCAGAACGGCTAAGAAGGTCGAACCTGAACAGGTCGAGCCCGCAGTCGACGCAGAACCGGCGCCGAAGAAACGAACGCGCAGAACGGCAAAGAAGCTCGAACCTGAGTTGGCAGAGCCCGTAGTCGACGCCGAGCCGACGCCGAAGAAGCGAACGCGCAGGTCGACAAAGAAGGTCGAGCCGGAGTTAGTCGAGCCCGTAGTCGACGTTGAACCGGCGCCGAAGAAGAGAAAGCGCAAGTCGGCGAAGAAGGCCGAGCTTGGCGAGCCGGAACTGCTGGATTCTCCCGAACTAGACGCCGACCTGGAAGAGAAGCCCAAGGCGAAAAAAGCGAGCGGAAAGAAAGCGCTTGGAAAGAAGAAGCCGCCAGTCATCGACCCGTCGTGGGTCGACGACCGGGTCGACGAAGACGACGACGACATTCCAGGCTGGCACGAGGTCGACGACGACCTTTTCGACGACGACGTCCCTCGCCATCCAGTCCCTGCCGCGCCTGCAGAACCGGAGCCCGCCCCCCCAGCAAGCCCGCCGTCCGACGAGGTCATAGCGCTGAAAGAGCGGCTCATCACGCGTAAAATTGTCGGATCGCCTAACGACCGCGCCGACAGAATCGTCCTTTTCGTTTGCGATTCCTACTGGCTGCGCGCGTGTTGGGAGGTAACGCCGTTGCTCGTCGACCGCATTCGTTCGGCGATGGGCAAACACTGGCACACCGCCGACCCCGCGCTGCGCGTCTTCCACGTCGACCGAGAAGGCCCTCGCGCGACGGGCCGCCGCGAGCTCATCTCGGAGCTTGAAGTGAGCGGCGGGTTTGGCAGCTGGTACATCCCGATCGACAGTTCGCCGAATCATTTTATGGTCGAACTAGGGTATCGTTCGCGCGACGGGCAGTTTTTCACGCTGATTTCGAGCAACACGGTCCAGACGCCGCAGCGGTTTGCACACGATTCCTTCGGCAGGTCGATGATCGACGACCTGAACGCTCGCGCTCGGCTCGAATCGCCCGTCCCCTATGACGCGCGCGCCGGAGCAGGATACGGCGCCAAGAGCCCTGCGCCAAAGCCGTGCGCCGCGCCCACGCCCGCGCCCCCCGCGTTCCCTCAACCGATCGGATTCAACCAGCCGGAGTACGCCAGTTCCGAGAAGTCGCCTTCCGACTATTTTAACGTCGACGTGCAAGTTGTGATCAAAGGTCATGCGGCGCCGCGCACGACGATCCTGGTCAAAGACGATCCGATCCCGGTGCGTTCCGACGGAACTTTTTCCGTGCGGTACAGTTTGCCGGAGCGCCGCCACGTCTTCCCCATTACGATGACGAGCCAAGACGGCATGGAAAAGCAGACGATAGTCCTAGCGCTCGACAGAAATACGAAAAAAATGGACCCAGTCTTCAAAGAGGACGATAAAGACTGAGTATTGTCCTCAACCATCAGATAACAAGAATAGCAGTCTAAAGTGAAAACGTTTCGGCGTCTGGAAGATTTTCCGGCTAGTTATCGGAATTGCGTCGTTTCCATTGGCAAATTTGACGGTCTGCATCGAGGTCATGTTGCCATTCTCAGCAAAGTAGTCGAACTGGCGCGCGCAAAGGGCGCGCCTGCGGTCGTCTTTACCTTTGAACCGTCCCCGGCGCGCGTTTTGCGGCCCCGAAGCGCCCCTTTGCTCATATGCAACCTCGAACAAAAAGTCGAGCTTTTCGAATCGCTCGGGCTCGACGCAGTTCTCTTTTTTCCCACGACGCGCGACTTTCTTCGCAGGAGCTCGCGCGATTTCTTTGAAGACGTTCTGGTCAATTCATTAGGCGCCGTCGCGCTTGTCGAAGGGAACAATTTCCGATTCGGGAGCGACCAGGCGTCCCTCGATTTGCTGGAGGAGCTGTGCCGCGAACACGACGTCCAGCTGGAGATAACGCCGCCCGTCCAAGACGAAGGGTCGCGCGTGTCGAGCAGCCTGGTCCGCAAATTGATCTCTACCGGCAACGTTGAGCGCGTTCAGCGCCTTCTTGCCCGACCTTTTCAGATCCGCGGCGTCGTCGAGCCCGGGGATCGTCGCGGCCGCATTCTTGGCTATCCTACGGCGAACCTTCTCGTCTCTTACGCGTCGGCGCTCCCCAAACCGGCGCTCTACGCGGCGAGCGCTCAAACGGCGGACGGCTCGATCTATCCCGCGGCGGTGAATCTCGGCGACAATCCGACCTTTGACGTCGGCGAGAATAAGATCGAAGCGCATCTTCTCGGCTTTTCC
>JAQVHZ010000041.1:10491-26993 GCA_028695965.1 Thermoguttaceae bacterium | reverse complement strand
CGACCTTTTCAGATCCGCGGCGTCGTCGAGCCCGGGGATCGTCGCGGCCGCATTCTTGGCCATCCTACGGCGCACCTTCTCGTCTCTTACGCGTCGGCGCTCCCCAAACCCGCGCTCTACGCGGCGAGCGCTCAAACGGCGGACGGCTCGATCTATCCCGCGGCGGTGAATCTCGGCGACAATCCGACCTTTGACGTCGGCGAGAATAAGATCGAAGCGCATCTTCTCGGCTTTTCCGGCGATCTCTACGGTCAGCCTCTTCGACTTTCCTTCTTGCAAAAGCTCCGCGACATTGTAAAATTCAGCTCTAAGGAGGAGCTTATCGCTCAGATGAAGCGCGACGTCGAAGAGACGCTCGAAATCTACGCGCGTTATTCGTCGCGCGCCAGCGAGTAGTAATCGATCGCGCAGGCTAAAAATCGCGCGGCGTCCGACGCCGTCGCGCCTCGCGAACAGATCGACGCGCGCAGTTCCGCCGCCAAGCCGTGCAGCGCGACCCCGAGCCGCGCCGCGTCGGGCCCGTTCATCCCTTGCGCCAAGAGCCCTAAGATAATTCCCGTCAGCACGTCCCCCGAGCCGCCGGTCGCAAGGTTGACGTTGCCCGTCAGGTTGACGCGCGCGCGCGTGGTCCCCGTTTCTGGATCGAGCGTTGCGACGATCGTCTCGCGCCCTTTCAGAACGAGCGTGAAATGGCAGCGGAGCTCCGAGCCGTATAGCTTCTGGACCCGTTCGAGGAATCGGACGGCGCAAGAGCGCCGCGCTTTGCGGTCGTCCGTCAGCTTGGCGCCGAACAGGCGCGCAAATTCGCTGGGGTGGGGCGTGAGTATCCGCGCTCCTTGCGGACAGAACGTTTCCGCCGCGTCTTGCGTGAACGCCTTGGCGCTTGCGAGCGCGTTTAGGGCGTCGGCGTCGAACACGCTCGGCTGCTTAGTCGTTCTGAACAGCTCGCCGACAAGCCGATCGAGCGCGTCAGAACGTCCAAGCCCCGGCCCGACGGCGAGCGCCGTCGCGTCGCTCAGCGAATGAAGCGCCGATTCCGAGAGGCCGGTCATGCGCCCCTCGGCGTCGCAGGGGCAGGGAATCGTCGTGTACTCGCGTTGGAACTGCGCGACCGTATCCAAAATGGCGTCGGGGACGTAAAGACGCGTTAGGCCCGCGCCGGCTAGAACGCACGCGCTTCCGGTCAGCGCGATCGCGCCGCTCATACCGCGCGAGCCGCCGATCGCCGCGCCGGTTCCAAAGGTTCCTTTATGTCCTGATTCTGGTCGTTCCGGAAGCGCGGGCAAGGAGCGCCAGAATTGCGCGCGCGGTCCGGTCTGTTCGCGGCTCGCGTGCCGCGCCAGCCATTCGCGCCTAATTGTGTCTGGTAAATAAGAGTGCATCAGCGACCTCCGCAACTGCTTCAATAGAACTGTTCTGTTACTTTTGCCCTCAATATTGTTATTCGTTTAATTGTACCGTTATTATACACCGTCGACAATCTCATGACAATCTTCCCAATCATCATGGCGGGCGGCCCCGGCGCGCGTTTGTGGCCCGAGAGCCGAGCCGCCTGTCCCAAGCCGTTTCTCCCGCTCCTCAGCGATTCGCGTTCGTTCATTCGCGCAACGCTTGATCGGCTTGGCGACCTGGCGCCTCCGGACGCGCGCTTTGTCGTCGTCGGCAAGCCGTATGCCAAACTTGTTGCAGAACAGGCGCCAGAACTGCCCAAAGAGCGCGTTCTCCTTGAGCCGGTTGGACGCGACACCGCCCCGTGCGTCGCGTGGGCGGCGCTCGAAGCGCTCCGCGTCGACGAAGACTCCGCGCTGCTCGTCTTGCCGTCCGACCATCTCATCAAGCCGGACGAACCGTTTCGCGCTACGATCCGCAGCGCGGTCGAGCTACTTGCCGAGGAGCCGGACGCGCTGATCACCCTGGGCGTCGAGCCGACCTTTCCGTCGACAGTCTACGGCTACATCGAGCGCGGGGAGCCGTTGCCCGGCGAGCGCGGTTACCGCGTCGCGCGATTCTGCGAGAAACCGGACGCGGTCAAGGCGGCGGAATTCGTCGCAACCGGCCGTTTTTTCTGGAACGCGGGCATATTCGTCTGGAAGGCGCGCGTCTTTCTGGACCTGCTCCAGCGGTTCGAGCCGGAATTTATCCCGACCTTGCAAATAATGCGCGAACGAATCGACGCGGCGCGCGTCCAAGGAAAGCGGCCCGACGACGATCCTGAATTCGTCAGCGCATTTTCGAACGCTAAAAAAATCTCGCTCGACTACGCGGTTCTCGAACGCGCGGAAAAAGTCTTTGTTCTTCCGGCGTCCGCGTTTTATTGGAACGATCTGGGGTCCTATCAGGCGTTGGAAGAGCTCGACCGCGGGGAATCGACCCTTCCAAACGTCGTTCCTAACGCGGCGTCGATCGCAGAAAACGCGCGCGGCAACTACGTCAGAACGCGGCGGCGCGGGAATTTGGTCGTCCTCGTCGACGTCGACGACTTATTAGTCGTTGAGACGGACGACGTGCTCCTCGTCTCGAAAAAAGGGAGCGACCAGGCGCTGAAAAGGATCGTTAATCGTTTAGACGGCGAAGGGCTGGCTCAATTCCTGTAAATCGAGAAAAAGGGTCAATGAGAGCCGCGCGGGAGCAAAAAGTTGAGCTCTTCCTTAGGTAATTTGTAGGAAAATTACAAAAAAAGTTGACAAAAATCACAATTTTCGCCGTCAAAACGAAAGTTTTTTCTGAGTTCTTTTTTTGGAAAATTTGAACGATTTTGCAACATATATCGTTTGTGAAAGATGTGGAAACCCCCTGAAAGAGGTATGTAATTTTATATAAACCGCCTGTTTTTACACAGCCGACCTCGAAGAGTCTGGAATGAGAAGAAAAAAATAGGAAGATTTTCAATTAAGACTCAATAGAGAAGAAAGAAATGTCCGATATTACCGGCACAGCCGTTAGTAGACTGAAATGGATTGCAGTTTGCTTAACCCCATTGGATGATTCATGTGTAAATAGAGGTGGGTATCAGACCATGTCTCGAAGCATCAAAATGATTATCGCCGGCCTATGCTTAGCCTTGGCGACCACGTCGACCGCTTCTGCCCAAGTATCGCAGATGCGTTTGTTTTCTCCCTTCCCGGAAGATCAATTCGGGGGCGGAGTCTACCAACACGAAGGTATGTACGGCAGTATCAGCGCCGGCGTACTGAGCCTTTCGCAACCGAACGATCAAGTCGTCGGCAGCTTGAACGGCGGTCAACAATACGTTACGAACGTAATCCCGAACCTAACTTCCGGGGGCGCGTCCACAACCTTTACATACTCCGAACAAGTCAACCAGATCAACACGTCGCAATTCCACGCCGACTGGGAAACCGCCACTCGCTTTACCATTGGTAATCAAAGCGGACACCACGGCTGGGAAGTCAGCGGAACGGTTGTCAGCCCGCAGCGCAACGACTTTGAGGGCATCTACGGCGGCATCGTCCTGGAAGACCCTGCTGTCGTCAATGTCAGCAACTACAACCTGAGCGGCGCTTCCGGCAACTATTACGTCTGGACGGGCAACAGCTACCAACTCCTTGATCAACAAGGGGCGGGCAGCGTGAACCAGATCGGCCGTTTGTGGATGATCGTCGGGCTTGACTCGGTCGGCACGTCCGACACCGGCTATCAGAGCAATACGGGAACCGGCACGAGCACCGGCACGAACGCCGATACGAACCGTTACGCGTTCGTCCCAATGCCGATCACTTACGAAGGGTTCCACATCGTCTCGAAGGTCAACACGTGGAGCGTTGAAGCGATGTACAATTACCGCTTCCATCCGTTCCGGAACGGCGTCCTCGAGGCGCTCGCCGGCGTCCGCTACACGCAGTTCGACGGGCGATTCAACTTCTTCGGCCATGCGAGCACAAAGAACGAGTCGAGCTATCAGATCACGGAAGTCAGTATCTTGAACACGCAGACCCAAGCTTCCGGCGACAACCAACAGACTCAAACGTCGCAAAGCTACGGCTCCTTCAACTACAACACCAGCAGCTCCCGCGGCGCCGACCTCGGTTATTCCGACTGGAACTTCGAAGCGGAAAACCACATCGTTGGTCCGCAAGTCGGCTTGCGCTACACGCTCGCCAACAATCGTTGGAGATTCAGCGGCGAAGCTAAGTATTTCGCCGGTTTCAACCGTCAAAACCTCTACGGATACGGCACGCTCGGTCTGAAAGCCATGGCGGATACTCCCGGATCCAGCACGGGCGACGGCACGGGCGGCACAGGCGGCACGACGGGCGATACCGGCTCGGGCTCGAACACTTCCGAAACGGGCGGTATCCAAGCCTATACGCCGATCGGCACGGTCAACAACGCGTTTGCGTATTCCCGACACTTCAACGCCTTCACCAACGGTATCGACGGCCGATTCGAAGCGGCGTGGAACTGGACCGAAGCGGTTGGATTCAAGGTCGGCTATGAAATGCTGTACATGGACAACATCGCTCACGCTTCCGCCATCAACGACTACCGCGTCAATGAAGACGGCACGATCTTCGGCGTCAAGCGCAACAAGAGAGACCGCAATTTCGACCAGTTCGTTCACGGCGTCATGTTCACCGTCATGGTCAACCGTTAATCGAACGTGAAGCGAGACGGTTTGCCCAGCGCAAGCCGTCGAGTACCGCAAGCGTTTTTCGGAGGGAACTTCGGTTCCGCGCGGATTGCCGAGAAACGTTCCGACGAGGGTTTCATCCTCCGAGGTTAAAGGATCCGCGACCCTCAAAATCCTCTTTTGAGTCATCCGACGATTGGGTTCGGTCGCGTTTTTCAATTCAAGGCAACATGGAATGTTGCTGGAAAAGCCGACCGCCCAATCGTTTAGACTACTATGCGGCGGAGCAAGTCCCCGTTTGAGGATCTTGCATCATCCGCCGACGCACATTGTGCTAACGCGCTGGATCGTCACTGGAAATAGCTTAGGCTCCGCAGGTCGAAAGATCTTAGGAGCCTTTTTTAGTCTTGTCGGCGAAGACGGCGGGCCGCCAACGTACGGAGAGACGCCCTAAGAGCGCCGCGCTCCTGCTCTTTTCTTGTTTCCCGAAACTCATGCGCTCGAGTTTTTTGTGGTTTTTTCTGATTTCTTTGGCAACAGCCCGCGCGTTCCGGCAACATAATCTAATAGCGTGGGCGTTTGGTCCCGGCTCTGTGGAACAAGGCGACGACGTCGATTTTATCTGCTTGCGTTCCTCGACGAGCATACGCCGCGCTGTTCAGCGCTGTTCAGCGCAAAGCGCTCAGTCCGCGTGGGAATCGCGAGACTGCGCGTTTCAATGATCGCTCGCCAAGCTCAAGGAGAAAATGACGATGAGAATTTCGCTAACCGCGCTTCTATTAGCCGTTTGGATCTCAGCGCTGGGAGGAGCGCCGACAATAGGAGCGGAACCGATCGAATACGCTCCGACGCCAGGCGAATCGGCGTCTGTCGCTTTGCCGGTTCCGTCGGTCGAAATCTATCCAAAAGAAATCTATCTTGGCGACGCCATTTATCTTGCTCTTTACTACGAAAATCGCTCGAGCCAGAACGTCTCAATCTCCAGGATATTCGGCATAGACGAATACCCAAACAACAAATTTAGGCTCTCGTCGCCCTCTCTTTCGGGCGCTTACGGCTGGATGCAGGAGCTGCGGTCGACGGCGCTGCTCTCGAGCCTGGCGCCCTCGACGATGCGCGACGAAGTCCGCCTGACCCGGCTGCAGCTCGAGTACTACGCCGCCGAGCAGGGCGAGCCGACGGAGCGAGCGCAAGCCGAACTCGTCGATTGGCTGAAAAGCCTGCCGGAAATTCAGCGCTCAGTCATGACGACGACGCTCGTCTGGAAGACGAACGATCTCTACGAGACGCCCCTTCGCACTAAAAACCGCAAGTTAATCGACGCGCTTTACGACGTCCTCGACCGTTCCGCCCAAGAGCGCGCCTGCTTTTTTAGGAACGTTCAGGATAACAAGCTCGAGTTTCCTCCTCTACGGGCAGAAACGGTCCCAAGCCAGCCGCCGATCAGAAAAGGTCCGTTCATCAAGACCGTGAAGCCGACGCCGGAAGACCTTGCGCGCGGGGTCAAAGACCTTCCGGACGGCTTTCGCGTCTGGGACGCGACCGGGGACGGCGGGATTGGTCAGGTTGTCGCGCGGTACGCACAATTGAAGGAGCCGGACGACGTCCTCGTTTTGCAAAGTCGAGAAGGGGCGAGCTTTGACGTAACCTTTTCCGCGCTGAGCGAAGAAGACAAAGCGTATGCGCGAGCGATGAACGACAGTCTCTGACAAGCCGCGTTACGCTAAGATTCAGCGTCGTATCGACGCAAAAAACGGCGATTTCTCCGAGTTGGTGAAATCGCCGTTTTCTTTTGGCGAGTCAGCGCAGACGCGCTGAGCGTTTTAGGCGCGCGCTCCGCGCTGCAGACTATTTATGGACGCCCGGCAGCTCCATCGCTTCGGCGATATTGAGCAGGTGCTCGTAGATCCTTCGCCACACGTTGAGCTGATGGTTGACGGAGACGATGACGCGCGGATCGTTCTTTTCGTCGAACATCGTATGGATAAAGAGGTCGCGCGTCTCTTTGATCCGTCCGACGAACTCGTTGCGCCACGTCGAGATAATCGACACAAGGTGCGTATGCTTGCGCTGCTGGAAATTCTTTTCGAGCCAGCCGAGCGTCTTGAGGACGTCGGCAAGGAACTCGTTCGATTTCTCTTTCATCGTTTCCGGAAGTTCCAGCTCTTCGTTTTTCAACTTCAAGTTCGATTTCAGGAGGTCGGTAAGGTAGTCGCTGATCGATTCAAGTTCTTCGGCAAGCCGGACTTGTTCTCGCGCCGACGCCGCAAGGTCGGAGCTGAACGACCTGACCGACAGCCTGGAGATGAAGTCGACCGTCTCGTTTTGGACGACGTCGAGTTTTCTCTCCATTGTGAACGCTTCTTCGACAAGGGGCGAATCGTCAAAATCGACTTTTCTCAATTCCTTGATGCATTCGCCCAGCCAGACGCAGTCGAGGAACATACGATGAACTTCCTTACGCGAGCGTTCGATACCGATGACCGGTTCTCTGGTCACGAATTGGTCCAAGCCGGTGATGCTTTCGGTTTTTCTCGGTTTTCCTTTGTCGTCTTTGACGAACCGTTCGAACATCCTCGAGAGCGGGCCGATAAGGGGCAGGAAGACGACCATATTGACCGAGTTAAAGAGCGTGTGCGTTACGGCGATTTTGCCGCTGACCGTAACCATGCCGAGCGAGTCGCCGATATTGTTGACGAGCGGCATGAAGAAGTTGAAGTAGACCGCCCAGACCCACAAGACGCCGACTATGTTAAAGAAGGTGTGGAAATATGCGACCTGGCGCGCGCGCGAGTTGGCGCCGATCGCGGCGAGCAACGCGGTGATCGTCGTGCCGATATTGCTGCCGAGCACGATCGCCGCGCCCGAGTTCAAGTCGATCGAACCGATCGCGCCGAGCGTGATGACGATCGCAAACGTAGCCGCCGAAGATTGAATGAGCGCCGTAATGAGAGTTCCGATTAAAATGCACTTGCCGGCGTTGGCGAAGGTGTTCGCTTGGACAGACTGCATGAGCGCGGTGAATTCCGGCACGTCGGACAGAGGCGACATGCCGTCCTTGAGCGTTTCAAGGCCGAAGAAGATCATGCCGAACCCAAGCGCAAACATCGCGTAATTGCGGACGCGTTCAGTCTTGCTGAAGAAGACCAGCACGAGCGCCGCGACGCCTAGAATCGGCAGTCCCAGCGCGGTGATGTTGATCACCAGGATCCAGCCGGTAAAGGTTGTGCCGATGTTCGCGCCGATAATGACGCCCATCGCCTGCCTGAGGGTCATGAGCCCGCTGTTCACGAACCCGAGCGTCATGACCGAGATCGCCGAGCTCGACTGAACGGCGACCGTCGCCACGATACCGACCAAGACGCCCATGAAACGGTTGCTCGTGAACCACGAGATGAGGCGGCGCAGTCTTGAACCGGCGATCGACGTCAAGCCGTCCGACATAAATTTCATGCCGAGCAGGAAAAGGCCGAGCCCGCCAAGAATCGTTACCGCCATCTTGAGGTAGTCGGGCGCCCAGCTTTCAATGTTGAAGGACACGTGAGCGACCTGCGACCCTTCCGAGCCTTTGACGCTCGCTTCGAGGAGGACCTTTGTCTTGCCGATCGCGTCTTCTTTCCAACGGACTTTGAGCGCGTCGCCGTCTAATTCGACGTCCGCGACCGAACCAATCCCGCCTTCCGGCAGCTTGATCGTCCACTCGAGCTGGTCGGGCGTAACGACGACGTCGTCCCCAAAGTAGTTCTGTTCGCAGAACTGCCGCGCCGTGCCGACAAGGTCGACGCGCGTTTCGGGCGCGCCTTCCGGGACCCGCAGGTTAGGGAGCCAGTTGGCGGGGATTGTCGCGCCTACCGAAGCTCCGTTCTGGACTTCTGCCGTCTCTTCGGCTTCCGGGCTTTCCTGTCCGGTACCTGACTTATTGAGCCCAGCGGCGCCTAGCGCAAATAAAGCCAGCACGATCGCCGACGTCAAAATCATGCGCTTTCTGATTACGTTCTTTGAGTCGTCTCCTTGAGGACGATCTGCAGGAACGCTTGTTTTTTTAGTCTTCATATTAAAATTCTCCAAAAGAGCTGGTGATCAAAGCGCAGCAAACACGGTCAGACGGTCGAAAAGAGAAGAGCGACGTGAAGCGAGGGCAAGCAGAGACAGGCGGCGTGAAGAAAGGGCGTTGAACCGCAACCCATAACGGCGCCGAGGCGCGGACGCAGGAGAAGAGAGCCAACCGCGCCAACGCCGAGGGCGCGGTCACGCAAGGTTGGTATCGGCGTCTGACTCCACAACCGAGGAAAAACCTTGCGTATCCTAAAAATGGGGCAGGTTTTTACTCGGCGTACGAGGCCCGAGGGAGGGCGTTTTTTCGACAGGAAGAGAAGCGGCGTCGAAACGCGCGTCGTCTTTCTGCGGAGCATATTGACTTGCAAAATGTTCATTATTCGTAACTCAAAGGGCGGAAACAGCCGGAGCCGCGCCGCGCGAGCGGCTATTTTTGCCAACCCCGACAATTTTAATAAGTTTTCATTTTACGTCAAGGCAGAGCCTTAGCTTCGCGCCAGCCGCGTAATTGCGTCGCCCGCGAGTCGGAACGTCGTCCATTCGTCGAGCCCGACCGCGCCGAGCGAATGGTAGAAGTCGACGCTCGGCTGGTTCCAATTGAGGCAGCGCCACTCGATCCGGCCGTAATTGCGCTCGACCGCTATTTGCGCCAGGCGCTTAAAGAGCGCTTTGCCGTACCCCTTGCCTCGACGTTCCGGGAGGATGAAGAGGTCCTCGAGATAGAGCCCGCCCCTGCCGACAAAGGTCGAATAGTTCGGAAAGAAGAGCGCGAACCCGACCTCTTTGCCGTCCTCGACCGCGAACAGGACTTCGGCGATCTTCTTATCGAAGAGCCATTCTTTCAGCATCGGCGCGTCGACGACGACCTCGTCCGTCATCTTTTCGTACTCGGCGATTCCCTTGATGAAAAACAAAATTGTATCGACGTCATTTTCGTTGGCGGCGCGGATTGTAAAAACAGACATAAGCTTGGTTTGTTGGATTTTTCGTTAAGGGTTGGCAGGCGACAGGTTAAGGGCTATTCTTGAAGCCGCGCGGACCGATTCGCCGGCGTTCGAACCGCGGCGGTTATGCAATAGAGTGAACCATAGAAAATGCTGGCGTCAAATTTTTTTGGAATTTTTTAGAATTTTTTAGAATTTTTTAGAATTTTTTAGAATTTTTTTCGAAAATTTTCTACTTTTAGGAGCGAAGAATAGAGAATCTGCAAAAAATGCGTCGTTTCAAGCGCGGCGCCGACGTCCAAACATACGAGGTTCCGCCGTCGTTTCCTCTTTGACGATTCGATTCAAAAGCTTCTTTTTTTGACGTTTTTGCAGATTTCTATTGTGAAACACTTGATTTTGCCAGCGCCGTTGGGTAGTATTTAGAGAGCAAGTCGGGATTGTCGCAAACGAATTCCCTGCAAGAGAGAACGGTCGTTGTGACAACGCGGTAGATTTGGACGAGAAGTTCCAGCAGGAGATCGGCAAGGAAACGCCTGTTAGAAAGATCCAAATTGTTCAACAAAGAGACGTCGGCGGCGCGTTCATCGCCGCCGGGGTTCCTATAAAAGACAAGGCGCTCGCGCGCATTTCCCGTAACGCGCCATAAGACGCCACAGGACAAGAGCTCTAAACAAAAGAGGGCTCCTATGACGAACTTTCGAAAATTTTGCGTCTTTATTCTTTTAGCTGTTTTGACGTCGGTCTGTTTTCAAGAAGGAACAGCGCAAGAGAATTGGTGCGATTTTTTCACCTTCCGCAATGAATTCGAAATAGAATCCGACGCGAAAGTGGACGCTTACATTAAGAGAAAGGACTATGCCAAAGCGGCGGCGCGGGCAAAGAAGCTGGATTTTGATTCCCGCGCCCTTGCGTCGATATACGCCTATGCGGGGAAGAAAGACGAAGCGTTTCGGCTTTTTTTGGACGCCGTCCGAGAAGAAGAGTCGGAAGAAGTTAGAGAGTTCATGTTCTTGGAAGACGTCGTCTTGCTGCGCTCCGTCTCCTTCAATTTGGCGGACGAATTTTATGCATACGCGAACGAGCAGCGGGTAATAACGGTTCCGAAAGAAGAGCTGCTCTGCAAGGAACTCCAAATCTTGATGTTGTTCGACCAAATGGCAGACTCTGAGAAGATTCTGAATTCCTTGCTAGACTCCTCCTACGCGGGCGAGGACCTTATCGACGTAACGATTTCGTTCTTATGGAAAATTGAGAGCGAGAAAGAGAAAGTCCGGACCCTGAGCAAAACGTTGCTGGCTAAATTCCCCGACAGCCTGGATGTAAAACTGAATTGGATCGGTTCGTTGGCGTCCGCTGAACCGCAACAAGCAATCCTCGAATTGGCTCGATTCAAAAAACAATTTCCTGATTTCTACTGGGACGAAGAGAAAAGTACGGAGATTCAGTATGTCCGAGAGAATATTTTAGAAGTTATTCGCGGGGATAATCGTTTAGAAGCTGAAATTGAGAAGTTTTTCCCCGAGACCGATGCGTCCCCCAAGGACAAACTTTTTGCCAAGAAATTTTACGAGCTGAAATCCGACCCCGACGTCAAAAAATTTATGGCGAAAATAAAAGACTATGACGACGAGAAAAAAGCCCTCAACGCGATAAAAGAAGCAGAGAAGAAATCGAAGTTTGATCCTCGCGTCCTCGCGACAATGTACTTCTATTTCGACGAGGATGACGAAGCGTTTCGGATCTATTCAGACTACCTTCGCGGCGTGCCGGAAGAAAATCAAAAAGAAGAGTTTTGGGCCGCCGTATGGTTTTTTGGCAGCGCGCGTTCAGAATTAGGGGAAGAATTTTATTCCTACGCGCTCGATCGTCGGGCGATAAAGCTCCCGGAAAACAAGCGCTTTTATGTCGAAATCGACGCCTTGCTCCTGGTTAATCGGCGCGAAGAAGCGGAGCCGAAACTGAATCTCCTCTTGGACGCCTCCTGTGCGAAAGAGGACCGAGAAGACCTTATCCTCGTCACGCTTGCGTTCATCGCGCGCGTTTCGCAAGACGACGAAAAAGTCAAGGCGCTGAGCGACAAACTGCTCGCTAAATTCCCGGACGACCCGCAAGTCAAGCTGCAATGGATCGATTCGTTAGTTCCGTTCGAACCGAAACAAGCGCTCGAGGAATTGGAGCTTTTGACCGAAAGCGCGCCCGACTTCTGCGAGGAGAATCAGCTGCAGATTCGGCTTATCAGGGGCTTTGCTTATGAAGCGCTTGGCCAGGACGACCGCGCGAAAGAGACCTTTGACACGCTTGACGACGCCTATGTTGACTCCGAGCTCTACGGCGGCAAAGTTAATTACGACGATATCTTCAAATTTGCGGTCCATCCGGACGTACGAGCTTGTCTGGATAAGGGCGACTTTGCGGGAGCGGAAGAAAAAGCGAGGGAGTTGAACCCCGATCCCCGCGTCCTTGGGGTTATATGCGCCAGAGCGGGCAAGATGGACGAAGCATATCGTATTTTCGTCGACTTCATTCGTGAAGCGCCGGAAGAAGATCAAACAATGGCGGCTTTTTTCGCTCTTGGCCTTTTGAGAGACCTCTCGCAGGACGTCGCAGACGAATTTTATTCTTACTTGCTCGAACGCCAAATCATTACCGTTACAGAAAAGGACGCCCTCTGGGAAATTGGCTACTTGTCGAAGAGCGGACGAACAAGCGAAGCGGAGGCTAGAATAGACGCTTTGCTAGACTCCTCGTCTATGGAAGAAAACATTGTGAATGCGACGGTGTTCCTGCTGCGCATAATGAAATCTGGTTCCCGGTTTGAGAAAGAGAAAGCAGGAGTTATCGCCGACAAGCTTCACGCCAAATTCCCCGACAGCCCGAGGGCGACGGCGCAGTGGATTGACTCGCTCCTTGCGGTCGATCCCAAACGAGCCCTTAGCGAATTGGACCTTTTGGAGACGTCCGACTACCCCGAGTTTCATCAGCTGTCGCTCCAGTTCAGCCGAGGCGAGATTTATGAGGCGCTTGGGGAGCGCGAACTTGCCAAAGCCGAGTTTGAGGCGCTTCTTGATACCGATCTTGACTTTTCCGCCAGGCTTAAACTTGAAGAGTATGGACTCGCGGAAGATTCCGACGACGTCGATTTGGACGACGTCTTTTAGCGGAGAGGAGCTTGGCTGGGTTCTGGCTCTTTATGTCGCCGCCGCCAATTCAAGGGGCTAAGCTGAGGGTCTAAACTGAGTTATCGCGGCGCCGCTCGGTTTAGGGACGTTATTGGGCGTCGGATTGACGTTTCCGAAACGCATAGCCGGTTTGCATCGAAAGGAAAGCGTTGAAATGAAAAACTACAACAAGGCTCTCCGCAAGGTCCTTACGACCTTGGTTCTTGTCGGCTTGTCGGCGTCCTTTGCGAGCTATTGCGCCGGGGACGGCGCTCGGGCGACGGCGCAGCCGTACTACCGAACGACGTCCGAAGGAAGAGCGAAGATCGATTTTGTCGCGTACAATGCGAAATATTGCAAGTTTAAGACCCCTTTGACCGCTCAGCATTGCGAACGGTCGAGCCGCGACGTCCCGTCGAACTATCCTGCGGTTCTTACGCCGACGTATATCAAGAGGTTCGTCGAACGGTACCCGATCGACGTCGGCGATAAGAAGCGCGTCGCGGCGCTTTGGGCTAAGGCGGCGGAGCTTCATCGGCAGAATGTCGACGCGCTCTTGGCGCTCGAATCCTCGCTTTTCAGCAGCCCTGAATGGCGCCAATGCGACGAGATCGTCGCGTACCTTATCGGAAAAGAAGTTCAAATCGACTGGAGGCTCGAAGGCGGCGCGCGCAGACTGCAGGACGCCGCGCCTAAAGACGTCCATTTCATTCGCCATCTTCTCACCGCCGCGGTCTATGTCGAAATCATGTTTCAAGACGCGTTAAAAGCGGCGCCGGACAAAGAAGCGTTTCAAGGGGCGCTGAAAGACGTGAGCGACAGGAACTACGAGATAGCGGCGATTGCAATGGTCCTTTTTGCAAACGCGAATCCAGATCTGGAGTACAACGCGGACTTTCACCTTCTGGCGATGGACGTCCGAAGGGACGAGACGCTCGGCAAAGTATTGAGCGACGATTACCTTCGGAAAAAAGCTCGTCCGAAGAAGCGCTGACGCCCAAGAGCCGCGCCTAACGCTATTTTGAGCGCCGCGTTGCTCGTTATTGCGGCGCGTTTTTCTTGGGTCTCTTTCTTGAAATTCTTCTTCCGGTCCTATACAATGACGTTATGTAACCGGTCGTTGACGCCGGTTCTCTCCTTAGCGATATTTCTCCCTTAATATAAGGAGCCGACAGATGTTCGTTCGAACCCCTTTGCGAATAGCCGCGCTTTTCTTAGCGCTTGCGGTTGCGTTGACCGCGTATGCGTCCGACTCGCCGAGCCGAGTTACGTGGACGAGCCCTTCGACCGACTGGAACGGGACCATGCCCCTTGGGAACGGGGAAGTTTGCGTCAATACCTATTACAACGCGGAAAACAGCCGACTGCATCTCCTTGTCGCGCGCGCCGACTCGTGGGACGAGCTCGGTCGGCTCGCGAAATTAGCGGAAGTCTGCGTCGAAGGATTTGCGCGTTGGGACGCCGAGACGCCCTTTGAGCAGACGCTCGACACGGAGACGGGCTGCGTTACGGTCCGTTACGGCGCCGAGGGCGCCCAGACGCGCCTGGAAATCTGGGTCGACGTCGACCGGGACGTCGTCGTTGTGGAAGCGTCGAGCGACCAGGAGTTTGCGGCGCGCGGTTTCTTCTATATCTGGCGCGGCGAAGACGCCGGGACGGTCGATAAGCCGGAAGTAAGCGATATGTTCTGGGGCTCCGAGACGCCCGCGGTCATACGGCCGGACGTCTTCGCGACGGCGAACGAACTTGGCGCAGCCGACAGAATCGCCGTCTATCACTACAACGAGCCGACCCCGTACTTCGAC
The DNA here is from genome assembly GCA_028695965.1 of Thermoguttaceae bacterium. Lineage (GTDB taxonomy): Bacteria > Planctomycetota > Planctomycetia > Pirellulales > Thermoguttaceae > RUG369. Next base: position 12,436 of record JAQVHZ010000041.1, on the reverse strand, counting down.
GAGATTTCGAAGACGCAAGGGCTCGACGACTTCCCCGGCAGAATCAACCCGCTTCAAGACCGCGCGTTCGGATGCGTCCTCGCCTGCGCCGGAGCCGAGCGCGTCGACGACAATTCGCTCCTTGCGACCCCGAGCCTAACCGCTCGATTCGAGATCGCCGCGCATACGACCCCCGCCGCCGAGACCGCGCAGGTCTGGATCGACGACGCCAACGCGCTCCTTGCGGACGCGGCAAGCGCGTCGCTCGAGTCGCGCCGAGCGGCTCGAGACGCGTACTGGCAAGCGCTCGCGTCGCGCAGCTGGATCCGGTTCTCGCCGAACTACGGGGCCGAGGCGACCGACGAAGAACGCGCCGCGCTCGACGCGGAGACCTTTACCGTTACGCAAGGCTGCGTACTGCAGCGGTTCATCACGGCGTGTCAAGGCCGAGGCGCGCACGCGATTAAATTCAACGGCGGGCTCTTCACGACGGCGCCGACGAGCGGCGCGCCCGGTCGGCACGACTACCGCCGCTGGGGACCGGGCTACTGGTTCCAGAATACCCGTCTGTCGTATTATCCGATGTTGGCGAACGGCGATTTCGAGCTGATGCAGCCTTTCTTCGATATGTATTTCGATATTCTGCCGCTCTGCGAATACCGCGTGAAGAAATACTTTGGGGACGAGTTCGAAGGTTCCTATTACCCCGAATGCATCTACTACTGGGGCGACGTCTTTCCGGAGACGTACGGCTTAACGCCCTGGAACGAAAAAGAGGATCCGCTCCAAGATTCGGGCTATCATAAGTGGGAATGGGTCGGCGGGCTCGAAATCGCGCTTCTGGCGCTCCGATATTACGAATACACGCTCGACGAAGCGTTCCTGAAAGACAAAGCGCTCCCGTTCGCGTTCTCGATCGTGAAATTCTTCGATTCGTTCTACCAGGTCGACCCGGAGACCGGCAAGTTGGCGATGACGCCCGCGCAAGCGTGCGAGACCTGGTGGGACTGCGACGACCCTGCGCCGGAGGTCGCCGGACTGCGCGCCGTGCTCGGCAAAGCGCTCGAGCTTCCCGCCGACCTGCTGAGCGCGTCCGACCGCGCCTACTGCGAAGCGCTCCTTGCGCGGATCCCGGAGGTTCCGACGACCGTCGACGCGGAGTCGGGCCAGCCGATGCTCGCGCCCGCCGCCCGGTTCGAGCGCTTAGGGAACATCGAGTCGCCGGAGCTCTATCCGGTCTTTCCGTTCAGGCTCTACTCTTTCGACCAGCCGGACGTCGAGCTGGCGGAACTGGCGATGGAGAGACGGCGCCATAAGTACGCGCACGGCTGGTTCCAAGACGACCTGTTCTTCTCGTATCTTGGCGACCGGGCGAACTTGCGCGCGAATTTGAGCTATCGCGCCAAGACGCACGATCCGCAGATGCGGTTCCCCGCGTTCTGGGGTCCGAATTACGACTGGACGCCGGACCAGGACCACGGGGGAGTCCTCTGCGCGGCGGCGCAAAGCGCGGTTGTGCAGACGACGGGCCGCGCGATCTTCGTGAATCCGTCCTGTCCCAAGGAATGGAACGCGGAATTCAGGACCTTCGCGCCGATGAAGACGATCGTCGAAGGCAAGATCGTGAACGGAGAGGTCGTCGAGCTGAAAGTAACGCCGGAAGAACGCGCCAAAGACGTCGTGATTGTGAAGTAAAAAGAAAAAGGCGAGAATTATCGCGTTGACGGTAATTCTCGCCGAGCTTGCGCCGGTTGAAGGGCTATTGGTTCTGATAGGGCGTCGGATCGTGCGCGCCCGCTTGCGCGAACCCGTTTTTGCGCAGCCGACACGCCTCGCATTCTCCGCACGCCAGCCCGTTCTCGTCGAGGTCGTAGCAGGTGCGCGTTATCGAATAGTCGACGCCGAGCGAGAGGCCCAGTTTGATAATTTCCGCTTTTGTCATGTAGAGCAGGGGCGCCTTGATCTC
>JAQVHZ010000041.1:0-10481 GCA_028695965.1 Thermoguttaceae bacterium | reverse complement strand
GCTGCGCCAAATGCGCGAACGCGTCGATATATTCCGGCCGACAGTCGGGGTAGCCGCTGTAATCGAGCGAATTGACCCCGAGCCAGATCTCCGAAGCGCCGCGCGTCTCCGCAAAGGCGAGCGCGAGCGACAGAAAGATCGTGTTCCTTGCAGGCACGTAGGAGGACGGAATCTCGAGCCCTATTTTTTCAAGGGGCGCGTCTTTCACGACGTTGATCGCGTTGTCGGTCAGGGAACTCCCGCCGAAGAGCGCCAAGTCGATCGGAAAGACGACGTGCTCCGCGACCCCGAGCGCCGCAGCAACTTCTTTGGCGGCGTTGATTTCCCAAAGGTTGCGCTGGTTATAGTCGATCGTGAGCGCGCAGACGTCGCGCCCTTCGGCTCTAGCCGCCGCGCAGACCGTCGTCGAATCGAGCCCGCCGGAAAGTAGGACTACCGCGTTCATGTTCATTGTCTTCAACGTAAACGATAAGAAGAGGTTAAGGACGTAACAATTCAAAAACCGGTTTCGTGCCCTTCGATCCCTTTGATCAGTTCGTCGACGTCGTACTCGCCGGACGATTCGAGGTCCGCGTTCGAGGGCTTGTCGGCGTCGTGTTCGTCTTCGGGAAGGGACGTTTGATCCAGCGCAAAAGAGACGGCAAACGGATTAGGCTGGAATTTCGAAGCGACTTTGCGCATCGCGTCGCGCAGCTCGAGCTCCTGAGGTCCGAGGAGCTGTTCGTACGCCATGTCGGAGTCGTCGTCATGGAGATCGAACCGCAAGTCTTCCAGTTCGGGTCGGGCAGGGCTGGCGGCGTCGACTGTGGCTGCGGTGGAGGGGGCGCCGTCGGCGGTCGTTCCGCCATATCCGGTTCCGTCGGTCGAACTGAGCAGGCTGGACATTGTGGTCGTCCCGCCGGAATTGAGCAGATCGGTCTTCGGCTCGGCGGATTGGCTTTCGTCGTTCAGCGGATTGGCGCCGCCCAGCTCGCTTCCTTCAGCGGCGTCAGGCGTCGTAATCAGCTTGCTTTCTTCGGGCTTTTCAATCAATTCGGTCGCCTGCTGGCAATAGGGACAAGTTACCACCCTTCCTGCCAACCCTTGGGCGGCAGTCATCTTTGTCAGGCATTTCTGGCAGTAGTAGGCGGTAGTCATTTTGGTTTTTTTAATCAATGTTGTTTATCTTTTGCGCGTCGGCGCCGAATGCGCGCCGGATTACGGCGGGTCGTAACCGCCTGGATTAAAAGGATTGCAGCGCAGGATGCGCCACGCGGTTTTAAGGGTTCCGAGGATCAGACCATATTTCTTAATCGCCAAAATGCAGTACTGACTGCACGTCGGCGAGAACCGGCACCGGGGCCCTATCAGCGGGCTGATCCCCAACTGATAGAATCGGACGAGCTTAATCGCCGCCCAACTTGGCGCGTAAGCGATCGCCCGAACGGCACGTTCTAACCCGCGTCTATTCATCTTCGGAACTCGGTTCCAACTTCTGCCGCGCTTCTTTTGCGGCGTTTTCGGCGAACCGAGCCGCTTTTTTGGCGGCGCGGCGCGTCAGGTATTTGACGTCCTCGGCGATCGTTGCGTATTTCGGGACCTTCTCTTGCGGCTTCGGGATCACGACATAGTCGAACCCTTGCGGAAGGTCGTAATACTGCAGTCGAAACGCCTCGCGGATCAGCCGCTTCCAACGCGCGCGAACGTGCGCCTTGCCGACTTTGCGCGAGACCGAAAGACCCAATCGCGCGGGCGCGTCATGACCCGTCGGCCGACAGCAGACCGTCATGCGGTCGTTATAGGTCCGCGCGCGGAACTGATAGACGCTTGCAAAATCGCGTTCCTTCTTGATACGCTTGCTTGCGTCGAATCGGAACCGTCGTTTTGGGCTCGCGTCGCGCCGTCTGATCGGTTCTTCGTCGGGCTGCATTAGTCTATATCGTCGTTTTTTCTCAATAAGATCGGGTTTCACGCTTAATTTTCGCAAAGACGCGCGATCAAGCCGACGTTCGCGCCCGGCGCGTCCTCTTCGACTCCCTCAGGACGGCGCGCAACGCCTGAGACTCGCATGAGAAAACTCCTGCTCCTCTTGGGCGTTCGCCGCTCGCTTATTCCGCCGGCGTCTCGGGCGCAGGTTCTTCGGCAGTCCCTTCTTCAACGACTACTTCAACCGTCTCCGAGCTTTCTACGGCTTCTTCGACCGTTTCGGAACCTTCCGCCCCTTCTTCGATTACTGCTTCGACCGCCTCCGAGCTCTCGACGACTTCTTCAACGACTTCTTCAGCCGTTTCCACCGTCGGACGTTCGCGGCAAGCCTTGCCGATCAGCTTGTTGATCGCGTGGGCTCGGCTCCCTACGATATCCCCGTAGACTTGCCCGTTCACGAAAACGAAGGTGCGCGGGATCGATTTAACTTTGTACTTGTCGGAAAGCGGTCCGTTCGCGTCGACGTCGACTTCGCCGATCGCGACGCCGTCGTCCGCGTAGAAGCCCGCCATCTTTTGGAGTTCGGGCGTCAGCCGCTTACAGGGACCGCACCACGACGCCGAGAATTTTACGACCGCGATTTTCGAGCCTTTCACGAAGGCGTCAAACTCTTCGTCCGTCGTCAAGTTTGTCAGTTCGAGAGGCGCCGCGTCCGAATAGGAACGGACCGTCCCTTCCGAACCGCCTTTGGGGCGGACGATGCAGCTGTGGATCGACGCAATAGCCGCCACAATTAAGACCGACGCGACAAAGAGCGCGCCCAAGACCATCCAAATGATTCGCATGGATAAACTCCGGCTTCTCTCAACTATTCAGTATGCGCGAAGAAACGGAACCGGCGCCAGACCGGCTCCGCAATCTTCGGTAGGTTCTGCGGACTCTTCCGCTGGTTATTCGTCTTCTCCGAACACGTCGTCGAGCGCTTCGGCGTCCGCGCCTTCAGCGTCTTCTTCGAACACGTCGTCAAGGACGTCGGCTTCGTCGCCGGGTTCTTCGGCGTCTACATCGTCCGCAAACGGATCTACGGCGTCTTCCTCGTCTCCAAAGAGATCGTCGAGCGCGTCGGCGTCTTCAGTGGCGTCCGAACTTTCATCGCCAGGTTCTTCGGCGTCTTCCTCGTCCGCAAACGGATCTTCGACGTCTTCCTCGTCTCCAAAGAGATCGTCGAGCGCGTCGACGTCTTCAGTGGCGTCCGAACTTTCGTCGCCAGGTTCTTCGGCGTCTTCCTCGTCCGCAAACGGATCTTCGACGTCTTCCTCGTCTCCGAACAGGTCGTCCAGCTCGTCGAGCGCGTCGGCGTCTTCTGCGGCGTCGGAGCCTTCGTCAGCGTCCTCGACGAATCCTTCGAGGACCTCTTCGGTCGTTTCTTCCGCCCCTTCTTCATCCCCGTCGAACACGTAGTCGAGATCGAACGATTCTCTTTCAACAGCAGGTTCGTCGTCGATGAAAATGGGTTCGTCGTCGAAATCAAGTTCGTCTGCAGGAGGAGCCGGTTCGCCGGCGAACATGAGATCGAGCATCGCCATAATCGCGGGCGGGTCGCATCCGATCACGTCGCCGTATTTTTCGCCGTTCCGATAGAAGACGGTGTGCGGTATGCCGCCGACGCCTTGTTCTTCAGCGAGATCCTCGAGTTTGTCCGAATCGACTTGGGCGAGCGCCAGGATGTTTCCCTGTTCCTTATAGTAGCCGCCGATCTGTCGAAGTTTCGGTTCCAGGACTTTGCACCATCCGCACCAGTCTGCCCCAAATTTGACGGCGACAAATTCGTTCTCTTGGCAAAACGCGTCGAACGCTTCTCGAGTCTCGAGGTAGGGCATATCGAGCGCTTCAGAATCGGCGAAAACCTCGCGTTCGACTTCTACTTGCGCCGCGCCTTGCCCGACTTGCCCCGCTTCGACCGCGTCAGGTTCCGACGCCGGCGCCGCTTGACCTTGGCAGACGCTGTTCAGCAGGCTGTTGATCGAGTCGGGGTCGTTCCCGCTAATATCCGAGTAGTATTGACCGTTCACAAAGACGAAAGTGTGCGGAATCGACGAGACGTTGAATTCGTTGGCAAGCGCGCTGTTCGCGTCGACGTCGACTTCGCCGATCGCAACGCCTTCAGTCGCGAAGTAGCCCGCCATCTTTTCGAGTTCCGGCGTCAGCGCTTGACAAGGAGGGCACCAGGACGCCGTGAATTTCACGACCGCAATTTCCGAGCTTGTGATAAACTCAGCGAAATCGGCGCTTGTCTTAAGCTGCGTCAAGGGGACGGATTCTGCCATCGAGTAGTCTGCGGACGCTTGAATCGGCTCGACCGGCGGCGCGGGCTCCTCCTCTTCTTTCCGCTTGCAGCCGAGAGGCGCTATGAGCAGGAGCGCAAGAAGGAACAGTCCGAATTGAGAAAAAATACGGCTCATGAGAAACCTCCAATTTAGGGGGTTAGGGGGAGATGGGGACGCGGAACGTGTCCGGCGCGGTTTAGTTGAGCGGGTAAAAGTTAAAGGGACGGGGGAAAAACATACGCCGAACGACCGCCGACATGACGCCGACGGTCGTTCGTTCTTATGCGGACGCGATCACGCGCCGTATTTGCCGAGCCGGTTCGCGTGCGCCATCGCCAGCGGCATCAGGTACTTCGCCTTGAAATGGCCGAGCCCGCCGTAGTTGTTCGCTTCCGTTTCGCCGAACTTCTGGCAGGCGTCGAACCTTGCGTTTTCCGCAACGATCAACGTCGGGACCGGGTGGAACGAGTGGGACGCCATCTTGGCGGGCGTGCTGTGGTCGCCGGTAACGACGAGTACGTCGTCTTTGCCGAGCAGCGCCGCGATTTGCGGCATGACCGCGTCGAGCTCTTCGACCATTTTGGTCTTCGCCTCGAAATCGCCGTCTTCGCCGCGCGAGTCGGTATATTTCCAGTGCAGGAAGAAGAAGTCGTACTTGTCCCAATTCTCTTTCAGGACGTCGATTTCCTCTTGCAGGGTCGCGGGGGACCCGACGAGGTCCATGCCGACCAGGGACGCGAGCCCCTTGTACATCGGGTAGACCGCGATCGCGGCGGCGTTCAGGCCGTAGAGCTCTTTGTAGGTCGGCAGGGACGGCTTCTTGGCGAACCCGCGCATCGTAAGGCAGTTCGCTTTCGGCTGATCTTTCAGGACGACGAGCGCCTTCTCGAAGAATTCTTTTGCGATCTTGGCGGTCTTTTCGGAATCCGGGTTCGTCGCGACCGGGTCCAACGGCTTCACGCCGCACTTTTGCGGGTCGGTGTCGGCGACGGAGCCGCCAAGCCCTTCGCCGCGGAAGACGACGACGAAACGGTGTTCCTTGACCGGCTCGACGAAGACCTCGACGCCCGGAATCTCGATCGCTTTCAGCGTCTTCACGACCTCGACGCTTTCTTCGGTCGGGATACGGCCCGCGCGGCGGTCCGTGATATTGCCGTCCCCGTCGATCGTGCAGAAGTTGCAACGGATGCAGACGTCGTTAGGACCGACCGGGAACGCGATACCCGCCGCCTCGAGCACGCCGCGCCCGATCTGGAAGACGAGCGGATCGTAGCCGAAGAGACCGAGGTGCCCGGGCCCGCTGCCGGGTGTTATGCCCGGAAGGATCGGCAGCGACATACCGCTGACGCCGCGCGCCGCGAGCGCGTCAAGGTTCGGCGTCATCGCCGCTTCGAGTTCCGTCGGCCCGCCCGGTTGGAGCGGAATACCGCCAATGCCGTCGGCGACGACCATGACAATCTTGCCGCCTTCGTCTGTCTTCAACGATTGAATCAGTTCGTGCAATTCCATTAAAGTCTTCTTTCGTAAAAAGCGAGATAGTTTTCGGTTACGCTCGAGAAAATACGCCCGCGTGAGCGGAACTCCCGAGACAGATTATATTTTATACCAAAGAATAACGCCCGTCAACAGGGCGAAAGCCCTGTTGAAGAAGGTTTTGAGACGCAGTTTTTCGAGCTGAATCGGGCGCGATTCCTCAGGCGGAATGCGCGTTGCGCTTGATTTGCGTGAGAACGTCCCGGATTCCACGAATAGCGGACAGATTGTCGTCAAAGAGCTCCGATATGCTCCCGTAGTCGCTGAACGGCGATTCCATCAATATGCTGAGATCCTCAATCATTCCGTTGGCGACGATATGCTTCACGATCGTGTTGACAAAATGGATCTGACCGCTGTTCAAGTTGGAATCGTTGAGGAACTGCGCAAAAGCTTCTTGCGCGGCGTTTTGGTCCAAGCCGACGACTTCGCGCACGAATTTCCCTAACGGCTTATCGCCGATCTCCTTGTCGTAGTCCTCTTTGGAGCCTAACTCGTTCCACAGGAGCCGTTCCAGTTCGACGACGTCTTCGGGACTCAGCGGAATATTGCCGTAAAGTTTCGCGACGACCGGATTCGTCTTCTTATGTTCCTTTAAGTACCTTTCCGCCCTTTCCTTATAGCCTTCCAGCGAGAAGCCCCCAAGTTCGGAATCGCGCGTTTCAATCGAGAGGATTTCGTCGGCAAAATTGACGTCGAAACGCGCTTGTTCTTTCGGAAGATACTTGATAAGGTCGCGCAGTCTGATCCGAATCTGTTCGAAATCGTCGAACGTACAATGGACGAGGTAGTCGGTATGGGCGATCTTGCCGAGCAGAGCGCTCTGCGCGTGAACGGCGGGAATATTCTCGTGCCGCGTGAGCGCCGAGGCTTTGGAACGAATTTCTTTCAGCGCCGCTCGGTTCTGCCTTCCCGCAAGCGAGGCGGCTTCGACGCCGTAGACGAGCGCGTCGAATCGGAACGCTTTTGGGTCGCCGTCAAATTCCGGCTCGACGAGCCGCGCGAGCTCGTTGCGGATCGTTTTGACGTCGGCGTAAGTCAGCGCCTCGTACGCCTCTTCCCGCGAATAGGCTTCGACAAGGGAAAGCTGTTGCCGGACAGCGAAATTCTGCTTGTTCAGGGCGCGAACTTTTTGGAGAAGTTCGTCGACGAGCGCCTTGCGGAACTCGATAAGCTCGGGCGTTTGGTACTCTGCTTTTTGCAGTTTATAGGCGATTTCCGCCTTGAGGGCAAAGAGCTGGCTTTGCAGAGAAAGGCTGTTTTGACCGCGCGTTCCTTCCCCTTTGACGGAAAAGAATTCAAAGTTGCCGCAGAAGTCGAAGATATAGAAGAACTCTTTGTCGGCGCCGTCGATAAGTTCCGGGCAGAGCCGCGTTCCGCGACCGATCATCTGCCAGAATTTCGCCTTGCTCATGACCTTCTTGAAGAAGACAAGGTTCAGAATTTCGGGCACGTCGATACCCGTGTCGAGCATATCGACCGAGATTGCGATTTGCGGCGCCAGCTTCTCGGGGTTGGAGAAATCGTCGATAGATTTTTGCGAGAATTTGTCGTAATTATCGATGACTCTTGCATATCCGGTCATTGTCGGATACTGCTTATTGAAGACGTCGAGGATCTTTTCGGCGTGGCTGTGGTTCTTCGCAAAGATAATCGTCTTGCCGAGGTTCGCGCCGTCGTGGACGCGCAGCCCGCGCTCCATCAGGACGTTGAGCGCCTGAACGATCGTGTCTTCGTTGAAGAGCCATTCGTTGATGCCGCCGGGGGCAATGCGTTCGGGAAGTTCCCCATATTCGTCCGCAAAAGTTTCTTCGTAGATCTCTTTTTCTTCGTCGCTAAGGTCGTCGTAGACTATCCCTTTTTCCAGGAATTTTAATTTCGTTTCGACCGTCTTGTAGTTGACGAGGTACCCGTCGGCGACCGCTTCCGCAAGGTTGTAATCATACGTCGGCGAGCCGTTTGCAAGTTCGAAAATCTCAAAGGTGTTTTTGTCGACCTCGTCTTTCGGCGTCGCGGTCAAGCCGAGCAGGGGCGCGTCGAAATAATCGAAAATCGCTTGGAATTTGTTGTAGATAGAGCGGTGCGCTTCGTCGCAGATAACCAAGTCGAAATGCCCGGGCGTGAAGAGCCTGCCTTCCTCGTCGGCAGCGTCGTCGATACAGCTCATCATCGTCTGATAGGTCGAAAAGACGAACCGCGCGTTGTAGTCGGATTTGTCTTCGCAGAGGTTCGTGACAGTCATATTCTCAAAGGCATTGCCGAAACTCCGCTTCGCTTGCGTAACGAGCGCGTTCCGGTCGGCGAGGAAGAGAATATGTTTCGCCCAATATTGCTGGGTGAGAATTTTACAAATCGCCATTGCGGTGCGGGTCTTGCCCGAGCCGGTCGCCATCGTCAGGAGAACTTTACGGCGTCGTTCCTCTTCAAACGCCTCGCAGGTCCGCCTGACCGCTTCGATTTGATAGGCGCGGCCGGCGATCTCCTCGTCAATCTTCGCGTCGCGCAGCGGACGACGGGACACGCGCAGCGCAAAGAGCTTCTCAAGGTCGCGAGGGGAATAGACTTCCGAGACGGAGCGTTCCGGATAGACCCCGTCGTCAATGCTCCAAGAGAACCCGTTCGTCAGGAAGACGACGGGCCGACGTCCAGTCTTCCTCTGGATGGCGTCGGCGTATACGCTCGCTTGTTGACGTCCCGCCTCGAGACTGTCGCTCGTCCGTTTCACTTCGACGACCGCCAGCGGCTTCATCTGCTTGTCGAAAAGAACGTAGTCGGCGCGGCCGGTTCCCGACTTGGTCGGAAGACCTTCCAGCTCATATTCGTTGAGCCAGTTATTGTCCTTAATCCAGCCCGCGTCCTCGAGCGCTAAGTCGATATAGCGGCGGCGCGTCTCCAATTCCGGAAGATCGAGACGTTTCGTCGCGCTGAGCTGACGACTGCGCCGCATATTCGCGTAATAATCGCGCATTTGCCGGTTCTCGTCGAGCAGCTTCTTGACGTCGAGCTTTACTCCGTTGATCGCGGCGAAACTGACGTCGACCGTCTCTTGCGCCCCGTCTCTGAGCGCAGGGTCATAACGGCGCTCTTGGTTCGCAAGGACGTCCGAATACATCGCCGCGACGAAGTCAAGGAAGACGAACAGGTTTTCCAGACAGAGCGCCGCTTCTTCCTCGCTCACCCTTCGGCGCGTCGAATGCGCCCCGATATTCCCGATCTTGCGGATATAGTGGATTCGCTCTAAGATATAGCTCCCGACAATTTTCTTGAAAGCCGGCGCCGACATGAGCTCGACGAGCTTGGGGTCGGTCTCGTAGTCCGGAATGCGAAGCTCGTCGTCCGCGCTGTACGTCCAGAGAACGGCAGCCTCCAGCGCCGTCCGGCAAGCGACCGCGCAAAGAGCCGTGTTGCGGCGGTACAGTCGTTCCGCTTCGATAGCCAGACCGGTAAAACACGAAAAACGAGGTTCCGATTTCAAAAAATCAAAGTTAGTCATCGGGAAAATCCAATTATTAAAAACGCTAACTAAAGTACTTTTGCATTAGGCTGTCGAATAAAAGTTGGGTTTCGTCGATTGATTTCTGCACGACGAATTTTAATTTGTCGACTTGTTTGACGAAAGTTGCAAACTCAATCTGCAACTCTATTGGAGGCAATGGTAATGTGAATCCTTCAACTTGATTTTTATTTACCCTAGGCAAAGTAGTTCGATTACTAAATGCCAATATATAATCTAAGAAATATTGGCTTCTTAGCGTATAACCAAAGAATTCTCGATTACATATTCCTTCTTTAACCAAAATCGGATAAGCATCCGCAGAACACAAACCATCAAAGTCAGGCATCGCTACTTTATTTAGGTTAGGACGAATTTTGCTATAGATAATATGTGCTGGAGAAAACAAATATTTACCACTTACAACACCGTCTTCAGCAATTGTTCTATACCCAATTAAATTACCGGTTTCTTTTTCTATGCTGTCTATACCAATATGTGGATAATCTTCATAACCCTCAAAATCATGAATCATATTGGTATCAATATCTGCACATTCCTTAAAACCTGCAATTCGCCATCCTTTACTATTGGTTTTTAGATCACCAAACATCTCGACAAATCGCAATTTAACGAGCTCTTCAAGAACGCGCAGTTGCTCTTTTCGCCTATTGATAATTTCTGCAACAATACTTAGAGTTTGGACAATGTTATCCTGGATTAGACTTTCATAAGTTGAAATTTCGAGTTCATCAATATGTTCATTTCTGATGTTGTTGATGTTTGCGCCTTGCGCCAGATTTGAGATTCTTGTCCTGTAATTTGGGCTTTGGAAAAAGAATCCTAAGAAAGCGGGGTTAATGTTTTTTGGACGCACTACCTTACAAAAGGCTCCAAAAGTGTATTCGCCATCAAAGGTTACTTGCGCCGCTTTTCCGACTAAATGTTTACTGCCACTTGACGCGCATATTAAAATATCTCCCTTTTGCAACATTTGCTTCCGAGAGACTCTGCTTCTATCGACATAGACGACGTCGTCAAAGTTTATCTGCCCGTCGTCAATATTATTAGCTCGTAAGAGGATGACAGAATTTCCATGTATACTTCACAATGCCAGTACGTTATCCTTTTCAAACGTTTGAAAATTTAATGTCATCATCGACATGACGTCGTTCTTATAGTCGGTTTCAAGCTTTGCCAAACAATCGTCGATTGCGGTCTTG
>JAQVHZ010000005.1 GCA_028695965.1 Thermoguttaceae bacterium | reverse complement strand
TGGTTCGCCAAGGGGACGACGTGCATACCGAGCACATTCTCTTCGACGTTAGAGACCGGAACTCCATTTGCGCGAATGCACGTGAAGAAGTTGCGCTTATGGCCTTCGATCGGCATTCCGTTGTAGAGCGCGCGATAATCGTCTTCTGTCAATTCCGACAGAATCCCGTCTTCAATCGGCTTGCCGGAGAGACGGTCGCGATTGACGTAGATGCGCCCTTTCGTACCCTCGAACAAAATTCCGTTCGGGTCTTTTGCGTCGCTGACAATATCGAAATCGGAGCCGTCCGCAAACTTGCAGCGAACGTTGAACGTAATCGGCGTGTTGTAGACGTTGTCTTTCGTCGGATAACCGTCTTTATACGGCACGATGAACTGCGAGTCGGAGCCGTCGATCGAGACGGGGCCCGTCCCGATTTGCTGTCGGCCGAGCGCCCAAAGCGCCGAGTCGACGTGGTGCGCGCCCCAGTCGGTAATTTTACCGCCGGAATATTCAAACCACCAACGGAAGAGCAGATGACCTCGGCCTTGCCCAAAATTGTCCGCAGAAAAGAACTCCGTTCGGTTCTCCCAGCAATAATCATGCAGCGGCGCCTGACCTTGCCAACGTTCCCAGTCGAGCGTCGCAGGCGGGTCGCATTTCGGAATCTCGCCGGAATAACGCCCTTGGTCGATGATGCACGTTGTGCGCCGAATGTCGCCGAGCAGCCCCTTGCGAATGATCGCGGCTGCGGCCATGAACTGGCTGCGCATCGAGCGCTGCTGCGTACCGACTTGGAAGACTTTGCCGTATTTCTTTTGCGCCGCGCGAATCAGCACGTTTTCTTCAAGCGTAAGGGTCAGCGGTTTTTCACAGAAGACGTGCTTGCCCGCCTGCATCGCTTCGATCGCCATCTTCGTGTGCCAGTGGTCGGGCGTGCCGATCGAGACGGCGTCGACGTCGTCGCGGTCAAGGACGCGGCGATAATCGTCGTACGCGTCTGGAGGCGTTACTTTGTCTCCGTCTTTCTTACCGATGTTCGGGTTCTTTAAGACCCGTGCAATTCCGTATTCCGAATCGATATCGCAAATGGCGACGACGTCCGCGAGACCGTTGAATTCGTGAAGGTTGCCGTAACCGCGCGAGCCCACTCCGATCGCCGCCAAACGAACGCGGTCGCTTGGAGCCTGCGCGCGAACGCTCTTCGGCGAGCTCAGCGCAAAATACGGGGCGGATAACGCGACGCCAAGCGCCGTCGCCGTCGACCCTTGCAGGAATTGACGGCGCGTCGACACGCCGAGATTGTTCGAGGATCCAGCAAGAGAATCGCCAGCGCGTCGTTCATGTTCCAATTGCTCTCTACTCATGACAGCCTCCAAAATCCATCGCTGAAAAAATAAAAGAGCGATCGACGCGGAACCGTTGCGTTGATCGCGTCGATCGCTTGATTTATTGACTTGTCGTTAATCGTTGCTCTTCGGAGCCAGCGCGTCTTCCATCGCGTCGATATATCGGCGCAGTCGTTCCAACTCGTTGGTAACGGCGCGAAGCTTCAACATATTTTCAACGCGCTTGAGCAGTTCCAACTTATGGATCGGCTTGCTCAGATAGTCGTCGCAGCCTACTTTGACGGCGCGTTCGATGTCGCCTAACTCGCTGAGCGCCGTTACCATAAGTATCATGATACCGGACGTTTCCGAACAGCTCTTCAGCTTCTCGCAGACTTCAAAACCGCTTAACTTTGGCATCATCACGTCAAGCAAGACGAGATCCGGCTTAAACGATTCGATCTTTTCAAGCGTGTCCAAGCCGTCGTTGGCAAATTCAAGTTCGTAATCTTCGCTAACGAGAAAGGCTTCCAGCAGTTCCTGATTGATCGGCTCGTCGTCGGCGATCAAAATACGATCTTTTCGCTTCGAAGTCATAGGTTTGGTTCCTCATCGTGAAATAATTGAGCGGACTCGAAAAACAAGATGAAAACGTCGATTATTCGTCGGCAGATTCTGCGCCGTTCTCCGATTCTGAAGACTCTTTCTCGCGAGCTTTGAGCTCCTCTTTGCGCAGTTCGTTCATCTTGCGAAGCTGAAGTTCAAATCGGGCTTCTTGCGCTTTCATGAGCGCTTCTTCCGCAAGTTCCCGGTTGCCGCACTTAATCGCAAGCGAGCTGAACGCCGTAAAGTAGAAGGGGTCCTCCTGCTCGAGCGCGCAGGCCTTTTCCATCGCTTCCAAAGTTCCCTGGTCGTCGCCCTTCTCTTGCGAAAAGACAGCCAACGCCAAGTAGCCAAGCGCGTAGTCCGGATAGACCTCGAGCAACTTCTTCAACTCGGCGATCGCTTGCGGCAGTTCGCCCTCTTGTTGTAAAGCGACGCACTCGTCGTACCACTCCTCTTTCGATTTAATTTGTTCGCTCATCGCTATATTTGCGTTAATGTCTGTATTTAAAAAATGTCGGAGAACGCCGCCCAAACGCGCCCTTAACCAAGAGCGCGCAGAATCGCGGCGTTACAACGCGCGTCGCAGTCGGCGCGTCGATTGGCCGAAGACCGGCTTGCGCTCTGGGGGCGGCGCGTCTTCGACCGGATTGAAATACGCCTCGAAGCCCGGCAGTTCTATTCGCTCAAGGAGACGATTGATGCGGATCTCAATGCGCGTCAACTCCGCTCCTTGTTCTGCGGTTACAAGCGTAAACGCGACCCCTTCTCTGCCCATGCGCCCCGCGCGGCCGACCCGATGCACGTAGTCGTCGCAATATTGAGGCACGTCGTAATTGATGATATGCGAAACGGTCGAAACGTCAATTCCGCGGCCGACAATATCGGTCGCAACGAGAATCTTCGTCTTTTCCGCGCGGAAGTTGCTCATGATGCGGTCGCGCTTGACCTGCGGCAAATCGCCGTGAATCGCTTCAACAGCTTCAAAATGCCGAGCCAGTCGTCGCCCCAGCATATCGACGGTTCGCTTCGTGCGGCAAAACACGATCGTCTGGCGCGGGTCTTGCGTCTCCAAAAGACGCACAAGCGCATCAAATTTACGATCCTGGTCGACCGTCAGATAGTATTGATCGATCGTGTCGGAGGAAACGTCCTTCATGCTGAAGTCGTGCTGCTCAGGGTCCTTCATGTACGTCTTGGCCAAGTGAACGACAGGCGGCGGAAGCGTCGCGCTAAAAAGCAAGGTCTGACGCGTGTTCGGCGTCTTGCGGAGAATCTTTTCGACGTCGGGCCGGAACCCAATATCCAACATCCGGTCCGCTTCGTCGAGCACAACCCACTGCGCGTGCGCCAAAGAGAGAACGCCGCGTTTCATCAGGTCGATAATACGACCGGGCGTTCCGACTAAAATATCGACCCCTCGGCGAATCCGCTCGACTTGGGGACCGATCGGTTTGCCCCCGTAACACGCCACGATATCAAGATCGTGATATTTTGCAATCCTCTTGGCTTCGTCCCGAATCTGAACCGCCAGCTCGCGCGTCGGAGCGACGACCAGCCCCAGGGGACCCGACTGAGGTTCGCGCTCGGCGACCGCTTCAATGATCGGGATCATGAACGCAGCCGTCTTGCCGGTCCCAGTCTTTGCCTGCCCCATGAGGTCGACTCCGCGTTGAATACTAGGAATCGTGCCCGCTTGGATCGGGGTCGGCTCAACGTACCCCATCTGCTGCAGCGCGCGGAGGGTCGGCCTCGTCAAGACGAGGTCGCCAAACTGTTCGAGCTGTTTCGACTCCGGTTTTTTACGTTTCGAATCGCTAGATTTCTTGACGGAGCGTTTCTTCGGTTTAGTTTCCGACGCCGCCGACTTGTCGTCGCTCGCCGCCGACTCGTCGGGCTCAGCCTTCAACGCCGTCTTTTTCGTTCGGCTTTTCGGCTTTGCCACGGGCGGAACGGGCTCTTCAGATTCAGCTTGCTCCGATCCTTCCTCGGCGGGTTCTACCGATACCGGCGTTTCGAATAACGATTGAACTTGCGCGTCTTCCCGTAATTGTGCCGATTTTTTTTTTGCTTCGACTTCGTGCCATTCGTCGAAGTCGTCGCCGGAAGAGGCGTCTTTTGCGGCGCCTCGCTCGCGCGTCTTTTCTTGCGCGCGGGCCTGCGGCGATTCGTCGTCGTCAGGAAGATTTTCCCAGTACGCGATCGGGTCGTTGGCGTCAAATTCGACGGCGGAAGCTTTCTTAGCCTTCGGCGCCGACTTGCGATCCGAACGGCTCGAGCGGTCCTGACGCCCTTCGTCGTCCGAATCAAGCGGTTTCGAAGAAGCGGACTTTTCAACGACGTCGAAGATTTCTTCCGCCTTCGTCACGCGTTTGCCGTTGGCGGCGCCAGCGGTCGGTTTCGACCCGTTTTCCTGCTTAGCGCCAACAGGCATATTCGCCTTAATGAGCGCTTCAAGCAACCCCGCCAAAACGTCGACTTGCGAACGCTCGTCGACGGAACAGAGCGCGTCGGAATCGACGCCCGCTGAATCGAGGACTTTCTTGGCGTTTTGCGTCAGCCAACGCATCTTTCCGGCGGACAATTGCGGGACGTCTGAGGCGGCAGGCGCTTTTGTTTCCTCGCGCGCGGGCTCGTCCGTCGAAGTAACGCGGCCCGTCGAGATCGCCTCTTGAATTTTCGACAAGAAGGTGCGTTTCTGCGGCTTCTCCGACGACGCGACAAGAGCGGTCGTCTTAGGCGCTGCGACTGCTTTCGACGCGCGCTTCGGAGAAGCTTTCGCTTCCGTCTTCTCGTTGACAACCTCCGATTTCTTATCGGCTTTAGCGGCGCTTTTGGCGTCTTGACGCGTCTTCTTTTCCACGCGCAGCGATTCTTCAGCTTGTTCGTCGCCTTTCGATTCCGACGCGCGTTTGCGCTCGGCGGCGCGAGGCTTCTCTTTCTTCTCGGGCTGCGCGGCAAGTTCCTCCGCGAGTTCCGCAACTTCAGGGGAGATTTTCATACCGCCGTAGCTGGGAATGGCGTAAGGATCTTCTTCGCCCTCTTCGACTTCGGCGCGAAATTGCGCAAAGTCTTCCGCATGAGGCTGTTCGATCGGTTTTTTCTTGACGGCGCCGTAGAGTTCTTCGGTAGAAACAACATACATCGTTCCGACGTCTTTGGCGCGTCGGCGCGCGGTCTTGGCGCTCTTTCGTTTCGGCGCCGGAGCAATGAGATCTTCTTGAGCGTTGTCGTCGACAGAATCCCACTGAAATCGCGAGTACGTTCCCTTGCCGTTCGTTCGGCTCCGAGAAGGTTCTCGACTTGTTTTGTCTTGTTTATCGAAATCTTTTGTCAATTCGATATTCCTTATATCGCATCTGTATCTTTGTACGCGTGTGAAACGCGCCGCCTCGGCGTTATTATCTTTACCCAGAACCGAGGTCTTAGAGTTTTGGCGTCAACCCAAAGTGCGCAGCGGCGCAAAGAACGCAAAAACTCGGAGGATCGACAAAAAACCAACACGTCAATCCTCAAAAATTACGTTGAACTTTTAAATGAGCCGAGCGAAACGCGACGTTTCAACGACGTTCAAACGAGAACCTTTCTAAATTCGGCGGCTCGCTTGTCGATTTCCGCGCGCGTTACATACTGGAAGCGCTCGAGAGAAAAACCTTCAACGTTTAAACTTGCCACGACCGTCGCGTACAAAAGCGCATTCTTAACGCTTTCGGCGGAAAGATCGCCTGATTCGGCAAGGCTGCCCATGAACGCGCCTGCAAAAGAATCGCCCGCCCCTGTCGGGTCGACGACCTTAAAGGTCGGAAACGCGGGAATAAGATAGATTTCGTCTTCTGAGAGATACATCGCCCCGTATTCGCCGCGTTTAATCACGGTAAACTTCAGGCCAGTCTCTAAGATCTTCTTCGCTGCGAAAAGACTGTCGCGCTCGCCCGTGAGAAGGGTCGCTTCTGTGTCGTTCACAATGAGACCGTCAATTCGCGTCAAAAGCTCAAAGAGTTCCTTTTTCATCCCATTAATGTAGAAATCCATCGTATCGGCGACGACGAGCTTCGGCTTAGAAATAGAATCCAGAAGCGCCATATCGGTTACTGGAGAACCGTTTCCTAAGAAGACGTACGGGGTATCCTTGTAAGACTCCGGAACGATCGGGATATACGTTCCGCTCATCACGTTCCCTTCAAAACAAAGGGTCTCGCGATGATTCATATCGTCAAAATAACGACCGGACCAATAGGTTGTCTTCTCATTCTCGCGCGTTTCAAGCCCTTCAAGATCGACTCCTCGAGAACGAAGAAGGCCCGAGTATTCAGGCTTCCAATCCCCGCCCACTACGCCTATCAAACGAGATTCTGTAAAGAAGCTGGCGGCAAAAGAAGCGTATACGCCCGAACCTCCAAGCGATCTGTCGCGATAGCCAAACGGCGTCTCCAGCGTATCGTAGGCGGCGGAACCAATCGTCAACAAAGGCATAACTTGATCCTAACAGGAAAAAACACGCGTCTTCAACGCAAGCGTCGCGTAAGCAGACACGCCCTGCCCCCTAGCGCGTCAATGCTAGACGCGCCAAAAAGGACAAGAGGTAAGCTACCCTAATTATAACGAACTCTCCTATTACCGCAACGAATATTTTCTCATTTTTGAAAATTTAACGACAGACAGACCAAAAAACGCGCCGCTCCAAGACGCCCCGCAGCGCCGTTCATGCTCGCCAGCGCGCGTCTACCACTGCGGTTTCGGCTTGATAATCTCGGCAATCTTGTCGACAAGTTCTTTCAGCCCTACGCCCGTTACCGCCGAAATGAGAAACGCGTCGATTTCAAGTTCGTCGGCAAAACGTTGACGCACTGTTTCCGCTTCCGGCAGATCGTTTTTCGTTACTGCGACAACCTCTTGGCGTTTAGCCAACTCGTCGTCATAATTCTCCAATTCGCGTCGAATCGCAAGATAGTTCTGGATTGGATCCGTGCCGTCCAGCGGCGCGGGCTCGACCAAATGCAGCAAGACGCCCGCGCGCTGAATGTGGCGGAGAAAATCGTGCCCCAAACCAACGCCTTCGCTCGCGCCTTCGATCAAGCCGGGAATATCGGCGATCACAAAACTGCGGTCGCGCCCGACTTGAACAAGACCAAGGTTGGGCGTCATCGTCGTAAAAGGATAGGACGCAATCTTCGGCTTGGCTCTGGTCAAGCGGCTCAAAAGCGTGCTCTTGCCCGCGTTCGGCTTGCCGAGCAAGCCGACGTCCGCTATCACGCGCAGTTCAAGACGAATCTTTCGCTCTTGTCCCTTTCCGCCGGGCGTCGCCGTCAAGGGAGAACGAACCGTCGACGACTTAAAGCGAACGTTCCCTTTGCCGCCAAAGCCGCCGCGCGCAACGATAAATTCTTCTTGATCTTCCTTTAAATCTTTAAGCAGAAGATCGTGAGTCTCGTCGAAGACCATCGTCCCGACCGGCGTCTCGATGACGAGATCCGCGCCGCTCGCGCCGTGACATTGCGAAGAGCCGCCTTGCTGGCCGTTTTCCGCTTTCCAAGTCTTTTTATGCACAAGGTGCAGCAAGGTCGACACATTACTATTCGCGCGCAGCACGACGTTGCCGCCGCGGCCGCCGTCCCCTCCGTCGGGACCGCCGCGAGGCACGTATTTCTCGCGCCGAAAACTGGCGCAACCGTCGCCGCCTTTACCGCCTACTACTTCAATGGCAGCTTCATCGACAAACATCGACGTCTCCTTTCAATTGAATTCCTTATCGCTCGCTTCGCAACGCCATCGCGTCCGCTCGTTTCCGTACGGCGCTAAAAAAAGGGGACGACGAAACGCCATCCCCTTCTTAGATCGTGCTTTGCCAAGCTAGGCGCGAAATCACGCAGTAGCCTTTTCAAAGACGTTGATACGACGACCGCCCTGATCAAAAGTAACGACGCCGTCGATCAAAGAGTAAATCGTGTAATCATTTCCCATGCCGACGCCTTTTCCAGGATGGAAGCGCGTGCCGCACTGACGAACGATGATGCTGCCGGGTTGGACCGTTTGTCCGCCGTACGCCTTAACGCCGCGGCGTTGTCCGTTCGAGTCGCGACCGTTACGGCTGGAACCTTGACCTTTCTTGTGAGCCATTGTACTGCCTTCAGTTTTGCATTCAACTAAACTAACACTATCTCAATAGGGACCGTCGCGTCGTTGACGTCGCCTCGGTGAAAGACGCCGTCGGCTTGCTCTTTTACGACGGTCGACCTTGTTTCCCTGTTGAGGCCCTCATTTACGCTCAGCTCGAAACTTTCGATCTGAAACGGCGCTCTTTCTAGCTCGAACGAGATTGTCGGCTCCCATTTCACAACGTTTGCCGACGCTCGATGCACGAACAAAGAGACGAACGAAACTCGGGCGCTAAAACATTTGCGTTATTTTACAGGTAAACCCACTGGAAGTCAAGTTCCCCCGGCAAATTATTATAAATTTCTTTTCCTTCGCGGGAGTATTCGTCGCCCGGGCTGAAGAAATTCAGTTTCAGAACTTTACGCATAACCTCGCGGCCCGCGCCAACTTGGGTTGTGTCGGGCTCGTCAGAAAATTCCCAGCGAAGCGCGTTCGTCAAGCCGCTGACATAGACGGAAAATTTATCGATGCGGCGGTCGACGTCGGTCCAAGTAGCGACGCCCCAGACCGTTTCGCCCGGCTTGATCGGACGGTTAGCCATGCGAACCGAATCGATAAGCTCCTGATTGCCGCGCGTTTCTCGCTTCGAAATTTGTACGACTGCAAGGGGAAGGTATTCGTCGTAGTAAACGCCTTCTTCAGTCCCGCGGCTTTGACCGTAGAATAGACCGTCCTCTTTGCGTTCGTAAATGAGTCTGTCTTGAATCGACGAAGACGCAAAGACAAAGCGCGGAACAAAGAGGACCGCGCCCTCGGGGTCGTCTGCAGGTCGAGTGAACTTGTTCGGCTTATGGACGCCTTCAAGATTATTCGAGGGAATCTGGTACTTGCCGGAGGCGACCGAAACGTCGGGCTTCGATTCAAAGGACGCGTCGTAAACGGAATCCAGCTCGCTCAGATCCTTAACGAGTTCCGCGCTGAGGCGTTCGCCCGTGTTCGTTACGGAATAGACCATATACCAAACGCGCTTCGTTTGGAACGTGCCGTCTTTCGTCGGGAAGTTGACGTCGATCGTTCGGACGTTTTTATACTTGAACTGAAGCTGCCAAATCTCCTTTTGGAACAAGAGATCGCTTGCCCAAGAATATTCGCTGACGTCGCTCTGCGCGTCTTTCGCTCCTTCAGAGAGGATCTCAGGAACGTCGCTCCACTGGTACGTTTCTTCGTAACCGATAAACGTCGGAACTGGACGCATCGTGGCGGAACCGTCCCCTTGCGCGTGAAGGGGCGTCGCGTTCACAACAAGGAACAAAGAAACGCAAGAGAAACACGCCGCCGTCAAAACGCCGCGATTCCTTAAGAGGGCAAGCGCCATTCTATTCATAAAATTGATTGTCATTTCTACGCTCAATTACGATTATCGATCTTACTAGATATGCCCGGGCGCAAGCGCTGGAAGAAAACTCCGTTCAAAGAGATTCTTACACAACGCCGCTTGCCTATAGTATAATCCCTATAAGGGCGTTTCGTCAATAAAATAATGCCATTACAATCCGCTTTTTTCGGATTTTCACAAATTCAATCGTTAGAAACCAAACAATCCGCGCAAAAACTAGGCGTCAAAAAGCGCAAGGAAACTGTTCGGCCGACTTAAAGAAAAAGGACCGTTACTCCCCCGCCGCCCGGCAAAAAGTAATCTTCGCCCGTCCAAATCTCTTTGACGCATGACGACGCGCGCGCCCATTCGCGGACCTGCACGCGCAAAATCCCGCGGCCTTGCCCGTGGATCACTTCTAACGCCTTGCCGCGATAACGCCCCGACTCTACCGAACGGCGCAAATACTCTAACGCGGCGTCAGGGCGGCGTCCATGAAGATCGATCGACGCGTCCGGTTCAAATCTGCCGATCATATTGGCATTCCCTCTTGTGTTCCCTCATAAAACGTTCGTTATCTGCTGCAAAGGAACAAATTCCTTTGAGTCGCCGACAAACTCATTCTAAAAGCTAACGCGAATACGTAATTTTCTCGCCCCACATCGGCAGGATTACGCTGTCGTTGGCGCACTTCTTAACGACGTTGTACCCGTGCTCGTACGACCAACGCCATTGATCGATGAGATGACCAAGTTCGAGGATATGAGAAAGCAGCGTCGTCTTCGGCTTAAGGGTCTCGTTGACCGCTTTGGGAACGTCAAGTCCAACCGCAAGGTGTGGGATAAAGACGTCGACCTGCTCGTCCGCCTTAATCTGATTCATGCTGCAAGCGTCTCCAACGTGAAAGACAACAACGTTGCCCGACTTCGGGCCGCAGTCGATTTCGTACGTCGTCACAAATTTGAGGAGCGTTGCGTTATGGTCGACTAGCCGCGCTTTAACGCTGCAATCGCCAAAGACGTAATCTCTGCCTTCAGCTGGAGTCGTCCATTCGTCGTCGAGGAAGTTCATTACGACCGGCTTGCCCGCGTCCGCAACAGCTTCGCAGAACGGTTGAACATAATGATCGCCATGTTTGTGCGTTATCAGCAGAAAGTCGATAAGGGGGACGAGCTCGTCGGCGCGGCGATGTTTGACGTCGATGGCAAAAGTTTGCGTCGGCGTCTTAACGACGTAGCCCATATTGTAAATGTGCCAAAAAACGACCGTCCCTTCCTGAACCTGCGTCTCACGAATCTCCTTGATCGCTTTATCAAAAGACGCGTTCAGGAAACGCAGTACCGCTCGCTCCTCTTCAAATTCCCTGGCGGCTTGCTCGCCGGCGCTGAAATAAGACGCAAATTCCGCCGCGCGCAGACGATCGACGGAACGTTGTATCGTCGCGCAGGCTGCCAGGCGCTCGGGCGTTACGTTCGACGCGTTCGTTGCGAACATCGCCTCGATCGCCGCCTTTGCTTCGTCGGCAGTCGGCTCGACGATCCCCGGCTTAGGCTCTTCTGTAAAGCCGACGCGCTCCGCTAGAAGGGCCAGAAACGGTAAAGAAAGCGCCCTTTGAAGAAAGACGCGTCTGTTCAATAAAGCCCTAAGGCGCTCAACGTTCATTTCCAGCCCCTCTTATCTTTCATTGATTCTTACGAGTCGCCAATCGGTGATCAAGCCGAAACGCTTCCTCTTCGCTTATTGGAATCCAGTGAACCCTTGAATACTTGTTTCCAACAATCCTTCCGTATGTTTCCTGAAGTTCTTTCACGTTATACTTCAAAAAATCGTACACCCTGGGATCCGGATCTGTTGCAAGCCATTCTTCGCTAAAAGCTTGCGACCTGGCGTCGTACGCCTTCTTGTTCCCATGCTGCCAGTTGCGCCCGGGAAAACGACGAACGTCCCCGTCAAATTTCGGGCTGATGTGATACAATTCGTGCATAACGGTATCGAGCTTTTCGCGAACGGACAAATTAATAAAGCGCGGAGCCATTATGTCGAAGATATACAGTATTTCATTACCCTTCTCGCCAATTACTGTTCGAGCCCTAAAGTATCTTCGTTCGACGACGGCGATCCTCTTCCCTAATGCCGAAAGGGTCGTTATGTGGCGCTCTTTAAAAGTAACGATCGCCCCGTTCTCGAAACGCAAAGGAGAAATGGACGCCAAACGGCCGTAACCGCTCTGCTTGTTCTTAGCGACGCTGAAAGAATAACCGATACGATCGCAATCGATCGTTTGAAAAGTGGGAATCTTCGAACAAATGTCTTGGCAAAGCCGATAGATAGCGTTCGTATAGTCAAAGCTTTTCGGTCTGTCTGCCATCATAACACCCTCGAAACACGAAGACAATAAGACTTAAAAAACATCACGCGCAAGAGATAGATAATGAAATAAAAAACGACGCCATAGAGACGCCGTTTTCTATTTCATTCGCTCAGACTCGATTTACCGTCGAGACGAATCCTTCACGCTCATTCGACAGTCGGAATAGCCGAGGTCGCTCTCGTGTTGCGGTATTCGTCTTCGCCGACAAATTCGATGATCGCGCGCTTGCCAGCGTCGCCGAGTCGAGGCGTCGCAAGCTTGAGAATACGCGTGTATCCGCCTGGACGATCAACATAACGCGGGGCGATACGATCGAAAAGCAAGGCGACGGCTTCGCGGGAATTCAGCTTCGCATAAACGGCGCGGCGAGCGGCAACGGCAGGAGCGGCGGCTTGCGTCCAAGCTCTCCATTCGTCGCTTTCGCGCCAAGCTTTCCATTCCTCGGTTCCGCGTTCCGCTTTGCAAGCGAGCGCTTCGGCTTTATCGATCGATTCCTGGGCTTTGACAGCCTTAGTAATCAGCTTCTCAATGTAAGGGCGGAGTTCCTTAGCCTTCGGGAGAGTCGTGATAATACGGCCCGCCTTCTTCGGCGCTTCCTTTTCCGAATCGAAATCTTCGGGATCGCGTTCGGTCAGAATCAGCGCGATCGCAAGATTTTTCAGCAACGCGCGTTGGTGCTTCGGGTTACGCCCAAATTTTCTTCCAGTTCTTCTGTGTCGCATGGTACTATCTTTATATTATAAGTTTGTTCGATTTCAATAATATGCGTCTTGCGCGCAGTTCGCGGGAGACGTCCTCAACGCTCAGTCAAGGTGCATTCCGAGACGAATGCGAGGATCGTGTTCGTCCAACTTCTCGCAAACTTCATTAAGCGACGTTTCGCCGAAGTTCTTGATTTGAAGGAGTTGGTCCGCAGTGTATGAAACGAGTTCCCGCACGGTCTTGATACCGACGTTTTCCAGGCAGTTGCTTGCGCGAACGTTCAGCTTCAGATCCGAGAGCGGCTTGTTCAGCTTCGCGTTCAGTTCTGGATCGACGCTCTTGCTGGCGCTGTCCGAAACAGGATAGACAATCAGGCCGCCGGCGCTGTTGTACTGAATGAAGGGATTCAAGTGCTTGCGCAGGATCTTGGAGGCTTCTGTCAGAGCCATCTCGGGATCGGTTGAACCGTCGGTCCAAATTTGCATGACCAAACGATCATAATTCGTCTTTTGACCAACACGCGTTTCTTCGACGCTGTATTGAACTTTCACGACAGGACTGAACGAGGCGTCGATCGGAATATACCCGATATCCTCGTTGCGATCGCGATAAGAAGCCTGTTCCGTTGCGGGAACGTATCCGCGCCCATTTTCGACGACCATTTCGAGGCTGAACAGCACGTCGTCGGTCAAGGTCGCTAAAACGTGGTCTTTATTGATCACTTCCACTTGATGGTCGGTGATCACGTCGGCTCCGGTAATAACGCCCTTCTTATTCTTTTCAACGCGAATAATATTAGGCTTCTCGTCCTGCGAGCGAACAGTAAGAGACTTAACGTTCAAGACGATTTCGGTAACGTCTTCCATCACGCCCGGCAAGGACGTGAATTCAAGGTTAGCGCCGCGAAGTTTCATCTTCGTTACCGCGCTGCCCTCCAAGCTCGATAGAAGAACTCGTCGGAGACTGTTTCCAATCGTAACGCCAAACCCACGCTCAAAGGGCTCGGCAACAAACTTACCGTAGGTCGGGGTGCAATCAGAGCCTTCAACCTTTGTCGGAAGTTCCAATCCTCTCCATCTAATTCTCATGTTTGAGTTCGCTCCATGTCATTCTGGCGTTCTTTAACAAAAACTCGAATACAGCGTCCGCGTTGACGTCGCGCCAGTGAGACGCGCATTAGCTCGAAGACGCTGCGCTTGGTCAAATAAACCGCGTGCAAAACACGCTGGCAATTCAAAGCTAACCTTACTTCGAGCAAAGTTCGACGATGAGTTGCGGGCGGACGTCCAACGATTTGTCAACGTCGTCAAAGAGAGGATAACGCATGACAACGCCGCTGGGAACGTCGCCTTCGTTACGAGAAAGGTAATCCGGAACTTGACGCAATGCAGTAGCTTCAAGAACGGTCGTCGTGCCGGCGGCGTCTTTCGAGCCGACGGTAACGCTATAAATACCCTTCGCAGTCGGATTCGACGCCTTCTTGCCTTGGTACTTGAAGACTTTCATCGAAACGACGTCGCCCGGACGAACGAGATAGCTAGGAACGTCGAGACGACGATCATTGACACAGATGTGACCGTGCGCGATCATTTGACGAGCTTGGGCCCGAGAAACGGCAAACCCAAAGCGGTAAACGACATTGTCAAGACGACGTTCGAGGTAGGTGAAGAGGACTTCGCCCGTATTGCCCTTCGAACGTTCCGCAGCTTTAAAGTACTTTTGGAATTGCGCTTCAAGGACTCCGTAATACGTCTTAACCTTTTGCTTCTCACGAAGTTGTTCGCCGTATTCGGTCATCTTGCCACGCTTCATACCATGCATTCCCGGAGGAAGCGGTTTTCTCGCTCCAGCCTTTTCAAAGGGGCAAGCCTTAGAGTCGCAGCGCGTACCCTTCAGATAGAGCTTCTTGCCTTCACGACGGCATCTTTTGCAGACGGGGCCTAAAGTTCGAGCCATTTTTTGCTCCAATATTTTTTGTGTTCGATATGTTATTTTATAGATGATGGACGCTTCATGTTGAAACCGGAATACTCGACGCGTTTCAACGAGACCGCTAATGCGCGCTTCACCGCGATTAAATTAGCGCTGAACGACTTGTCTTTACTCGTTCGAAGAAACGTCCCGCCAGCAACTAGACGCGACGGCGCTTCGGTGGACGGCAGCCGTTGTGCGGCAACGGAGTAACGTCTTCGATCGTCTTCACGGTCAGGCCCGCTTGTGCAAGCGCCGTTATCGCCATATCGCGACCGCTGCCAGGCCCCTTGACGCGAACGTCGACCTCTTTCATACCGAACTTCTTCGCTTTATCAGCGGCTTGTTGAGCCGCCATTTGACCTGCAAAGGGCGTGCTCTTACGGCTGCCCTTAAATCCGCTTGTGCCGGCGGTTGCCCAGCAAAGCGTATCGCCCTTAACGTCGGTGATCGTCACATTCGTGTTATTGAAGCTAACTTTAATGTGAGCGACGCCATTAGCGACATTTCTCTTAATCTTACGTTTCTTAGAAACCTTAGCCACTTTAATATCTCCAGATTATCTTGCCTTGTCACTAATTTTACGACCTAAGACAAAACAAATACGTATCGAAATTTCGTAAAACCAACGCGCCTATTTACGAGCAAAGCTCAGACGCAAGTAACGAACGACGACCGAAAACAATTCTGCAAACTACGCGCAGTAAATAACGTTTTCGATCGGTATTCCAGCGTTACCTTATCGGTCCTTAACGCCCTTCTTACCGGCGACAGTCTTTTTGACGCCTTTGCGGGTACGAGCGTTGGTCTTCGTGCGTTGTCCACGAACAGGGAGACCTTTACGGTGGCGGATTCCGCGATAACAGCCAATTTCGCGAAGACGGGCAATATTTTGGTTAACTTGACGGCGGAGCTGACCTTCGACAACGTAGTCGTTATCGAGCAGCGAGGCCAAACGCGCAATTTCTTCCTCAGTGAGGTCCTTGGCGCGAATGGTCGGATCGACGCCGGCCTTACGGCATAATTCGTTGGCTGTTTTCGGACCGACGCCATAGAGGTACGTCAGCGAAACCGCAGCCGGACGATTATTCGGAATATCAACGCCTAATAAACGAGGCATTCAACTTCTCCTATTAAAATAACTTGCTAAACGACCGCACTCGCGGCGCTTGCCTTCCAAACTGACAGTGATGCGTTTAAAACATTACCCGATCGTTGTCTTCCGCATCGTGCTGACAGTTGCCACAATGCTTAGCCTTGACGCTGCTTGTGTCGCGGATTGACACAAATAACGAAGACTTTGTTCCTGCGTTTTACGATTTTGCAGTTTTCGCAAATGCGCTTTACACTAGCTTGAACTTTCATTGTTACACTCTTTACTATCTTGGACCGTTAGCGCGCGCTGACACGACAGCGTCCCGCTAAAAGTCGACGTAGGGTGAATTATAACGCGACTCAATTCCTACGCAAGAGGGGGAAAAGAAATATCTTTAAACTTTGTGAAAAAACAGGCAATTTCCGAAGAATATAGTTACTTGTTTTTTCCATAACGTTCAAAAAACATTTCGACTAAACTTCGTTCTTCTTCCGTTTCCGGGGGACCAGTCAAGACCAGCGGTCCCGATTTTAATATCCCTACGGTATGTTCTTCATGGGCGCTCAGAGCGCCGTCTGCCGTCGAGATCGTCCAGAAATCGCTATGCTGTTTGACCCTCTTGCCGCCTTCGTTCACCATTGGCTCGATGGCGATGACAAGACCCGGCTTGATTTGGAAATCATCGTTACGAAGGAACGAATCGTAAATAAAATTAGGAACCTGCGGTTCCTCATGCATCGTTCTGCCGATGCCGTGTCCGACAAAACTCTCAACGACAGAATACCCGCGTTCGCGAACGTACTTCTGCATTTCGCGAGCTACGTCGCTCCAATAGCGCGCCGTCTTAAGCTTTTCAATAGCCAGCCACAGAGTTTCACGGGTCGTTTCGACCAACTTGCGCGCTTTCTCGGAAACGTTTCCGACGAGGCTCGAATACGCCGCGTCGCCGCACCAGCCGTCAATTTTGCAGCCGGTGTCGACGCTGACAAGATCGCCGTCTTGAACGACGCGATCTCCGGGTATGCCATGCACGACTTCATCGTTGATAGAAATGCACGTTACCGCCGGAAAAGGCACGCGTCCCGGGACGCCTTTGAACATACCGACCGCGCAATTGCGCACAAATAATTTTTCAACTTCCGCGTCAAGTTCGCGCGTCGTTATACCCGGTCTAATGATTTTTCGGACCAATTCGTGGGCCGTCCACGTAAGCAGACCGGCTTTGCGCATCTTCCAAATATCTTTTTCAGTCTTTAAGGAAAACATTTCTAGTCCCCACTAAATAGCCGCGTGCAAATAGCGCCGCGACATAGCGCCAAATAAATATCAAGCGCAGAAAAGCCCGCTCGGCTCCTTGCGCGCCGAGCGTCCTGAAATATAGAATATGAACGTAAAACGTCCGCTGCGTCGAAAAGAACAATCGCGAAAAAACGAAGAACTCAAGGGCATAACAACGTTTAGCACAATTGTACGCTATGCTTTACAGACGCTCCAATGCGAATATGCGCTCGCGGAGCGAACGCGTAGCCGTCTGGACGTCGCCGAGAGAACGCGCGGTCGTCTGTAAAACTAAGCGAACGTCGGGTCATTTGTATTCGTCAAGGACCGCTTTGATACGCGCATAGATCTCGTCGATCGTTCCAAGACCGTCGATCTTGCGCAATATGCCGGATTCCGTATAGTAGCCGACAAGAGGTTCCGTTTGGCTGTGATAAGCGACCAAACGCTGCTTGATGACTTCCGGATTATCGTCGGCGCGGCCGCGCGAAGCAAGACGGTTGAAAAGTTCTTCGTCAGGAACGGAAAGTTCCAGAACGACGTCCAAAGGGGCGTTCTTTTCAGCCAAAATCTTATCGAGCGCTTCAGCTTGGGGAATCGTGCGAGGAAAACCGTCCAAGAGACAACCGCCCTTGGCTTCTTCGCCTTCAAGCGCGTCGACGACAACGCCGATGACGACTTCGTCGGGAACGAGCGCGCCGGCTTTCATATATTCGTCGGCTTTGATCCCGATCAGAGTTTGCGCTTTGACAGCGGCGCGAAGAGCGTCGCCCGTTGAAAGGTGGTAAAGGCCGTAATCACGAACGATATTTTCCGCTTGTGTTCCCTTGCCTGCGCCCGGAGGACCTACAAAGACTACTCTCATTATTATTCTCTATCGTCTTAAGCTGGTATAATCAGCTGTTCTCTTAAACAACAAAAGGCGCCCAACGCGTTCGTAACGCGTCAGAACGCCGCCGAGCAAAAAGAGAAGTTCGGCGGCGCAAAGGGACGCCTATGCGCCGCGTCTTCATTCCATCTCAGTTTTCAAGCAAGCTCTTATAGTTGCGCATGATCAAGTGAGCGTCAATCTTATCGACCAGGTCGAGAACAACGCTGACCGCGATGAGCAGGCTCGTGCCGCCAAAGAAACTCGCGAGGTTATAGTTAACGCCCGGAATCGAGCTCGTGATGAGCGTCGGAACAACGGCGATAATCGCAAGGAACGAGGCGCCGACGTACGTAATGCGCAGCATAACTTTTTCAAGATAGTTGGCCGTGCTCGTGCCAGGACGATAACCTTGGATGAACGTGCCGTGATTCTTGAGGTTTTCCGCAATGTCTTTCGGATTGAAGGTAACAGCCGTCCAGAAATAGCAGAAGAAGTAAATGAGCGCAATATCAAGCAGAACGTAAACGTACGAACTGCTGCCGCCGAATATTTCGCTGCCGCCGCGGACAAAACTGATCCACCATTGACTCGCGTCAGATTTAAGGTTGCTCGCCATATACGCAAAGATAAACTGCGGGAAGAGCATCAAGCTGCTCGCGAAGATGATCGGCATAACGCCGGCTTGGTTGACGCGCAAAGGCAAGTATTGACGATTGCCGCCGAAAACCTGACGGCCCCGAACGTGTTTCGCGCTTTGGGTCGGAATACGGCGCTGACCTTTCGTCACATAGACGACCGCCAACACGACGACGACAAAGAGAATGCAGAGGAACAAAATCGTTTCAATACCAAGTTGACCGCCAAGCGTGATTCCGCCGCCGCTCGAAGCGCTGGTAATCAGCTGCTTAATGGCGCCAGGCGCGCGAGCCAAAATACCGGCCATAATCAAGAGGCTGATACCGTTGCCGATACCGTATTCGTCGATTTGTTCGCCGAGCCACATAAGGAACGCCGTTCCGGTGGTCATCGTGAGAACTGCGAGCCAGTACCAAGGAAAGGTCAAATGACCGTTTTCGCCAACACACGACGAAAGGAACATTGTTTGGTAGCCGTTCGAAAGCATCTGTTGACCCGCTTGGGCGTTCAACATGGAAAGATAAGCCATCGATTGGATGATACAAATGAGAATCGTCGCGTAACGAGTATACTCATTGATCTTCTTGCGACCGGACTCCCCTTCCTTTTGGAGCCTTTCGAGCGGCTCGTAAACCGTCGCCAAAAGTTGGAAAATAATAGAAGCGGAAATGTAGGGCATGATACCCAGACCAAAAATCGTCATTTGGTCGAGCTGCGTGCCGCTGAATACCGCCACTTGGCTAAGAAGATCGCCAAAGCCGGCGATACCGCCCATTGCGCTCTGCATCTTGGTATCGACCATCGGGAGGAAAATATTCCAACCGAGACGATAGACGGCGATGAGACCGATCGTCAACAATATCTTCTTTCTCAATTCAGCAATTGAGAACACTATTCGGATTTTTTCAAACATTACGAATCCTCGAAATTTCAATAAACGTCAGCTGTTCAAAAGCGCTACGCAACGCATGTCAAACGAACAACGCGAACGATCGCTGTCCTTCCTACATTGCTAACGTTATTGCTCTGACCTTTCCTTACGAAGGCAGGAATTAACATATGCGTCGACCGCCGCTCGAGAAGAAGCGCCAACGTCTCGGAATTTCCGCGTTTGAAGACGTCTTTGCTAATACGGCGCTCGAACAACTATCCGTCCCGCGCGCGCAGGACGGCGGTCTTGCCGCGCTAAACAAATAGCGTGCAAAAGGTGGATTGTAAAAACTTTTTGCTTTTTAACAAGAGATTAAGGCGTTTTCCTCAAAAATATTGTTAAAAAAACAAAGATTTTTGGAATTTTTAAAAACAAGCCAGGCTCAGACCTGCGGAATGTTGGCAAACGACGCAAATTTCCCGACGTTGCCAACCTGATATTAAAAAAATCGCTCGGCGACAGGGTCTGCCGAACGATTTTTCATTGAGATAACGCGCGCCGCATCGAAATTATCAAAAACAGAGAAAATCGTTGATTGATACCCTATAACGGCTCGCTAACCGATAAGGATCACGCAGCCTTGGCCTTGGACTTCATCTTGTTCTTGACGACCGGCTTCTTGCCGGGAAGAATTTCAACGCTTCCTCCAGCTTTTTCGACGGCCGCTTTAGCGCCTTCGGATACGCGGTGGACCTTGAACTTGTACGCAGCGGTAAGTTCTTCGGCGCCGATCAGCTTAACGATCGACTTCGCGCTGGAAATAAGCTTTCTTTCTTCGAGAAGTTCCGGAGTAATCACCTCGGAATCGTCAAATTTACGAACGATCGCCTTCAACGAGACGCTTTCGACGACGTCGGCGAATTTTTTGTTATTGAAACCGCGTTTCGGAACACGACGAGCCAAAGGCATTTGACCGCCTTCGAAAACCGGAGACATAGAGAAACCGGCGCGAGAGCGCTGACCGTTCATGCCGCGGCCGGCAGTCTTGCCTTTGCCGGAACCAGTACCGCGACCAACGCGATCTTTACGGACGTTCTTGCAAACGCCTTCGTTGACTGTATGGATATTCATTAGAGCTTCACTCCTCGCAAATTCTCGATTTGCGTCTTAGAACGAAGTTGATTCAGAGCTTCGATCGTCGCTTTAACAAGGTTCGTAGCGTTCGGGCTGCCGTAGGACTTAGTCAAAATGTCGGTAATGCCGGCGGCTTCACAAACCGCGCGAACTGCGGCGCCCGCAATAACGCCCGTACCGGGACCGGCTGGAACAAGTCGGACGCGAGAGGCGCCGAAACGACCTTCAACAACGTGAGGAATCGTACGAACGCCAGGGCTCGACGGGTCTTCTTCAAGACAAACCGCTTGAAGTTTACGAGTACCGTCCTGAATCGCTTTGCTGACTGCTGGGGGAACTTCATTTGCTTTTCCGTAACCCCATGCTACTTTACCTTCGCCGTCGCCAACGACGACAAGCGCGGTGAAACTGAAACGACGTCCGCCCTTGACGACCGCCGCGCATCGACGTACTTTGACGACCTTGTCCTGTATGCCGCCTTCGACGTTTTCATGTCTATTATCACTGGCCATATTTATTCAATATTATTCTGTTTGGGATTTTTACTGTCGGATGAAACGACGCTAAGGTTCGTTTCTTGCATTTCTGTTAAGCGCAAAGCTTAACGCGCGTCTCTAATCGTATCACTCAGCGTCGGCTTTGGCGCCAATATCGAGACCAGCCTCGCGGGCGGCGTCGGCAAGAGCTTGAACGCGACCGTGGAATTTGTAACCTTTGCGGTCGAAAGCGACGGCGGTTACGCCGACGGCAAGAGCGCGTTCAGCGACTTTTTTACCGATAATCGCGGCGGCGGCGACATTTCCGCCGCTCGCGTTAGAATCGCGAAAATCCTTTTCATAGGTGCTCGCGCTCGCCAAAGTCATCCCAACGGAATCGTCGACAATTTGAACGCTAATGTGTCGCGAGCTGCGGAAAACGCACATTCTCGGACGAGAACTATACCTTTTAACAGCGTTGGAGACTCGGAATTTGCGGGCCGCGCGCTGTTTGTTCAGACGAAGTTGTTTCTTTCTCACGTTATTACCACACGATTATTTATATTGTTTGATTTGCAACAACGAGCGATATTTCTAGGCGCCGAGAACCAACGAAACCTGATTGGTCCTGTAATTATTTGGCGCGCAATATCGTTCGAGCCTGTGCTTGCCGACGTTATTATTTCTTACCGGCAGCCTTGCTTTCCTTACGACGAATAACTTCGCCTTCGTACTTGATGCCTTTGCCCAAGTAAGGTTCAGCCTTTTTGATCGCGCGAACTTCAGCGGCAAATTGACCGACAAGCTGCTTGTCGCAGCCGCTAATTTGAACGTGTTGTGCGTCAGAACATTTGACAGTAAGACCAGCGGGGATCGGTTTCTCGACTTCATGAGCGAAACCGACGCGGACTTGCAGGACGTTGCCGGCGACGGCGGCAAGATAACCGGTTCCGAAGATTTCCAGTTTCTTTTCATAGCCTTCCGTTACGCCAGTAACCATGTTTTGAACGAGCGAACGGGTAAGCCCGTGCATCGCGTTCGCTGTGCGCGTATCGTTAATCTTTTCTACAATGACAGAGTCGCCTTCTTGCCTGACGACGACCTCAGGACGGAACTTTTGCGTGAGTTCGCCCTTGGGTCCCTTCACTGTAACTTCACGGTCGTCTTTGATCTCAACAGTAACGCCGCTGGGCAAAGCAACCGGTTTCTTTCCAATTCTCGACATATTCGTGTAACCTTTGTCTCTGAAATGTGTTAGCTTTTATTCGCAATCTTTATTCCAGACGTATGCGCGCCTATTCCCCTTCGTCAATACGATGCGATTTCGTATGATCGTCCAACAGAGAGAATCGGCGCTTCGACGCGCTATCCGCCCCTCGCCCCTCAAAATAACTACCAAATTTGTTGGAAAACAAAATGGGACTGCGTTTTTGTTCGGGAACCGGGCGCGCCTTACGAAACGCGCGACGTCACACGCTCCTTGTACTCGATTCGGCTACGAACACAACCAGCCTCGAGCGCGTTTTAAAAGAGCGTGGTCCAGGTAATTTAAAGCGTATTTTAAAAAAGTCAACGGCTATGCGAAACAATTCTTGTAAAAAATTCGCACAACGGTTGACTCTGTTTCATCTTACGGTCGATATTACCAAACTTCGCAAAGGACTTCGCCGCCAACATTTTGGGCGCGAGCTTCGCGGTCGCTGATAACGCCGACGTTCGTGCTGAGAATGCTGATTCCAAGACCGTTGAGGACAGGATGTAGATCTTTGGGTCCGCAGTAGTAGCGGCGACCAGGCTTGCTGATCTTCTTGATGCATTGAATAACGCGTTCGCCGCTTGTGCTGTACTTCAACTGGATACGAATCTTATTGCACGGGGTATCTTCAACAACTTCGTAGTTCCAGATATATCCTTCGCGTTTCAAAACGTCGACAACGCCGAGCTTGAGTTTCGAAAAGGGAACGTCCAAAGTTTGGTGTTCGACTTTAATAGCGTTGCGGATACGAGTCAACATATCTGCAATGGGATCGGTCATCATTTTTCAGTTCTCCTTTGTACTACCAACTCGCTTTTTTAACGCCAGGAATAAGACCTTTGTCCGCCTTCTCGCGGAAGCAAATACGGCAGAGACCAAATTTTCGATATACCGCGCGCGGACGACCGCAAACCTTGCAACGACTTTCGCGACGGGTGCTGAATTTGGGCTTCCGATTAGCCTTATTGATTTTTGCTTTACTTGCCATTGTTCTCGTTTACCTTATTCCAGCGATTAGCGTTCGTTAACAGTCTTAAAAGGCGTGCCAAATTCACGAAGGAGTTCACGAGCTTCGTCGTCGCTGTCGACGTTGGTTACGAATGTAATATTCATACCCTGGCTCTTCGTGTATTTGTCAGGATTCAATTCCGGGAAGACCAATTGTTCGGCCAGACCCAGGTTGTAATTACCGCGCTTGTCGAAGCTGTTCGGATTCAAGCCGCGGAAGTCGCGTACGCGAGGAAGTATGATCGAGATCAGACGATCCATAAATTCGTACATACGCGCGCCGCGAAGCGTGACTTTGCAGCCGATGTTCATGCCTTCGCGAAGACGGAAACCTGCGATCGAGCGTCGAGCGGTCGTGATAATCGGCTTTTGACCGGTAATGATGGTCAAAACGTCGAGGGCTTCTTCCAAGTATTTCTTATCTTGGATGGCGCTGCCGACGCCCATATTCACGACGATCTTTTCGAGTTTCGGCACGGAGTGAATGTTCGTTTTACCCAGTTTTTTAGTCAAACTGGGGACTATTTCAGTTTTATATTTTTCTAAAAGTCTAGGCGTCATGACGTTCTACCTGTGCATTAACGTTTTTTAGTATACGGGGCTTCTACAACAACGGCTTCGCATTTCTTGCAGAAACGAACCTTTTTGCCGGCCTCGTCGAATTTATATCCAACGCGCGTCGGCTTGTTGCAGGACGGGCAAACGAACATGACTTTGCCGACCGGAACCGGCATGTTCTTAGAAAGGCGTCCGCCTTGCATATTACGCTGCGAACGACGAACGTGTCGCTTGACTTCGTTGACGCCCTCCACCGTTACTTTACCGGCTTCGCGGTCAACGGCCATGACTTTGCCTTCCTTACCTCGATCCTTGCCGGAGAGGACGACGACTTTGTCTTGAGTTTTGATACGCATATCAGACCACCTCGCTCGCAAGACTGACAATCTTCATAAAGCCGAGGTCGCGCAGTTCACGACCAAGGGCGCCAAAAATACGAGTCCCGCGCGGGTTCTTGTCGTTGTCGACCAAAACGGCGGCGTTCGAATCGAACTTGATATAGCTGCCGTCTTCTCGACGCGTAGGCTGCTTCGTGCGAACGATTACAGCTCTGACAATTTGGCCTTTTTTAATTTGGCTTCCCGGAATTACCGATTTCACGGAACAAACAACAATATCGCCGAGCCCGGCGGTACGGCGGTGGGTCCCGCCTAACACTTTAATGCACTGCAGTTCTTTAGCGCCTGTGTTGTCCGCGGATTCCAAACGAGTTTGCATTTGAATCATGGTTCTTACTCGCTTCCACTAAGGGGTTATTTTCTGGTTAGTACCTGTGGCGATTCTATCCGCCCAACAGGCCGACGACTTCCTTTCTGCAAGAGCAAAAGGTTCAGCCGCCAATCTTCTCCGCTTTTTTCACAATGCTTACGAGCGTCCAACGCTTCAGCTTGGACGTCGGACGGCTTTCTTCGATTTCAACGACGTCGCCGCAAGCGGATTCGTCGTTTTCGTCGTGAACGTAGCAGACAGTTCGAGTGCGAACGTATTTGCCGTACTTCGGATACTTCTTGAGACGCGGAATCTCAACTCGTCGGGTCTTCTTCATTTTGTCGGATTTAACGACGCCGACCAACTTCATCTTAGGCATATATGTCCTCGCTATGAAAGCGTCTCTAGGTGCGCGGCAACGCGAACTTCGAAATCTTTCTTAACCTTTGATTTCTTGTTGAATGGTTTTGATTTGAGCGATCAGTTTCTTCGCTTTGCCGACTTCACTCGGAGAATCCAAGCGTTCCATACGAGCTTGGACGCGAAGTTTGAACAACTTGTCGATTGTTTGTCTGAGCAAGCTGTCGCGTTGCTCTTCGCTCATTTCTCTAATCTCTTTAGCCTTCATTTTATTCTCAACTCTTCCTCGAAGCTGACCGCGTCGCCGCGCGCCTCGAATTCAAGGGCAACGTGAACCGGAGAGCCAGAGCCGCTCACAGACGCAAACGACTCAAGCTCGGAGCGTCGTCAGATCATTTTACGACCGATCATACGGCATTTGATCGGCATCTTATGAGCCAAACGGTTGAAGCAAAGCTTTGCGGTTTCTTCTTGAACGCCGGAAACTTCATACATGATCGTACCAGGTCGAACGACTGCAGCCCAGTAATCCGGCTCGCCCTTACCTTTACCCATACGCGTTTCGAGCGGAATCGACGTAATCGATTTATTCGGGAAGATGCGGATGTACAACTTACCGCCGCCACGGAGGTACTGTTGCGCGGCAATACGTCCCGCTTCGATCGTCGCGGCGCTGATCCAGCCGCCTTCAAGCGCTTGAAGACCGTAGCCGCCGAAACATACCGCTTGACCGCGGGTCGCGTTACCTTTTATACGTCCTCTTTGGATTTTTCGGTGCTTGACTCTTTTCGGCATTCTGGCCATTGTTATCGTCCTCGCTATATTCGCCTTGATTAATCCAAACTTGAATTCCGATATGACCTTGCGCGATCTTGGCTTCTTGGAAGCCGTAATCAATTTTTGCGCGCAACGTCGAAAGCGGAATCGATCCAACCGATTGCTTTTCGGTACGAGCCATTTCAGCTCCGCCGAGACGACCGGACAACTGAATCTTAATGCCCTTGGCGCCCTTTTCCATCGCTCGGTGCATCGCGTTTTTCATAACGCGACGGAAGGAAGCGCGTTTGACAAGCTGATCGGCAATGTCTTCAGCAACTAGTTGCGCGACAAGTTCAGGATTCTTTTCTTCTTCGATCTTGAGATTGATTCGACGTCCCGTGAGCGCTTGAAGCTCGCTTTGAAGCAATTCGACGTTCGCGCCCTTGTTGCCGATCAAGCGGCCGGGCTGGGAACTGACGACAACGACGCGAACTTCGTCGCGAGTACGTTCGATCTCAATTTTGGCAATGCCCGGATAGCTCAACTGCTCTTTGTTGTGCGATCGGCGAGCGCCGCTGCCATCGGCGTCTGATTGATCTCGACGACCGTGGTCGGAGACTTTATCAGTTCGTTTCTTAATGTAGTCGCGGATCTTCTTATCTTCGATGAGGAGGGCGGAAAATTCCTTTTTAGGAGCGTACCAACGGCTCTTCCAACCTTCCATGACGCCGACTCGAAACGCGACCGGATTGACTTTTTGACCCATGTCTAAGCGTATTCCTCGTATTTAAAGGGGACTCCGAAAAGTCTTGCCTTTGTGTTGGTTTCTATCACTCTAAAACAACGCTGATGTGACTCGAACGCTTCTTGATGATCGTCGAGACGCCCCGAGAACCGGCGCGCCAGCGGCGCTGCATCGGACCTTCGTCAACGCGAACGTCCGCGATAACGAGGCTTTCAATGTCTGGATTGCCGAGATCTTCGGCGTTGTGCATCGCGCTTTTCAGAACTTTTTCAAGCATACGAGCGCCGCGATTCGGGTAGCATTCGAGAAGCGTTATCGCTTCGTCGGCGTACTTGCCCCGGATAAGGTCGGCAAAAACGCGAACTTTTTGCGCGCTGATCGTCGCATATTTGTGGACTGCGCGGTATTGAGGAAATTCGGTATATTCTTGCATATTAGCGCCTTTTCGTATTACTTGCCTTTACCGCCATGTCCGCGGAAAAGACGCGTCAAGGAGAATTCGCCAAGCTTGTGACCGACCATTTCTTCGGTTACGAACACTTTGAGAAACGCCTTGCCATTATGAACGAGGAAAGTATGTCCGACAAATTCAGGGACGATCGTACAAGCGCGAGCCCACGTCTTGACGGGCTCTTTTTTGCCTTGTTGATCTAGCTTTTCGATCTTAGCGAAAAGTTTTTCATCGACATACGGACCTTTTTTAATTGATCTGCTCATTGAGAATCCGTTTAGTTTTCAGTTGATTTAAGTTGTGAAAACCGGTCCGCGAGGAACGTCTCGAACGATGGAACAACGTTCGCGTCGCCCTCGCGACTTTAAACCGTTTCGCTATTATCAGGAAAGTTTCAACAGACCGTAACGACGGCTGCGACGACGGCGAATGATCGCCTTGTTCGAAGGCTTCTTGTGTCTGCGCGTCGAAGTGCCCTTGGTCGGCTTGCCGGTCGGGGAGACGGGATGACGACCGCCCTTGGTGCGCCCTTCGCCGCCGCCATGCGGGTGATCGATCGGGTTCATTGCGGCGCCGCGGACTGTAGGACGACGTCCAAGCCAACGAGAACGACCCGCTTTACCGAGAACGATGTTCATCTGTTCGCCGTTCCCGACGACGCCGATGACCGCGCGGCACGCCGCAGGAACACGACGGATTTCGCCGCTCGGCATCGTGAGCTGAGCCCAGCCGTGTTCGCGCGCGAGGAGCGTCGCGTTAGTTCCGGCGCTGCGGCACATACAAGCGCCGCGACCAGGACGAAGCTCGATATTGTGAATTTCGGAACCAAGCGGAATCTTGGTCAAAGGCAAGCAGTTTCCAACGCGAGGTTCAGCGTCGGGGCCGGAGACGACCTGCATACCGACCGTCAATCCTTCCGGAGCGATGATATAGCGCTTTTCGCCGTCTTCATAGACGAGCAGCGCGATACGCGCCGTGCGGTTAGGATCATATTGAATCGAATCGACCGTGGCGACCATACCGTCCTTGTTGCGACGGTAGTCGATCAAACGGATCTGGCGCTTATGCCCGCCGCCGCGATGACGAACGGTGATAACACCTTGATTGTTACGACCGCTGCAACGCTTCTTCGGGCGAAGCAAGCTCTTTTCAGGCTTCGCGCCCTTAGTCAGTTCGGCAAAGTTGCTGACGCTCATATTTCGCCGACCCGCGTTGTTCGGTTTATATCGTCGAATACCCATGTTTATTACTCTTTATTTCACTGTTTAAAGTCTGCTAAAGTCGGCCGTTATCAATAGAGGTCGAGACGATGCTCGCTGTCCAATGTGACCATAGCTTTTTTCCAAGTTCGCGTGTAACCAACGCCTTGACGTGTGCGGCGTTTCTTACCTTTGCGGTTTTGAGTCGTTACAGCGACGACCTTGACGTCGTAAAGAGCCTCGATGGCGTCTTTGACGGCGGACTTAGAAGCCAACTTGTGGACTTCAAAGGTGTACGTGTTTCTCGCCGACGAGTTGTGGAACGCTTTCTCGGTCACGATCGGGCGAATAATAATCTGATACGGCTCAAGGGCGAGCTTCGTATCGGTAACGTCTTTGCATTGAGGCATTTTACTATCCTTACCTTCTTCTCTTGTTTATCAAACCTTCACGTAAGCCAACTCACTTGGAAACGCGAGTTTCAATAAACTTTTCCATCGCCGACTTGGTTACCAAGAGATTTTTCGGACGAAGAATTTCGTAAGCGTTCAAATCGGAAACAGGAAGAACCTGAACCTTGGGAATGTTCCGAACGCTCAGATAGACGTTCTTATCGTAATCGCCAACGACGAGCAGGACGGTGCGATCAAACTTCATATTAGCGAGAATCGCAGCGGCTTCCTTGGTCTTAGGAGCGTCCATTTCGAAAGCGTCGATTAACTTAACATAGTCGCCGCGAACCTTTTCTGCCATAGCCATACGCGTGGCGGCTTTCAAAGCCTTGCGAGGCATACGGTAGGTCCAGTCTTTCGGAGCCTTGGCGAAGATATGTCCGCCGCCGCGGCGAACGCCGCTGCGCTTATGACCGGCGCGAGCGTTGCCCGTGCCCTTCTGACGGTACATCTTTTTTCTCGTGCCGGCGACTTCCGCGCGAGACTTCGTTTTAGCCGAACCTTGACGAAGGTTCGTTTGATACATAACAACGGCGTCGTGCAGGAGCTGCTTGCTGATCTTCGGAGCAAGAGCTTCGAGGTCGATCACATACTCGCCAACTTGTGCGCCGGTCTTGTCGTAAATCGGTAAATTAGTCATTTTATTGTCAATACTGTTGTATGTTTGATTGTTATCGTAAACGAAACGATATCCCCTGACCTACGATCAGGCAAGACGCCACTTGTTATGCTTTGGCGCCGGCAACTTATTGGTCGGACGAATCGAGACAAAAGCGCCGGTCGGTCCAGGAACAGCCCCACGAATAACAAGCAAATTATTTTCTTTATCGACAACGACTACTTTTTGATTACGAACTGTGCAGCGAGCGTTTCCGTAACGTCCGGGCATCTTCTTGCCTTTCGGCGTGCGGCCCGGAGACGAG
Organism: Thermoguttaceae bacterium; assembly: GCA_028695965.1. GTDB lineage: Bacteria > Planctomycetota > Planctomycetia > Pirellulales > Thermoguttaceae > RUG369. The sequence continues at coordinate 62,998 of JAQVHZ010000005.1, read as the reverse complement.
CTGCAGCCGGTGCCGCCAAGGTGACGGTGGCATTTCTTGACGCCGTGCGTAGCGTGTTGTCCAGCAAAATTATGACGCTTCATAACGCCAGAAGTACCGCGCCCCTTGCTGGTCGCCGTAACGTCGACCGCAAGAACGTCGTTGAAAAGTTCAACGTCGAAGTTTTGACCAACTTCAACGCCTTCAACGCTGCCGCGGAATTCGCGAACAAAACGTTTCGGTTCGCATTCAGCCTTCTTCGCAGCTGCCGCGCCGGACGCGATCGCGGCCTTTTGACGCTTGCTGTCGATGTTGGCGACATGACCGCGTTCGCTGCGGCGAGCGAGACGACGCGGCTTGTCTTTGAAACCAAGTTGCACCGCTTCGTATCCGTCGCGCTCAAGCGTTTTCACTTGAAGAACGCAGCACGGCCCGGCTTGAATTACGGTAACAGGGATCACTTCTCCCTGTTCGGTGTATAATTGGCTCATTCCGAGTTTTTGTCCAAGTAAACCGATACCCATATCTTTTGATTCCTTTATTTGTCTTATTCAGACAGATACCTAATTCGCATTGCGGTCCGTTTTATTCGTGAAGACCGGTACGATTAATGATTATGTCGATCAACGAGCGCCAGTAGCTTTGATTTTAATATCAACGCCGGCGGGAAGACTCAGCTTATTGAGAGCGTCGATCGTCTTGGCCGTCGCTTGCACGATATCGATAACGCGCTTGTGCGTGCGAATTTCGTATTGTTGACGAGCTTTTTTATCAACGTGAGGGCTCGAAAGGATGGTGTAAATTTCTCTGCGGGTCGGAAGGGGAATCGGCCCTCGAACGATCGAGCCGGTGCGTTTGGCGGTTTCAACGATTTCCATCGCGCTTTGATCGAGAGCGGCGTAATCGTAGGCTTCCATTCTAATTCTGATAATATCGTTGCCGGAAGTCGACACTGTAATTCTCCGTACTTTCGTAACCTAGTTGACAAATATCATTTGCCGTCTGACAGTCGTCTCGGGATTTGCCACAAGACGCGTAACGTGACGCTTTTTTAAACTTACTTCTCAAATCGCGCAAGGTCGCTTCAGAGCTTCCTGCGCTTGATTACTCGAAGATTTCTTTTGAAGTGATTACAGTTACAGTCGCCGACTTACGTTAACCTCGGGGTACTGACTCAGGTTTCTTTACAACTAACGCTGATTCAAAGTTCAACCGGGAAAGTTTTCTAACCGTCGCCGGGGCTCTCCATCTGAGAGCGACTTTGTTGCGCTTTGAACGATAAGAACTTCAATTGGCGCGTATCAACGTTCTTTGCCGTCGGTAATTTGTAACGTTCAGAACAATGTAACAGGGATTTCGAGATAGACAAGTGAGTTTTTCAGAAATTTTACAAATTTTAATAAAAAGAGCTTTAATTTCTCAATAAATCGAATTTCAAAATGAAAAAAGTTCGCTCGGCTTGTCTCCGTTCTCCTTCCCTTCGTTGAGAAAATTCCCCTTCAAAAGAAAAAATTTTCTCTCGATAGTTGAGTTTTAGCCTAACGCGGCGACGATCGCATCAAAGATTGCCTCAGGAGAAATCATTCGTCCGGAACCCGCCTCTCCGCAGCTCAGACGCCCCGATTCAGGTCCAAGCATAATCACCCCGTCCTCTTGAAGCGTCTTAAAATTCCGCTGCGTCGCCGGCTTTTCCCACATAACCGTGTTCATCGCGGGCGCCATCAGTAATTTTCCGCTGAACGCGAGAATCGTCGAGCTCATCAGGTCGTCTGCAACGCCCCAAGCCGCCTTCGCCATGATATTAGCAGTAGCGGGCGCAATGCAGAAGACGTCCGCTTGACGCGCAAGCTCTATATGCGGATGAACAAGATTCGTTTCCCACATAGTCGTCGCGACTGGACGCCTCGTCAACGCTTCAAAAGTCTTCGGTCCGACAAGTTTCGTCGCCGACTCCGTCATAAGGACCGTTACTCCCGCTCCAGACTTCGCCAGAAAACTAGTAAGAGAAGCGGCTTTATAAGCGGCAATCCCTCCGCAAACGCCTAATAAAACTTCTTTGCCTGTCAATGATGAGGTCGTCATTTTTTCGTCCGCCTGCTCAATTATCTATATATGCAACTTGCCGAGAGCGTCTTGCGTCTCCCAACTCGTCTCGTCGTCTTTTCGTCGATTTGCCATACCTCTAATGAAAAACGCCCTGCATAGGCAGAGCGTTTTCAATTCTCGTCGTGTGCTACGTGCGAAAAACTTTTCCGCCTATACTCGAATTTTAGTTAAAACGAATTGCCGAAAGCGTTTTCCGAACTTTCGCCGTCCAAATTCAAGAAGATCTTATCTTCCAAGATTTCACGAATGACAATCTGCAGCGTCGATTCTCCTTCGCGAGGCATGACAAAAGGCTTACCGCCGCGATTCAAGTTGACAAGCCGTTTCTGAATAAGCACAGAAAGCTTGAAACGTCCGCCGCACTTTTCAATCAATTCTTCTTCTTTGAGCTCTTCAATCATTTTTTTCTCTTTCAAAACGCGCAACCTTGCGATCGCTCATTTCGTTCCTTATGAAACGCAGTTATTCAAAAAGCGCGTTGAACGCCCTAGAACAAATGCGTTACGCAACGTCTCGTTGTAAAATCTCTACTATTTCCGCCAACGAGTCTTCTAAACGGTCGTTGACAATATGATAACGATAAAAATCGCTGGAGTCGATTTCTGTCTGCGCTTGCGCGACTCGCTTAGCTAACTCTTCGGTCGTTTCCGAACCGCGCGACTCGAGCCGCTTGCGCAAATCGTCGATCGTCGGAGGCGCAATAAAAAAGGTAACCGCTTCTGGAATCTTGTCAACGACGCTTTTCGCGCCCTTGACGTCGATCTCCAAAACGATCCATTTCCCTTCCGCCACGGCCTGTTCGACAGTTTCGCGAAGCGTGCCGTACCAAGCGCCGCCGGCGTAGACTTCAAAAGATTCCAAAAAATCGCCGCGCGCCTGTCGCGACAAAAATTCTTCACGGGTCAAAAAATAATAATGAACGCCGTCAATTTCGCCCGGTCGGGGCGCTCGCGTCGTCGCCGACACGCTCATCGTCAGCGGGAACGCGCCTTTGTCAAAGAGCAGCTTGAGCAACGTGCCTTTTCCGACGCCCGAAGGTCCCGAAAAAATAAGGACGCGCCCTTGCTTCGACGCCGCTTGTTCCGTTAATTCTGCCATACCGGCTGACCGTTCGAATCTTTAACTGAATATACCGTAAAGTTGGGCGTCGATCATTCGACGTTTTGGACCATCTCGCGAATGCGCTCGATCGTCGATTTCATTTCAACGACGTGTTGGAGAATTTCCGGCGAGCTTGATTTCGAGCCGATCGTATTCGATTCTCGGAACATCTCTTGCGTCAGAAAATCAAGTTTCTTGCCGCACGCGGTTCCGACTTTCATCGTCGACTCGAATTGGTCCAAGTGAGAATAGAATCGCGCAATCTCTTCGGAAATATCAACTTTGTCGGTATAAATTGCGATCTCCCGCACAATGTCGACGGGGTCTAGCTCAACGCCATTGTCCGACAACGCCTTGGAAACGCGTTCGGTAAGCCGCTCGCGATACGCCTCGACTGAATTTGGGGCAAGCGCCTTAACTTCGTCTATCGACGCGCGAAGAAGATCGATATTGCCCGCCAAATAAGTCGCTGTGGAAGCGCCTTCGACGCGCCGCATCGCCTGCAGTCTTTCGAGCGCCATATTGACGTTGTTCGCAATAGCGTCCCAAAGAAGATCCGGCAAATTCTCCCGCGTCGAGCTCGAATGATCTTGAATCACGCCCGGCAGGCGAAGAAAATCGACGAAAGGACCGAGCCGATCAAATTGTGCAAAACCGGGATTTTGATCGACGAAACGGCGCGCTTCGGAAATATAACGCTTCAACGCGTCAAAATTAAGTTCAAAATCGTTTTCTGCTGAATCTCGGTCGAGTTTCAAAGAAAAATTAACGGAACCGCGAGCAATTTGAGCGTGCAGCAACTCGTCAATCTTCGTTTCAAGCGACGCAAATCCTTCTGGCAGCTTAATCGTTGTTTTCAAAAAACGGTTGTTTACCGCTTTAATCTCCGACGAAATAAGGAATCCATTCTCATGAGTCGACGCCGACCCGAATCCCGTCATGCTGATCAACATAAGTAAGCCTTAAATTAACTTGCGTCAAACGACGTCGCTCTTAAAAATCGAGCCTGGCGCCGAGCTAAAATTGCGCGCAGTAACGACGCTGTACGCCGCGCGCGCAACAACCGCTTAATCAACACAAACCGACAAGCGCCAACGCGTCGTTATGCGTTTCGTCGGTTGTGTGAATCTCCACGAGAGGGGGACCGATACCGTTTATCGCCGCTCAGTTCACAGGCGTTTCAGCCGGGGCCTCGGCAGGAAGGGCGGGAATTTCAGCAGGAGCTGCGTCGCCAGCGGGAAGAGCCGGAGCTGTCGTCGCAACGCCGCCCGTTACTTGGTCGATCATATCCGCTGTTTTAATATCGAGCACGAAACGAGCGCCAATGCAGGTAACGAACCAGATAATTGCGGTCCAAATGGTGATTTTCAAGAAGACGTCGCTAGTCTTGGCGCCAAACGCGCTGCTACCGCCAGCTCCGCCGAAAGCGCCGACAAGTCCCCCGCCCTTGCCGCGCTGCAGCAAGATGATCAAAATGAGGAACAGAGACAGCAGGACCATAAACAGGAAGAGGAGTCCTTTTAAAATAGCGACAAACATATCTTCTAAATCCTAACGCTCAGGCAAAGAGAAAGACGCTCGCTCTCTTTACAGGCGCCTTAATAATCGTGTTCTTTAAAACGCCAAACCAACGTTCCGTCCGACGGCGCGAAACCCTGGCAAACTAATTAAACCGCGCGCGATATAACGCGCGACAAGCTGCGATTCTTTCGAGAATCATGTCTAAAAATCGGCGCCGCCGGTCGAATTTAACCGGCGGACGCCTTGATTTCGCAACGTCGTTCGCTCTATTCTCAACGAACGTTGTTGATAATTTCCATGAACGCGTCAACCTTCAAGGAAGCGCCGCCGACGAGCGCGCCGTCGACGTCGGGCTTGCTGAGGATTTCTTTCGCGTTGCTGCCCTTCACGCTGCCGCCGTACTGAATGCGGACAACGTCGGCAACGTCTTTGCCGTAGCGTTCGGCAATCCAAGCGCGAACGTCGGCGTGAACTTCTTGTGCTTGTTCGGGAGTAGCGACCTTGCCCGTGCCGATCGCCCAGACCGGTTCGTAAGCAATGACGCACTTCTTCATTTCTTCAGCGGTAACGCCGGAGAAAGAACCGTCCAGTTGACGGCGATTGACGTCGTTAGTAACGCCGGCTTCGCGTTCTTTCAGCAGTTCGCCGATGCAAACGATCGGACAAAGGCCAGCCGCCAAAGCGGCGCGGACCTTAAGATTGACTTGTTCGCTCGATTCGCCCATAATGTGGCGGCGTTCGCTGTGCCCAAGGATAACATATTGGCAGCCGACGTCCGTCAACATCGCCATTTCGAGCTCGCCTGTGAAAGCGCCGGCGGGTTCAAAATAGGCGTTTTGAGCGCCAACGCCAATGTTCGAGCCGTTCAGGATTTCGCAGACCGGTTGAACGTAAATGCTCGGCGGGCAAACCGCAATATCAACTTCGGCAACGCCGGCGGCCGCGTCTTTGAGACCTTGGGCCAGGGCTTTCGCCGAATCCAATTTCAAGTTCATTTTCCAGTTGCCGGCAATCAAGAGACGACGCATTTTTGTCCTCTTCTGGTTCGAAATTAACTCGTTATTCTAACGCTTACGCAGCGACGTCGCCGCGCGGTCGTTAGAAAAAGTATGTTGACTAAGAGCGCTCGACGCCTGTTTTCGCTGACGACCCGCTCGAAAAACGCGCTCTTGCGCAAGCGTAGCGACAACGAACAAAAGAAGCGCCCTTTAACCTCGACATAATAACTATTATTTCATTTCCTGCAAGGGGGAGAAATAAAAACGCCCTCTTACTTTACCCCATTTTTCAAGTCAATCTTCCCGTTATTGACCAAAAAGGCGATTCTTTTGCACTTTCACAGCGCAAAATCGTCGCCGCTCCAATCTTCAGCGCCCCGTTCCTTGGATTTTACTTACAAAAAATTCCATTTTTCTTGATTTAAAGAGGTCGTTTACGTATAATCAGTAGAAATGGCACGAGCGCGCTATATTCACGAATCGACCAAAAGACTCGTTAGCGCGCTTCCAAGAACCAACAAAAATGAGAGCAAATCATGAAATCAAACGTATGCAGCGCGCATAATCGACGCGATTTTCTCAAATACCTGACCTGCTCGGCAACAGGCGTCGCCGCCTGCGCGCTCCCGAAAAATCTCTTTGCCGAAGAGCCGCAGCGTCCCATCGACGTCGACCTGTCGACCCCTTCGGACGTTACCGACGACGAAATGAACGCGATCTACGAAGAAATCAAGACGCCCTACAAATACGGCGTCGTCCTTCCGCAAGAAGACGGCGATCCGGTCGACAGTCCCAACCTCTTTCGCATCGACGGCGTCTGGTACATGATCTACCTTCGTTTTCTCCACAAGACGGGCTACGTCGCCAAAATCGCCAAGAGCGACGACCTGCTCCACTGGAAATCGCTCGGAACGGTCGTGCCTTTCCGCGAATCGGGCTGGGACGCGTGGCAATGCTCGCCGTCCGCCGCGCTTGTCGATTACACATGGGGCGGATCCGCCGCTATTCAGCAATTTGAAGGAAAATACTGGTTCACCTACCTGGGCGGCGAGGGCAAAGGCTACGAGCCCGACCCGTTAAAAATTGGGCTCGCCTATACCGACGACCCGTCCTCCGCCAAAGAATGGAAAAGATTCGACAAACCGATCATGGCGCCCGAAGACCCTGACGCAAGACCCTTCGAAAAGGACACGATGTACAAAACAAGCGTCATTTGGGACAAAGAAAAACGTTTGGGATACCAATTCGTCTGTTTCTATAACGCAAAACAAATCACCGACGGCCGCTCGACGGAAAGAATCGGCATAGCCGTTTCAAACGACCTCATGAAATGGCGCCGATACGGCAACGGTCCGGTTATCGACAACGGCTCGGGCATCTCCGGCGACCCGCAAATCGCGCGCATCGGCGACTTATGGGTCATGTTCTACTTTGGAGCGTTCTGGAAACCGCAAGCCTTTGAAACTTTTGCCGTCTCGCGCAACCTTGTTCATTGGCGCAAATGGGAAGGTCCCCACCTCGTTCAGCCGTCCGAACCGTTTGACTCGACTTTCGCGCATAAGCCGTGGGTCGTCAAGCACGACGGCGTCGTTTATCACTTCTACAACGCGGTCGGCGACCAAGGTCGCTGCATCGCGCTCGCTACGTCAAAACCAATTAACGCTTAGGAGCAAACTCATGAAAAAATTCTATGCGTTTTTCACGCTAATTGCCGCAATATGCGTCCTTCTGCCAGCCGCTCGACATACCCTCGCTGTCGAAGCGCCGGCGCCGGAACAGCCGCCGGGCGTCGTTATCAACAAAAGCTCTGATTTCGAGAGGATTTACCTCGGTTCTCCAAGTATCGAGATCCTGCCCGACGGAACCTATATTGCCTCGCACGATTATTTCGGACGCGTCGACAACCTCGACTTGCGAACCCACGTCTTCGAATCGAAAGACAAAGGGGAAACATGGGCGCTGATTGCGAAGATTCCCAACCAGCGCGCGTCTTATCTTTTCTATCTGAACGACGCGTTATACGCGATCGGATGGGCGCCCGGCAGAGGGTTCACGGACGCGACAAAAGACTCGCAATGCGCAGTTACTATCAGCAAGTCGACTGACGGCGGACACACCTGGACGATTCCAAACGACTCCAAGACGGGCCGTCTCATCGGCGGAACCAAAGAACTGAGCGTCTTTTGCGACCCCGCGCCCGTTTTGATTCACAACGGACGAGTCTGGAAAGAGGTCGAAAAAATCGGCGACTTCAACTTCAACTCAAAGCCGCGATGGTACATGACCCAATATAACCCGATGTGTGCAAGCGCGCCTATCGACTCCGACCTGCTCGACGCGTCCAACTGGACCTTCAGCAATTCGATCCCATGGGTCGTCCAAGACCACGCGCACGGCTGGGCCGAAGGCAACGTGCTCTGCACGCCTGAAGGCAAGATGATCATCCAAATGCGCGTTGACGACGCCGTCAACGACGGCAAAGGCGCCCAAATCCAACTCTCCGACGATGGAAAAGTCGCGACGTGGGATCCTGAGACCGGATTCGTCGAAATGCCCGGCGGGTGTAAGAAATTCGTCATTAAATACGACGACCAAACGCAAAAATACTGGTCGATCGTGAACTGGATCCATCCGGACGACGTCGACGCGCCCGATAAAGAACGCGCGCGCAACACTTCCGCGCTCGTATGTTCAGACGACCTGAAAACATGGGAGATCCGCGTCATTATCTATCGGCACGCCGACTTGGCGATCGGGTTCCAATATGTCGACTGGCGATTCGAAGGGGACGACCTCGTCTGCGTCTGCCGACTCGCATGGGAAGGCGCGCATAACTGCCATGACGCCAACTACTTCACCTTCTTCCGCCTCGAAAACTTCCGAGACCTAACCCGCGCGGACGACGCGCCGACTTGGGTTTCCTCTAACAAATAGCCTGACAATTGTATATAAAGCGACAATATGCCAACACTACCGTTAACACTGCAAAACGCCCTGAAAGCGGCTGCCGCGCTCGCGTTAGTCGCCTCAGCGGCGCTCGCAAACAGCTGCGTCGGCGCGGAACTAAAAGAGCCGCTCGACCGACACGCTATCGTAACGCGCCATAACGTCAAAGGCGCTCACCTTGAATCGACTCTCCCGATCGGCAACGGCAACTTCTGCTTCAATGTCGACGGAACCGGTCTGCAAACCTTTGGCGGGAACACCCTGTCTCACTGGGGCTGGTACTCCGACCCGTTGCCCGCCGAGTTTACTTGGGCGGACGTCCCGCCCTGCGGAACCTACGCGCAAGGGCGTCTGACCGGCGGCGATCCCTGGCCGAGCGACAAAGCGCCCCTTTACCACTGGGTGCGCAATAACCCGCGCTGTATGAACTTAGCGCGCGTCCGGTTCGTCAAAAAAGACGGCGCGCCTATCAATCCGCAAGACGTCGACCTACTCGAACGCGAACTCGACCTCTGGTCAGGCGTTCACCAGACGACCTTTACGCTCGGCGGTAAAACAGTCAACGTAACAACCTGCGTTACCGACGACGCGCTCCTTGATACTACCGTCGCCGTTCGTATCGAATCGGAACTCGTCCGCTCGGGCGAACTAGTCGTCCAAATCGATTTCCCGAATCCCGACCTTACGCCCGGACCGTGGGTCGGCTCCTTTAACGACGCGCAATCGACGCCGTTCGAAATCCAAAGAGTCGACGACGATAAGGCGCTCGTCGTCAAGCGCTTGCTGCAAAACGAATACGCGCAAGGCGTTGTCGGCGACTACTCCTACTCGGCGCGCGTCGACGCGGTCGGCGGAAAAGTCGAGCAAGTCGGCGAAACGTCGGCGATTCGCGTAACTGGTCTCGACGCCGATACGCTTGACCTGGCGATCACGTTCGACGGAGGCGACTATTCAAGCTTCCCAACAGACGACTCCGTCTTGACGTCTGCGCCGGTCTCTTTTGACGAAGCGCAAGAGATTTCACAAGCGCGTTGGGAAACTTTCTGGACGTCGGGCGCCGCCGTCGACCTCTCCGAAAGCGCCGACCCGCGCTGGAAAGAACTCGAACGGCGCGTCGTCTTATCGCAATTCCAACTTCGCACGAACTCCGCAGGCGACTGGCCTTGCGGAGAATCCGGGCTCGTCACGATCTGTCCTTGGAGCGGGCGGTTCCATATGGAGATGGTCTGGTGGCATCTCGTCCACTGGTGGGCGTGGGATCGCGCTGAGCTTGCCGACGACGCTGTCTCGATCTATCCGAAAGTTCAAGACAACGCGCGGCTCCTTGCCGAACAACTCGGATACAAAGGATTCAAATGGCAAAAGGAAATCGCGCCCGACGGACGAACCGCTCCTTGGGTCGGGAACCTTGTCCTGCTCTGGAAACAGCCGCATCCGATCTTCTTTGCCGAAATGGACTATCGACGCAGTCCGACGCGGGAAACTCTTGACAAGTGGGCGGAAATCGTCGAACAAACCGCCGTCCATATGGCTGATTACGCGACAAAAGACGAGTCGGGCGTCTATCATTTAGCTCCGGCAATGCCCCCGAGCGAACAGGGCATAACCCGCGACGACGTCTTTGACCTCGCCTATTGGCGATGGGGATTGGACGCCGCAAATACCTGGCGAGAACGGCTTGGAAAAGAACGCGACGCCTTCTGGGATGAAGTGCGCGCCAATCTGCAGCCCCTGCCCGTTGAAGACGGCGTCTACGTCCACTCGACAGAATGGCGAAATTCCTTTACTGAACGCAACTGGGAACACCCCGACCTCATCGGAGTTTGCGGTATGCTCCCGCTGATCGACGGAGTCGACCCCGATATCGCCAAAAAAACGCTCGAACGCGTCGTGCCCGAATGGCAATGGGACCGATGCTGGGGCTGGGATTTCCCGTGGACCGCTATGGCCGCCTCAAGACTAGGCCGCCCCGATCTGGCTGTCGATATGCTCCTGCACGATTCCGTCTGCAATATCTACGACGAGTCGGGCATGAATCTCGGCGGCCCGTCGACTCGCGGCGGCAAAGGTCCGTACCTGCCCGGTAACGGCGGGCTCCTCTACGCGATCGCCGGTATGTGCGCCGGGTTCGACGAAGACGCCAACGACGACGCGACAAACGCCAATATGCCCAAATCCGGCGATTCCGCCCCGGGCTTCCCTGAGGGCTGGACCGTGAAATGGGAAGGATTCAAACGACCGCTCTAATCGTCCGGTCCGCCGCTCCATAAAAAAGCCGCAAGTCTTTTTCTATGAGGACTTGCGGCTTTTTTGCAACTTTACGGCGCTTGATCGAATTTCAGCACAACGAACTGATCGTTCTGATAGACTTTATCGTTCTCGTCAAACTCGTTCCAGCGTTTGAGCGCTTCTGGAATCGTCGCGACAACGTACGGGGGAGCCTCCACGATCGCATACTGATACCCGTACTCCTTCGCTTCCTGCAAGACGGCGTCGCGCCCCTTGTTGATGAAGACGCCGACAAGAGGCTGATTCCAATAGTTCGGCGATTTCGGATCGGCGCCGGGATTCGCGTAGAATTGTTTCATCTTTTTATACCAAAGCATCATCGACTTGGCGTCTTGTGGAATCTCTTTCCAACTTCCCGCTTCGGCGCGCTGCGCTTCCCATTTGAACGAGTCGCAACCCCTCGGCACGAGGAAAATCGCCTTTTCCGGAGTATTGTCTCGGCACCAATGGCATACGTCGATCCAGCCGTCGGCGATCGACTCTTTCGGAGGCGCGCTGCGCGGGATGACTTTTGTGCCGCGCAGGTCGACAAACGTCGCGAGGCGCCAGCACGGCGCGAAAAGCGCTAAGACCGCCAGCCAGACGGCAAGTCCGGTCGTTATCCAGGTCGGCGCCTGAAGCTCTTTCGTTTTCCGGCTTCGAATTGCTAGGAAAACGAGCAAAATAAGGAGCGCGCACCCTAAAACGCCGATCGACGTGATAAACGAAACCGCTTCTGTCGGCTTGGGGAGCGGAATCAGCCCGTCGACCGCGCTCGAAGCCGCGACGCGCCGAGCTATTCGGCAGAAAAACGAGCGCAGGCCCCAATAGACGCCGCACCCGCAAGCGAGCCAGACAAGCGCCTGACCGACAAGCGTCGACGACGTCTCAGCAGAACTCTGGCGGCGCGCGCGCAGATAGGTCGTCAAATCGAAGACGGAACGACCCAACAAGAAGACGAGCCCGAACGGAACCGCCCAGTCGGAAAGACGATACCAGTAGTATCGCAGTATCCCAGCCGATAATTTGTGGTCTGCAATCTTGCCTATCTTTTCAAGGTAAATCGAACCCCAGTCGACGACAAGCCCTGCGCAGGCAAAGAGCAAAGAGACGACAACAAACGCCTTTAAGCGAAAATAGCGCCGATCCTCGAGAGCGCCCGGCGCGTCGTTTGAGCCGAGCGCCAATCGCGCCAACATAGCGGAGATAAGCCACGCTATCCCAAACGCCAAGACCAGTCCGCCAAAACGAACGAGAAAGGTCCAAGGAAGCGACGACGCCACAAGGTGGTGCGAAAGCCGTTCGAAGACGTAAATCTGACGCGACTGCACGATTTCCGCAGCGGTCGCGCCGACGTCGAGCTTGAGCGCAGGAACAACTCCTAAGAGCGAAATTGCGCCCCCTATTAACAAGCCGGACGCAGTCTCCAACAATTTGCGCCAGAAGGTCTTAAAGCGCGAATATGCCTCGCCGGACGAAAGATTCTGCGGCCTTCTCAAGGCGTCGAGCGCCCAGACGAAAAGGGACGCCAGGACGGCCCAGCCGCCGACAAGCACGTGAAACGCCGCGCCGATACCATACAGAATCCACGCGCGATTGTATTTCCCTTCAATGAAGCACGCCAGACCCCAGAAGACAAACGGAAACGCAAGCCCCTTGCCCTCGACCCCGCCGATGATCCACTCGCCCGCCAAATGGAACGATTCCAAGTAGAACGCAAACGCCGCCGCCGTCAAGACGGCGACCCAGCGCTGAGGGAAAAAAGCGCGGCTCAACCTGCGCCAAGCGATCGCCGTCGCGAGCCAAACGACCGAGCGCCCGACCCAAACGAGCGCGTTCTGCTTGAAAACTAGCGAAAGTAGCCCGAAGACGGCGTAGAAAAGCCAGTGCGAATCGGGCGTGTTGAGAAAAGGATCGTGTCCAAGCCAGTCGTTATTCCAGAAATGGATCGCTTTGCCAACGTAATACTGCTCGTTCACGTCAGGGACGGGCCACGCGCCATAGGCGGCAAAAACGCCAAAGATCAGCGCTATTTCCAACAGCGCCGCCACAACGCTGCGAAACGTAACGCGGCGCGTGGAAACCTCGTTGTCGAGTCTGTCGCTCATCATCTTCTCCGTAACCTATCAAGGCAACATCAAAAAACCAACGGCGAATATGCCCGCGTCGACAAAGCCGTGGCTAAGCCAAGCGCCGTAAATAGAATCGGTTCGCCGATAAAGCGCCTGCCACACAAGACCGCCGACAAAAACGCCGAAAGCGCTGAGCCAAGTCAGCCAGTTCGTATAACCAAAATAGACGCCGAGCAATATGATATGGTGCAGCGTAAACGCCGCGTTCGTTACCAACGCGGCGGGGACAAACGAGAGTTTCTGCGAAACGCGCCCAAACACAAACCAACGCCAGTAATACTCTTCCAAGCCGGAATGACAAACCGAATAGAAGACGCAGAGAGCCAAAAACGCGCCTCGATTCGCAAATCCTAGCGGTTCAAGGCGAGCAAGCAATTCTACGCGCAATTGGTCGAATAGAGGCTTGAGCGCCCCCTCGGACGCAAGTCCGTATCTGCCGAGAAAGAATATCGCCGCGCCGACGACCAAGCCAAAGAGACCGCCGACAAAAAGCCCGCGCCTGTTCGGCTTGCGAACAAGCCAACGCGTCTTCAAGACGAACGCGGTTATCGCCAAAGGAAAGGCAAACTGCAGCGTCTTGCCAAGCGCGAAGATATTCTTCGAAACGGCGGGATCAAGCCCTTTGCCGTAGACGAAATAAGCCCACGTCAACAGGGTCGGAAAGAACAAGGCAAAGAGCAAGATTAGACCGTCCCGCAACTGATGCGAAGACGGTTCGGCGGCTTGACTTATTTTGTCGGTCATGATAATTTCCCATAGCAAGCACAGGCGACAACTCGATCAAAGCGCCTTAAACGCTTTACCAACACATTCGAGCGTTTCGTCGACGATCGCGTCCGTATGCGCGACGCTCGTGAACATCGTTTCAAATTGACTGCAAGGCAGATAAACCCCTTGATCGAGCAGGTTCCAGAAGAACTTAGCAAAACGCGCTTTATCGCAGCGCGAAGAGCTCGGCCAATCGACGACCGCGTCGTCCTCTTCCGATAGGAAGAAAACCGTCGCCATGCCGCCTATATGCGGAACCGCAACTTTGACGCCCGACTCCGCCGCCAGCGCCGCAATCCCCTCGGCGAGTCGAGTCGTCGCGCGATCGATCTTTGCATAGAAATCCGGGTCCTCGTCGATCGCGGTCAGGGTCGCGATCCCTGCTGCCGTTGCGAGCGGATTGCCGCTCAGCGTGCCCGCCTGATAGACTTTCCCGACCGGCGAAATCGCGTCCATAATCTCTTTACGGCCCGCATAGGCGCCAACAGGAAGGCCGCCGCCAACGACTTTGCCGAGCGTGGTAATATCTGGCATGATCCCGTAGTATTCCTGCGCGCCGCCCTTAGCGACCCGGAACCCCGTCATCACTTCGTCAAAAATTAAGAGCGATCCGGCTTTGACCGTCTCGTCGCGAAGCGTCTGCAAGAACTCGCGCGAGCCCGGCACGCAGCCCATATTCCCGCCGACCGGCTCGACAATGACGCCCGCTATCTCCGCGCCATACTGCGCAAACGTCTCGCAGACTGCGGCGACGTCGTTATATTGAACCAGAATCGTATCGGCGGCGCACCCCGGCGTAACTCCAGGCGAATCCGGCACGGCAAGCGTAGCCGCGGCGCTCCCTGCTGCGACCAGAAGACTGTCGACATGACCGTGGTAACAGCCGATGAACTTGATAATCTTATTGCGGCCCGTATAACCGCGAGCCAACCGAATCGCGCTCATCGTCGCTTCCGAGCCGGAGTTCACGAGCCGGACCTTCTCGATCGAAGGAACCATTTTCACGATTAGTTCGGCGAGCGTGTTTTCCGCAAGGGTCGGCGCTCCGAAGCTTGTTCCGCGCGAAACCGCCTCATGCAAAGCGTCGCAAACGCGCGGATCCGCATGACCAAGAATCATCGGGCCCCAAGATAAGACGTAATCGATATAGCGATTGCCGTCGACGTCGTACATATATGCGCCTTTCGCGCGCTCAAAGACGACGGGCGAACCTCCAACGCCGCCAAAGGCGCGCGCGGGGCTGTTCACGCCCCCGGGGATCAAGGTCGTCGCCTGTTCGAAAATCTGTCGGCTTTTTTCGCGATTCATGATGTTCGTTCCAATCCGTTATTTGTGGCTGTTACTTCCGCGAGGCGTCGCAACAAGCCTGTTTTTGCGGTCTATTTTCAAGGTCTATAGTATAACGCGTGCAGCGCAAATTCTCAAGCGCCAGTCTCCTTGCCCGTTTCAAAGGAAGAAAAACTGATTACAATAGGGGAACGGCTCTCCCCGTCGTGAAACTGCTCGTCCTCCAAAAGCAGAAGCGTAAAGCGCAACACCTATACAAACAACATTTTAAACCTATGACTTCCGCAAATCAATCGTTAAAAGCGCGCGCCTTAGACGCGCTAAGCTCCGAACCGCAAGACGGCGCCGTCTTCTCTATTCTGTCCCGCTCGGGCCAATTCCTTCTCCTCTCGGACGCGCCAGACGACGCCAAAGGCTCCGAATTCTTCGTCGAATTTCCAACGGACGCCGAAACGCCGCGTTCCCTCAACCTGCCCGTCGCGTTCTACTCCAAAAGGCGCAAAATATTTGACGGAACATGGAAGACGTCTGCGACGCTTGACGACGAAACGCTCGCGCCGACCGGTCCGTGGGAAACGCTTTGCGACGACTTCAACGACTCGTACGCCTTCTGCGAACGCTCGATTCCGCTCGTCGGCAACCGGCGTGTGTCGCGGCGGCTCTTTTTCTCGTACAACGAATCGCTCCTGCTCCTTTTCGACGAATTTTCCGGAAATTCTGCCGATCGAGAAGACGCGCCCCTCTGGAACTATCAAACCTTTTTTCCGCTCGACCCCGACGTCGACCTGCTCGAAGACCCCGAAGCGCGCGAAATCATCCTCCGACGCCAAATCGCGCCCATTCAGGACGTCGCCTCCAAAAGCGCCAAACAAACCAAGAAGCAAGGCAAGATCCTCTCCGAAGAAGAACTGCTTATGGAAGAACTCTATTCTGCCGACCCAATCGAATCGGAAATTTTCGAAATTCTTGCGAGAATCTTCCCATTCACGCTGCCCGAGTGGAAAAAAGACAAGTCGCAAGGAGATCTCCGCGTGAGAAAACGGCCGCCAGGGCTCCAACTGACCGCCAAGCGCGAAGGGGGCGTCGTAACCTCGGCCCTGCTCGTCGATCTCAACGCGCGCCGCGCTAGTCGGCGTTGCTCGTGGCGGCCCTTGACCGTCGGAGAAAATATGGAGGCCGTCGACGAAGATTCAGCCGTCGGTCGCAAAATCCAACTTGGACGAGAACAATATGTTCTTTACGCGTCAACGTCGCCGTGCCCGGAAATCAGGTCGATTTTGAGCCGCAACCTTCTTTCCGACTTCATGTTCGGAAAATTCACCGCAAAAATAGGCGTCGATCCGATCGTCGACGTGGAACTTGAAGACGAATAAACTCGAAAAAACGCTCGCTCCTTGATTTTCAAAGAGCCTTTAGGTATACTCGGCGTCATACTAAATCGTCAACTGATTGTCAACTTTATGTTCACTTTCATCATTCAACCCCACGAGGATTATATGCAATTTTCACATAAAATCGCAGCGTCCGCGCTCGGCATACTTTGCGCTCTGTCCTTTGGCGTCGCTGCGCCTGCTCCAGCAACCGCCGCTGAAGGCGACGTCGTCTTCGCCGACTTCGAAGGCGCCGATTACGGCGACTGGACGGCAGAAGGAGAAGCTTTCGGAAAAGGACCTGCGCAAGGTACGCTCGAAGGACAAATGGACGTTTCCGGTTATCTCGGAAAAGGGCTCGTCAACACCTTTTTCAAAGGCGACTCGACCGTCGGCAAATTGACGTCCCCCGAATTTGAGATCGCAAAGCCGTATATCAACTTC
Organism: Thermoguttaceae bacterium; assembly: GCA_028695965.1. Classification (GTDB taxonomy): domain Bacteria; phylum Planctomycetota; class Planctomycetia; order Pirellulales; family Thermoguttaceae; genus RUG369. The sequence continues at coordinate 46,078 of JAQVHZ010000005.1, read as the reverse complement.
CTCGTTGGAGGCGGCGGTCATCCGGGCGTTCGGATGGAACTTGTCGTCGACGGCGAGGTCGCGCGTATTGCGCGCGGTCCAAACATTCATCCTGGCGGCTCCGAAAAGCTCGACTGGTCCTCTTGGGACGTCGCCGCCTTGATCGGTAAAAAGGCGCATATCCGTATCATCGACGAAGAAACTGGCGGATGGGGGCATATCAATGTCGACGAAATCACTTTCAGCGCCAAACAGAAGCTCGGCATGGCAAACGCGCGCGAACTTGTAATCGAGCGTCCCTACCTCGTCTTGCCGATCAAGCAAACGAATCCGCAACACTGGGTTCGCATCGAAATCGACGGCGCGACCGAACGCGAATTCGAAGCCAGCCTGGCCTTTGAAGGGGACGAAATGTCGAGCGCCGACTTCAACGCGCATATCGACCTTGCGCCCTGGGTCGGTAAGAAGATGAAGATTATCGTCGAAAAAGCCGACGAAGACGCCAAATACGCCGAGCTGACTTTCTCCGACCTTGCCTTTGACGACAAACCGGCATACAACGAAAAATACCGCCCGCAGTTCCACTTCTCACCACGTACCGGATGGACGAACGACCCTAACGGGCTCGTCTATCACGACGGAACCTACCAATTCTTCTTCCAACACAACCCCTTCGGCACAAAATGGGGCAACATGACCTGGGGACACGCGACCAGCCCTGACCTGTTCCACTGGACGGAACACGGGGACGCGATCTATCCCGACAGGCTCGGCACGATCTTCTCCGGAAGCGGCGCCGTCGACGTCAACAACACTACCGGTTTCCAAACCGATCCGAACGGTCCCCCGCCGCTCGTCTTCATGTTCACCCAAAACGGTCCGAATATGCGTTACGGCGAACCCGCTTCGCAATGCCTCGCCTACTCCCTTGACGGGGGCAAGACCCTAATCAAGTACCCGGGCAACCCGACGATTCCTCACATCATCGGCGGCAACCGCGACCCTAAAATCTTCTGGCACGACGAAACCCAACGCTGGGTCGCCGCGCTCTATCTTGACGCCGAAGACTACGCCCTGTTCGGCTCAAAAGACCTGAAAGAATGGGAGCAGCTCTGCTCGATCGAAAGGCTCGGTTGTTCCGAATGCCCCGATATCTTCCAACTGCCTGTCGACGGCGACGAATCGAACCAGCTCTGGGTCTTCTGGGGCGGTAACGGCAAATATCTGCTTGGCGAATTTGACGGAACGAACTACAAAAAATTGTCCGAACCCCTCAACGCCAAATGGGGCGGAAACGATTACGCCGCGCAGACTTATTCCGACACGCCCGGAAGAAGAATCCAATTCTCCTGGATGAACGGAGGAGAGTACCCCGGCATGCCCTTCAACCAGCAATTCACCGTTCCGCGCGAACTCTCGCTCCGTTCGACGCCCGAAGGCGTCCGGCTCTACACTTATCCGGTCGTTGAACTCGAATCAATCCGCGATCAAAAGCTCGAACTGCAAGCGCGCGACGCCGACGACGGCGCCAAAGAATTCGCGCCTGTCGACGGCGACTCTGCAGACTGCAATCTGCTCGACGTCGAAATCACGCTCGTTCCTGGCGACTTGGAAACGCTCGCCCTCGAACTGCACGGTCAAAAAATCGAACTGAACTTCAAAGAGAAAACGATGAAACACGCCGACGTCGTCGCGCCGCTGGCCGTCGTCGACTCGAAAGTTCAGCTGCGGCTCGTGCTCGACGTCGCCTCGCTCGAAATCTTCGCAAACGAAGGTCGTTCGCAAATCGCTAAATGCTTTGTCCCCGAAGATGAAAACGACGCGCCCGTCTTGAAAGTCTCCAGAGACTGTATCGAGTCCTGCGACGTCTGGACGGTGAAAAGCGTCTGGTAATCCTCTGAAAAGGACGCCCGAATAAAGCGCGCCGGACCGCTCTCCTTGGAGAACCGTCCGGCGTTTTCTTTTAGCTGCGGCAAGACGTGAACCTGCGTCCCGGTTCCGCGTAAACGATTCACTGCCGCTTCGTCCTCGAGCCGCTCTTTGCCTTGCGCGCCTTCTCCGCGGCGGCGCGTTTCGCGTCCAGAACGTCGCGTTGTCTTTCCGTAAGGACGGCGCGCGTCTTTGCGTCCCGTTCCTTCTCGAGTCTTGCGATTCGCGCTTCTAAGTCGGCGATCTCCTCGAAGTAATCTTCTTGGATCGCGTAGACCGTCGACGTCTGACGCTCCGAAAGCCCAAGTTCGCCCCAATAAGTCGGAAGCCGTCTCGTGAAACTGCGCGCGCGTTTCAAGTTCTTATAGGCGTCGGGAAATTTCGCGCGCGCCGCGCGTTCGATCGCCAAGTAACTCGGTCGCCGCGCGGTCGTCGGCGTCTCCCTGTCTCTTGTCGTATCCTGAGCCGTCGCAACGGCGCACGACAGCGCCGCGACCGCTATGCCGACGCACAAGACTTTTCGTGTTAAAGCGCGCATGACGCCTCCTCAGAAGAATGATGTGTTTTTCCTGCTCCGCCTGCCGACAATTTCCAAAAATTTGTCGGCGATCGCTAGATCCTCCGCGGTCGTTATCTTGATATTGCAACGCGAGCCTTCCACGATCGAAACGTTCTGACCGAGCGCTTCGACAAGTCCGCAATCGTCAGTCGGCTCGAACGACGCCGGACGCTCCCGATACGCGCGCTTTAAAAGCTCTTTTTCGAAGACTTGCGGCGTCTGCGCTTCCCAAAGATTCTCGCGCGGCGCCGATTCCGCAACGACAATCCGATCGGCCTCTCCAGGAACCGCGCTGAGTTGTTCCCGCAAGCTCTCGGGCGTCTCGACTTTTCGCGACCGCTTCAACGACCCGACTACCGGCGTCGCAAGAATCGCCGCCTGCGCGCGCGCCGCTTCTGCAAAGACGCGGTCGACCTCCGCGGCTGTAACGCAAGGACGCGACGCGTCGTGGACCGCGACGTAATCCGCTTCTTCAGAAACGACTTTCAGCGCGTTCTCGACCGAAAGGAACCGCTCGGCGCCCCCTTCGACAAGCCGCACGCCATAAAACGCAATATCGACCGAGAAATGACGTTCCACGTCAACGCGGTCTTCCGGGGAGACGACCAAAATCTTCTGAACGACGTCTTTGCGGCGCGCAAAGAGTTCAGCGCTATAAAGCCAAACGGCGCGGCCTTTAAGGGGCGTAAAAGGTTTCTTCTGCAACAGCTCCGAACCCATAAGAGCGCGGCCCGCTGTAAAACGCCGACTCCGTCCCGCCGCCGCAATGACGACTGCGTATTTCGCCATCGAATCTCTCCCTTCTTCTTTGTCCTTTCCTAGGGAACGCCAACACAACTCGCCTATTCCCGCGCTGTTAGCGGCGCTCCTTTGTTCGTTGGAAACGTCCGCCCTGCGCGGTCCCTAAATTATACCCCAATCGAAACGGGCGTTCAAGATTGAGAAAATCCCAACCTAGGCGATTAATCGCAAAAAGCTTCAAAAACTTGACTTTGACTATCCCGACCTTTATAATTGGAGACGAACAGAATCGCGCGCGGCGTTCTGTCAATTCAACGTCAATTCTCTAAGGACAAATGCAATGAAATCCATCCTTCCTCAATTAGCGTTATTTGCGTCGCCGTTCCTCTTAATGGCGGCGTTTCTCGACTGTTCGCAGAACAACTTGCTCTGGGCGCAGGAACCGGTCGAACTCGCCGAAAAAATTGAAGCGGTTCCGACCTACCCCTTCGGACTCGCCGACAAAAATCCCATTTTCTACACCGGCCGCGTCTATCAAGGAGCGCAAGGGCACGTCTACCCGTACGCAATGCGCGATATCCTGAGCAATGAAAAACAAGACGAACTCTACCGACTGCTCTACCTCGAAAACGAATATGTCAAATTAGGAATTGCGCCCGACTTAGGGGGCCGTATCTTCCAAGCGACCGACAAAACGAGCGGCTACGAATTTTTCTACCGGCAACACGTCGTGAAGCCCGCGCTCATCGGGATGCTTGGCGCGTGGATCTCCGGCGGCGTCGAATGGAACGTGCCGCACCACCACCGCCCCTCCTCCCTCATGTCGATCGACTGGGCGACCGGCGAAAATGAAGACGGCTCGAAAGTCGTCTACGTCGGCGAGACCGAAATTCGACACCGTATGCGCTGGAACGCCGCGCTCAAACTCTACCCGGGCAAATCCCTTGTCGAAGCGGAAATTACCGTCGAGAACCGCTCGCCGTTCGCGCAGTCGATCCTCAGCTGGGCGAACGTTTCCGTTCATTGTAACGACGATTATCAAGTAATCTTCGCGCCAAGCGTTCAATTCGGGACGGGCCATTCCAAAATCGATTTCAACCGCTGGCCGATCGACAACGGCGTCGATATCAGTATGTGGACGAACCACAATCAACATTCGCGCTCCGTCTTTGCGTGGGATTTCGAGTCTGATTTCCTCGCGGGCTACGACTTCGGCGCCGACGCCGGAACGACCCACGTCGGGAATCGGCACGTCGTCGGGGGCAAGAAATTCTTCTTGTGGGGCAATCATCCTCGCGCCCAAGTGTGGGACGAAGCGCTCACTGACGACGACGGACCTTACCTTGAACTCATGGTCGGCGGCTGGTCCGACAACCAGCCCGATTACAGCTGGATCGGTCCCAACGAAACGAGGCGCTACAAGCACTACTGGTTCCCAATCTCCAAGATCAAACACGTCAAAAACGCCAACCTAAACGGCGCCGTCAACCTGGAACGAACCTCCGATTCCGAATTCTTCCTCGGGTTCAGCCCGACCGAAGCCTATTCCCAGGCGCGCCTTACTCTCTCCGCGGGCGACGGAGAAATCTGGTCCCAAATCGTCGACGTCGCGCCCGGAAACTCCTTTGTCGCTGACGTCGCTCTGAGCGAAGACGACGCCAAACGCGCCGACTCGGAATTCACCTTCTCCGTCAAGGACGCCGACGGCGACGAACTGATCGCCTACACGCCCGTCGTCCTCGAAGAAGAAGATTTGCCTGAACCTGTCGCCCCGTTCGGCGATCCAAAAGACTACAAAACGAACGAAGAACTCTACCTAGCGGGCCTCCGGCTCGAACAGTTCCACAACGGTCAACGCGACCCGATGGAATTCTACAACGAGGCGCTCGCCAGAGATCCCGGCGACGCGCGCGTCAACACCGCCGTCGGCGTCAGAGTACTGCGCGAAGGGAAATTCGCCCAAGCCGCAGAATATCTTGAAACGGCGCTCCAACGGCTCGAAAAAGGATACACGCGCGTCAAAGACGGCGAGCCGCACTACTATCTCGCGCTCGCCTATCGCGGACTCGGCCACGACCAAGACGCCGAAGACCAGTTCTGGAAAGCCGCGTGGACGACCGGTTATCAAGCCGCCGCGTTCTACCAACTCGCCGAACTTGCCGCTAAACAAGCCAAGTACGCCGAAGCGCTCGAGCTGATCGACCGGTCCCTCGCCGTCAATACCGACGACGCCAAAGCAATCGTCTTTAAGGCGTGGACTATTCGCAAAATCCTCGAGTCAGGTTCCGCCGCAGAGGACCAAACGCGGCTCGTCGCAGGCAATCGGCTCTATCAGACCGCCGACGTCGACAAAAACGTCGCCAAGGAACTGCTCGAAAGCGCCGTCATGCGCAATCCGCTCGACTACGCCGCGGCGCTCGAACTCGGGTTCCTGAACGGAGAGCCCGAAAAAGCGTTTGCAGAAGTCGAAAAGTCGCGCGGCGTCGTCAACGATCGTCCGGATTCCGCGACGATACGTCAACAGGAACTGCTCGAAACGGTCGTCGAATACGCCAATCGCGGCGCGTGGGACGAAGCGTCGTCTCTGCTTGACGCCGCGCTCGATTTCGGCAAACCCTTTGCGAACATCTCGACGATTTGGTACTACAAAGGCTGGGCGCTCCTCAATAAGACCGGCAACCGCGGCATGGCGCAAGAAGCGTTTCAACGCGCAGCGACCCTTTCGAACGAATATGTTTTCGCTTTCCGAACTGAGGAACGCGCCCTCTTCGACGCAGTTCTTGACGTCGTTCCGAACGACCCGCAAGCGCGATACGAATACGGGATGCTCCTCTATTACTTCAACGACAAAGAAGAAGCGCTCGAGCAATGGCGAGAATCAGCGAGGCTGCGCCCGAATTTTGGACGTGTCTGGAGAAATATCGGGTTCGCCGAAGGACAAAAACGCAATTACGACGCCGCGCTCGACGCATACCGAACCGCGTTGGCGCTGATTCCAGACGACCCGCGCTTCATCTACGAATACGACCAACTCGCCGCGAGCGCGGGCCGCACCGCCGCCGAACGGCTCGCCGACATGGAGCCGTACGCCGACGCCGTCTTCCAATATGACGACTGCGTCGCCCGACTCGTCGAGCTGTACAACGCTGCAGGCAATTACGACAAATCGCTCGACGTCTTGGCGAATCGCCACTTCCACGTCTGGGAAGGCGGGCGCGACGTCCATTCGCTCTTCGTTGACGCCGCCCTCCTGCGCGGTATGAAGCGGCTCGAAGAAAAAGATTACGCCGGAGCCGTCGACGACTTCCAAAAAGCCGCGACCTATCCGAAAAACTTCGAAGCCGCGCCGCCGATCGGAGGAGGACAAAACGCCAAAATCTACTACTTAATCGCGCTCGCGTTTGACAAACAAGGCGACGAAGACGCCGCAAGACAAGCGTACGAAGCGTGCGCCGACCCGAAAAACGCGCCGAATTCGCTACGCTCCGAGCCGACTTACTACCGCGTCTTAGGCATGAGAAAACTCGGAAAAGACGACGAAGCCGCGAAACTGAGCGACGAATTTGCAAAACAGGTCGCCGACGAAGCGGCAAGGACCCCGACGATCGACGAGTTCTCGAAATTCGGCGAAGAGGGAACGAGCGCGCAAAGAAGCGCTAATTCTTTCTTCCAACAGGGGTTAGCCGCCAGGCTAAAAGGCGATCGCGACGGAGCGGCGCAAGCGTTTGACGCGGCTGCGAAGCTCAATCCCAACTTGATTTGGGCGCCCGTCATGAAAAACGCCGACTTAGATTGAACCGAAGGCGCTAATCTAAAATTAGACTGTCCCGCCGGAATCGAGAAACGCTTCTCCCTTCCGGCGGCTAAATAAAATTACTTCTTCGAGCCTCTCAACGAGGCTCGGCTAGTTCAATTCTTCCAATTCATATTGCAGTCTAAATCATTCCGGCAAAGATTAGGCTCCGATATTTCTGAACCGTCCAGTATGGAAAAGCAAAGTTCTGTTCAAAAACGCAACGCAGTTTTCAACAACGCAAGAGCCGATTCAAAAAAATTTCAGAAATAAATCTCCGCAACCGTCTGTTCAGAGAGTTTCCTCTCCAACCAAGAAACAAAAAAAGCGAAGACGCAAAAAATCGGCTGTCTTCGCTTTTTTTAAATGATGCGTTCTGAAACCCGAACGCTAACGCAATCTCAGTTAGCAGGGGTTTTGAATTGGAACGGCTTTTGGGCGACGCGTTTGACAACGGCGTCGCAGCGCAGGCACTGGGTGCAGACGCGCATGACTTTGGTACCGCCGTTCGGAAGAGTAACGCGGACCCGTTGAAGGTTCGGCTTGAAGGTACGACGAGCGATACCGGTAACTTTCGTACCAACGCCCTTCAGGCGCTTCGCGCGACCGCGAGTCGTAACGTGATTACCAAAGATTGGGCCTTTGTGGCAAATTTCACAAACTCGAGACATGACAATTCCTATTTCTTACCTTATGGGGGAAACGTCGTAAAGTGAACTTCGCGTCTCAACGACGCTCAAAGCTCGGATTTTACGGAAACCTATTCGTTTCCGACGCTCTGAAAGACGCCGCGTCGTCAACTTTAGGAGGGGAACTGCACGCCGCGCTCATCACTCGCGCGCGCTTTCAGCCTCAATAAAGGTTTATATCCGGCGTATGCCTTTCGCGGCGCCCGATTCCCGTCGGGACAGCCTTGCGCGCTCGTCAAGCGACGCATACGAAAAACACGCTCTATGCCGGTATAAAGCCGACTCGACGAGTCGCGCAACGCGCGCGACGACGGAGTCGGATATAAAACGCATAAGACGTCAATCTAGAATTGTAATTCGAAATTCCTCTTCTTCAAGGGGACGTCTCTAAAATTTTCTTTTTTCTTCTGAAGACACAAGAAGAAGGACGCAAGTTTTTTAACGATCCCTGTACTTCTAGCAATACCCCAAAAAGAAGAACGCCGCGCATAACCGACAAAACCGGTAAAAAGCACAATGTTTTTATTAACTCTTATTGAAAATGTGAAAAACAGTTGACGGATAGTGTGAAAATTCTGTATAATCAAGGACGGTAGATTTTACCCAAACTGTCGATTTTAAAGTTTGAGCCGGTCGCGCAGGTCCCCCTGCTCGTTTTGAATCGACTATTCCTAAAGTATTGTTTTTATTAGAGGACTGTTCTATGACGACTACGCTTAATAGACGCGCCTTTTTGAAATCGTCCGCGCTCGCCGCCGCCGCGACCGTCTTCCCGACGTCTCAAATTATCAAGCCCGTCTGGGCGCAAGACCCAAGCGACCGTCTCCGCATGGGTTGCATCGGCGTCGGCAGCATGGGCCGAGGCGACGCGCACGGATTCAATTGGCAATGCGATATCGTCGCGCTCTGCGACCTTGACGAAGACTACGGACTCGCTCGTACAATCAATTCCGGAATCGGCAAAAAGGACGAGCAAGGGCAAGTGATTCAGCCCGATACCTACAAAGACTACCGCCGCGTCCTTGAACGAGACGATATCGACGTCGTTTCGATCGTTACGCCAGACCACTGGCACGTCAAAATCGCGGTCGAAGCGCTTCAAGCGGGCAAGCACGTCTTCTGCCAGAAGCCGCTGACCCTGACCCTCGAAGAGAACCTAATCATTCGGAACGCCGTCGAAAAATACGGCAAGATCTTCCAAGTCGGCACGCAGCAACGTTCGCAGCGCGATCAATTCGCGCTCGCGACCCTCATCGTTCGCGCCGGGATGCTTGGCGATATTACCAAGGTAGTCTGCGACATCGGCGGCTCGCCCGTCTGCAATGAAGACATACCGAAAATGGATCCGCCCGCCAATTTCGATTGGGACACATACCTCGGTCAAGCGCCCTATACCGATTTCCTCGGCGACGGCGATTTCCTCGGCTCCAACAACAACGACAATCGGTTCGGACGCACGCGCTGCCACTACGAATTCCGCTGGTGGTACGAATATTCCGGCGGTAAATTCACCGACTGGGGCGCGCACCACATCGACTGCGCTCTTTGGGCGATGGGGCTCGATAAATTCGGGACGGGCCCGACAAGCGTCGACGGAACAAACGCCAAGCACCCCGTCCCCTTCGAAGACGGGTACCCGACCGTTGACAACCGCTACAACACAAGCCACGAATTTGATATCGTCTTGAAGCTCACTAACGGCTGCGAAATGCACGTCGTCAGCAGTTCGCCCGACGGAAACGGCATTCTCTTTGAAGGAACCAACGGACGTATGCACGTCAGCCGAGGACGATGCAAGGGAAAGGTTATTGAAGAACTTCCGCCCGACGCGTTCTCCCAAGAAGATTTCGACGCGCTCTACAACGGCAAGCCGTTCGAAGATCACAAAGTAAACTTCATCCGCTGCATCCGCGAAGGCGGCAAGCCGGTTTCCGACGTCTGGTCCCACGTCCAAGCGATGCACTGCTGCCACCTCTGCTCCGTCGCGGCGCGGCTCAATCGCGAAATCCAGTGGGACGTCAACGCCGAAAGAATCGTTGGCGACGAACTCGCCGCCTCGTTCTGGGCGCGCGAACAGCGCAAAGGTTTCGAGATCTCTCGCGACTGAGCGCGCGTGCTTTTCTCCTCTTTAACGAGCAAGCGTTCCTGGAAAACGCGCAGTCAGTTTCCAGGAACGCCCTCACGTTTTCAATAATAGAAGCGCATGGCAATGAACTATCCCAACGACCCCAACAATTCCGAAAATCCAAACGTTCCCAACAGTCCCAACGCCCCTACCCCCCCTCACGGGCCTAATATTCCTCATAACAAACCAAATCAACCGCCTTTTCGACCTCCATTCCGTCCCCAGCCGCCAAGATTCTGGCAAATCGTCCTGAAGGACCTCGCCGCGACGATCGTTGGCGTTACGCTTTTCTGCGTCCTTTCCTTCTCGCTCTTTTTCGGAGCCATTGGCGTCTTAGCAACAGCGCTGAGCCAGCCCAGTTCCGCAAATTACGAGGTTACCGAAACAACAATTAAAGGAAACGAACGCAGCGCCGGAAAAATCGTGATTCTGCCGATCGAAGGAATCATTCAAACGGACGAAACGGGGTTCATCCCCAAAGCGATTAACGCTATTCGAGAGGATAATCGCGTTCGCGCGGTCGTCTTGCGCGTCAACTCCCCGGGCGGCACGATCGCCGGAAGCGATTATTATCTGCATCTCCTGAAAAAGCTCAAGGCGGACCTTGAAATACCTGTCGTCGTCAGCATGGGCGACCTTGCTGCGAGCGGCGGCTATTACGTCTCCACCGCCGCCGACAAAATCTTCGCCGAACGCTCGACCATGACCGGCTCCATCGGCGTTATCATTCCGATGTATAACGCGGCGGAACTCTGCAAAAAAATCGGCGTCCGTTCCAACGCGATTACGAGCGGCGCAATGAAAGGCATGGGCGATTTTATGAAAGAACCCACGCCCGAAGAAACGGCGATCTGGCAAAAGAGCGTCGACGAAAGCTACGAGCAATTCCTCGACGTCATTATGAGCGGACGCGCATATTATCGCGCCGAAGAAGACGTTGAAATAACCAGACCAACACACGAAAAACTCGCCGGCGTCAGAGTCAAAACTATTGACAAAACAGCCGACTCCGAAGAACCGGTCCAGGAAGAACCCTCTCAAGAGGCTGACGCGCCCGACGAAGAACAAACTGCCGAACCTGCTTCTGATGAAACGGCGCACGCCGAACAAGACGCTCCTGAAGGAGAAACGCTCGTTCAAGAGGAAGGCGCAGAAGAAGACGCGCACGAAGACCAGCTCGTTCTCAAAGCGCAGCGCGAAGCGGAACTGCGTCAATTAGCGGACGGCCGAATCTACTCCGCAAAAGAAGCAAAGGAACTGTACCTCATCGATGAAATCGGGTTCCTAGACGACGCTGTTGCCGCCGCGATCGAAATGACCGGTCTCTCTGACTCGAACGTCCATGTCGTTCGTTACGAAGAAGAAAAAGGCCTTTTTGACGAACTTATGCCTAAAACAGTTAAAGACGATCCTCTCGACAAAGTCGTCAATACAGTCTCCGTTCCAAGGGGATATTACCTTTGTCCGAGAGCGCTCCCCTGATGCAGCGCTAGACGCCAAGCAAAGTTCAACGCCGGGAATCGGCAAAGAAGAGACGCTTTTTGCCCGATTGCCGGCTTTTTTAAGGGCTTAAAACAGGTTGAAAACTTGTGCCTCATTTGTAAAACTTTAGTACAAAAATAAAATTTTTTCATAGAAAGTTGCTTTTTCGCTCGGGTAATTACGGTTATCCCGGTTAAAAATGTATACAAAAAGGATAGACCGACCAAAAGATTTATTTGACAAACGAACATGGAATTGTAGAATGAGGTTCGTTGAGCGAAAAAATGGAAAGAGCCGCGATCTCGACGCGCTATCTTTTTGCCTCGCAAAATTTAGCAAAATCGGAACAACGCGCAAAAGCGTCAAAAATAGGAGAATACGCGGCTTCGGCGCAATCTTTCGGCTCCCTTTCCATCCAAACGCTCGCATGGCGTTTGTCGATTATCCGTCTGCGCTTTGAGCTTTTGGCACAAAGTTAACGACGTCTTATTAACAACTAATCCACAACGCGCCAGAAATCATTCCTCCCCTAGGATTGACGTTACTCAATGGTCAGAAGACAACAAGCGGATCTTGAAAACCTTTTTCGAGAGGCGTTACGCAAGGATATTGGCGACAATAGATACCAATTATGGTTTGCCGCCGGCGTTAGGTTCCTCTTCGAAGGCGATGTGTTGACCGTCGAAGTCGACGAGCCTTTTATCGCCGACTGGATTGTCGGATCCGGATACGTTCATACTTTCGAAAAGATTGGCGTCGAGCTCTTTGCCGCAGAGATTAAAGTAAAAGTCTCGCTCAAAGAGTCCGTAGGTTCTTCTGCGTCCATTTCCACCCCTTCTGCGCTGACGCGTCAACCTGTCGCGCAGGTTTCCTCGCCTGCCCTCAGCAACGCGCCGTACGATTCTCCGCTTCTAGTTCAAGCCGTTTCAACTCCCGAGCCCCCAAAGCGCAAGCGCGGAAGACCCCGGAAAAATCCGCCTGCGACGACGGAACGCCCTGTCCAGAGCGCTATCACCGTCGACGCCGAGCCGCCGCAAGACGCGCTCTTCAATCTCCCCTCGACAACCGCGGACGTTCTAAACGCCGAGCGGCGCGTTCCGGAGTGGTCCAGCGTTCCTTATGCCGAGCCCGTCCAGGAACCCCCGAAGCGCAAACGCGGAAGACCTCGAAAAAAACCCGAACCGGAACCGACGAACGTCCAGCAGCCCCCTCTTTATCCAACTGCAATTTCCACCCCTTCGGACGCCGCGCCGCCTTCCCTTTTCGACGTTTATCAAACGGCGCAGCGGCGTCATAGCCTCAGCGCGCCTGAGTCCCTTTACGCTGCGCCGGGCGGCGTCGATCTGTCCGAATCCGAGCGCGTCGCGTGGGCGGTCGGCGATTTCGGCGTCAACGAACAAAAAGAAACGGCGCCGCCGCGTCCCTCGGCGTTCCAATTCAACGTTGCGCCGACAACGCAAGAGCCGGAATACCAGCCCCCTGAACCCAAGCGCCGCGGACGACCTAAAGGCTCGACGACGCGCAAACCGGCCGAGCCGAAGCGCGACCTCCTTTCAATTGTCGCCGCGGACGACGACGAAGGCGTCTTGCGCGACGAAAGGGGGTTCAACGTCGTAACGCGTCCGAAAGAACCCGCCCGAGTCCGAGCCGAAGACCGCGCCGTAAGATTCGCGTCGTTGAACACGTTCATTGAAGGCTTCTCGAACAGATTGGCGCGCCGCGTCGCCGACGTCGCTATCACCGAGCCCGGAGCGATGAGCCCGATCTTCATTTGCGGTCCGACCAGCGTCGGCAAAACGCATCTCCTCGAAGGGATCTGCGACGCATACACGCGCCTGCCCAATGTGAAGCCGCCCCTTTATATGACGTCCGAACAGTTCACGTCCGCGTTCATTCAGAGCCTTCGCGGAGGGGGCGCGTTTCGAGAACGATTCAGAAACATCTCCCTATTCGCGCTCGACGACGTCCATTTCCTCGAAGGAAAGACGTCGACCCAGACGGAGCTGCTGAACGTCGTCGACTTCTTACGCGCAAGACGCGTTCAGATGGTCTTTTCTGCGAATCGGCCCTTGAACGAGCTGTCGAAGCTGAGAGGGGAACTGACGACCCGTATCGAAAGCGGCGTCGTCTGCAAAATTGACAACCCCGAAAGAGAAACGCTTGCGAGAATATTGCGGCAAATGGCGCTCGAAAGGAACATGATCGTCGGAGAAGACGTCTGTCGATACGTGGTCTCGCGCTTCGCCACCCATGCGCGTCAACTCTCCGGAGCCCTCAATCGGCTCTTAGCGGCCCAACTCACGACCGGTATGCCGATCACCTTGGAACTCGCTCACGACGCGCTCGCCGACCTTGCCGCCGCAAATGTTCGGAACGTCAAATTAGAGGACGTCGAACGCGTCGTCCTAGAAATCTTCGGGCTCGAGTCGAACGCGCTGAAATCGTCGTCCCGCGCAAAACGATGCGCCGACCCTCGCGCTGTCGCCATGTGGCTCGCGCGCAAACACACGCGCTTCACGCTCGCAGAAATCGGCCAGTACTTTGGCGGCAGAAAACACAGCGCCGTGCTCGCCGCGCAGAAAAAAGTCGACGGGTGGATTAGCACGAACGAAACGCTCGACGCCGGCAGTACCGCCTTTTCGATCAACGACGTTATCGAACGCGCAGAACGCGCTCTGACCTACCCGCGCTAGCGCGTCTCCCAAGGCGCGGCGCGACGGTTCCTTTCTCGTCAGGCGCTAAAAAAGCGGACGGCTTCCAAATTCGGAAATCGTCCGCGTCTTTATTTTACGCGCTCAAAGCAAGCTCAGCGACTCAGCGAAGCGCTATTTCATTCGCCTTAAGGAACTCGAGGAACTTCTCGTGGAAGTCTTCAATTTCCTCGCCGGAAAGCGTATGGTCGGGCGCGCCAATTTCATAACGGAACGAAAAGCTGCCCATCCCTTTTTCCATCCCCTTGCCCTTATAGGAGGTGACGAAGGAGCGTTTAAGAAGAAGCGGATGCGTGAATTCGTCAAGTTTCGCCGCCAGACCTTCGTAGCCTGACGCCAGCGGCCAAACGAGCGAGAAATCTTGCCAAGAGCCGGGGAACTTCAACGGTTCGACGAAACTGTACGTCGGGTAAAGCGAGCCGGGGAACTTATCGAGCTCAATTTCGAACCAGACGACTTGACCCCCTTCCGGAGAAACGACCGCGAGCGTTTGTTTGTCGAGAACGCCAAGCGCCCCGATGTTGACGCCGTCGCTGAAAATCTCGACCGAGTAATCAACCTTTTGCCAAGGCGTCTTATTTTCTTTCGTCGCAACGAATTTCAGTTCCGAGGAACCTTGCGTATGAATTTTAGCGACGTCTTCGAGCGCCGCTTTAATCTCAAGATAATGATCTTCCAACGAGACGCCCGATTGGACGAAACTCACGCCTGCCAGACGGCGTTCTTCTCGACACTTCTCCGCGCTGTCGATCGGCTTGCGTTGGTCGTCGACCGCTCCTTTGAGGAAATAAACGCGTCCGAGCTCGAAGATCCGGAACGTGTCGTGCGACGCTCGATTCTTGCCGACAAGCGCGAGCATATTCGGGATGAGCGTCGTGCGCATCCTCGCCTCGTAGGGAGCGACCGGATTCAGGAGCTCAAGGGTTGCGCCCGGATCGAATCCGAGTTTGGCGATCCAGTTGTCGTTGAACCAGCCGTAGTTATGGATCTCGAGGAACCCGTAACCGGCGGCCAACATACGGCGCATACGATGTTCCAGCCTAATGTATTCTTCTACAAAGAGCGGCTCGACCGGCGCCGTCGGCAAGACGGGCTCGATATTGTCGAACCCGAAAATACGGGTAACTTCTTCGACGATATCTTCTTCGATCGAAATATCTTTTTTGCTGCGGAAAGGAGGAACGCCGACGCGAAGGGTCCCGTCCTCGAGGAACTCCGCCTCAAATTGAATGGAGCGAAGGATTTCCAGCGTCTTATCTTCCGGAAAATCAACTCCGACTAAAGTGTTCATACGGCCCGGCGCAAGTTCAATATAGCGCGTTTCGTCATGAAGATCGCCAGCAAGAGAGAAGCTCGTCTCGACCTTGAAAGGGGTTCCCGACTCTTCGAGCAGCTTCAAAATGCGTTCCGCGCCGACCTTCGTGTTCGCCGGCGGCTGCGACTTCTCGTAACGCTGCGAGGCGTCCGTGCGAAGATTGAGCCGCCCTGCCGTCTTACGAATCCGTTCGGAGCGAAAGTTGGCCGACTCGAGCACGACCCGCGTCGTCGTTCCGGTAATTTCCGTTTCAAGACCGCCCATAACGCCAGCGACCGCGACAGGTTTATCGCCGTCGCAGATCATCATGTCTTCCGGAATCATCTTGCGCTCGACGCCGTCAAGCGTTTTGAAAACGCCTTCTTTGCCCATCGGAGCGACCCGGATATTCGAAACGAGATCGGCGTCAAACGCGTGCGTCGGCTGACCGAGTTCCAAGCTGACGTAGTTCGTTAAGTCGACGAGCAGATCGATCGTCTTTTGCCCAAGCGCGTGCAGACGGCGCTGCATCTTAAGGGGCGAAGGAACGCTCGTCAAGTTCTCCTCGATCTTGAAGACGATACCAGAATAGCAGACGCAGTTCTCGTCCTCGATCGCAACCGGGAACCGAGGAAGATCGTCGTACTGATCGACGTCGTGAAGCGGATAGGGCTTGAGTTCGCGATGGAAGATCGCCGCAAGTTCGCGCGCGAAGCCGTAGTGCCCCCAGAGGTCGGGGCGGTGCGTCAGGCTCTTATTATCAATTTCAACGAGCACGTCGGTCGCGGGGATATAGTCGGAAAGGGTCGCGCCAACCGGCGTGTCTGCGGGGCATTCAAGGAGAATTTCGTGCCAAGAGCTCATGCCAAGTTCGCCGGCGCTGCACAAAATACCTTCGCTCGCATGACCGTAAACTTCCGATTTCTCAATTACTTTAGCGCCAAGCGCCGTTCCGGCGGGCGCAAAGGGCGCTTTCAAGCCGACGCGCGCGTTCTTAGCGCCGCAGACCGTCGTATACGTCTTAGCGCCGCAGTTCACCTCGCAGAGCGCGCGCGTCTTGCCGTCGGGAGTCTCAAAAGGCTGCGCGGAAATAATCTCGCCGACAACGACGCCGTCGACGTAACGCGTAATTGTTGATATGCTTTCGACTTCCGCCGTCGCCATCGTCAGCTTGTCCGCAACGACCTGCGGATCGACGTCCGAAATATCGACGAAATCAGAAATCCAGTCTAGAGAAATGTACATAACGACCTCATTATTACGCTGTTACGCAAACGTTCCGCAGAACGGAAAATACTGTCGCGCGGCGCCAACGAGAAACGTTAACAAGGCGCGCCGCGACGCCGCAAAGAGTCGAGCTCGACCCGACTCTTCCGTGAATTCAAATATCAACCTTCAAAGAGCCAAACGAGCAAGCCCTTTTGGGCGTGCATACGATTCGCAGCCTCTTCGATAACGCGGCTCTGAGGAGAATCTATCACCTCGTCCGTAACTTCAAGACCGCGCCGAGCGGGGAGGCAGTGCAGGAAAATCGCGTCCGGGCGCGCCAAGCTCATGAGCTCTGCGTTCACCTGATACGGCTTGAACGTCGCAACGCGTTCCCCTTCTTCCTTCTCGTCCCCCATGCTGACCCAAACGTCGGTGTAGACGACGCGAGCGTCGAGTACCGCTTCTTTAGGGTCGTCGATCAACTCAAGTTCAAACCCAGGTTGACGCTGCGCCGTCAACTCGGCGAGCTCTTGCGCGCTGAACTGATAACCTTTCGGAGACGAAATAACGATCTTGCAGCCGAGCATCGCGCACGTCTCAATCAAACTCGCCGCGACGTTGTTCGAATCGCCAACCCACGTGATTTGGACGTCGTTAAAAGAACCGAACTCCTCTTTGACGGTGAACATATCCGCAAGCGCTTGGCAAGGGTGCGCCTTGTCCGTAAGCGCGTTGATAACTGGAACGGACGAATACTTCGCGAACTCTTGAACCGTTTCGTGTTTGTACGCGCGAAAAGTAATGCAGTCGACCATCGAGCTCAAGACGCGGGAAACGTCCGGGACCGATTCGCGCGTGCCTAGTCCAATATGCTTCTCTTCGAGGAGCATCGAGCTGCCGCCAAGGTGCGTCATCCCAGCTTCGAAACTGACGCGCGTACGAAGCGACATCTTTTCGAAGATCATGCCGAGGATTTTGCCTTCAAGGCGCTGGACCCGCGCGCCTTTCTTAAAGTCCGCTTTGATTTCTTCAGCGCGAGCAAGGATTAATTTCAACTCGTCGACGTCGACGTCGGCAAGGGTTAAAAAGTGGCGTAAAGGTTTCATCTATCACGCTCCTTTCTTCAAGGCGGCTTCGAGGATATCCAGACCCTCGTCAAAGACCTCGAACGGGGTATTGACCGCAGGCAGCAATCGAATGACGTTGCCGTGCGTGCAATTGATAAGCAAATGATCTTCCATGCACCGTTGAACGAAGCAGGAGCCGTCTATTTTAAGTTCGAGACCGATCATAGCGCCAACGCCGCGGACGTTCTGGATAATATCCATCTCGGCCGCCCATTTCGTCATACGTTCTTTAGCGCGCTTTCCGATCTCTTTTGCGCGGTCGAGCAGCCCTTCGTCCTCGACCATCTTGATTGTCGCAATACCAGCCGACGCCGCGATCGGATTGCCGCCAAAGGTGGAGGCGTGCATGCCCTTGCGGAGGCTCGGCGCAAGCTCTTGCCTGCACAGCATAGCGCCCGCCGCGACCCCGCTGCAAAGCGTCTTCGCCAACGTCATGACGTCCGGAACGACGTTGAAATATTGATACGCGAACCACTCGCCGGTACGACCGCAGCCCGTCTGCACTTCGTCAAAGACTAAAACGAGACCGTGTTTGTCGCAAAGCGCGCGAAGACCTTGAAGAAATTCAAGCGACGGAATATTGACCCCGCCTTCGCCTTGGATCGGCTCGAGCATGATACCGGCTGTTTCGTCGTCGATCGCAGCTTCTACGCCCGCTAAATCTCCGTAGTTGCAGTAGACAAAACCAGGAAGCAGCGGCTCAAGCCCTTCGTGGTACTTCTGCTGAGCCGTCGCCGTTACCGTCGCCATCGTGCGGCCGTGGAACGCGTTGTAGAACGTGATGATCTTATACTTGCCTTTCGGGGTATGAAGACGCGTCAACTTGATCGCCGCTTCGTTCGCTTCAGCGCCGGAATTGCAGAAGAACGCTTTGCCGCCAAAACTGCGTTCCGACAACATCTTGGCCCAAAGGCCCTGCTCTTCCATATACCACGTGTTCGGAACGTGCAAAAGACGTTCCACTTGCTCTTGAAGCGCTTTAACGACCGGTTTCGGACAATGGCCGAACATATTGCAGCCCCAGCCGGGGAAGAAGTCGATGTAACGAACGCCTTCCGCGTCCCAAACGAACGGTCCGTCGCCCCGGACAAGTGCGACCGGATAACGCGTGTAATTCGGGATTACATACTGGTCGAAAAGCGAAATAATCTCCTGAGAACTTCTAGCCATTTTCTTTTAGCGTCGCTGAGCGACGTCCCTCATGGACTCTTGCTGACTGGTCGACTCTCTCGGCAAAAACGAGAGAATCGAAACGCTCATTGAGCGCGTTGATCGACGATTTCCGTACCGACGCCCTGACTCGTGAAAATTTCTAATAGAATCGCGTGCCGGAGCCTGCCGTTAATGATGTGGATCTTTTCGACGCCCCGTTCGATCGTCTTCAAACAGGACTGAATCTTCGGGATCATGCCGCCGACGATCGCGCCGGAAGCGAGCAGCTTGCGCGTTTCTTCCGCGGTGAGCGAATTAATCATCGACGCGGGGTCGTTCGGGTCGGTGCGGACCCCGTTGACTTCGCTGACGAAGACCAACTTGTTCGCCTTCAGCTGCTTGGCAACCTCCGTGGCTGCGACGTCCGCGTTGACGTTCAAGCCTTGGCAGCCTCCGTCGTCAATGAGCGTATAAGACGGAATAACCGGTATGACCCCTTTGTTGCAGTAATTGAGGATCGTTTCGACGTCGACGCGAGTAACTTCGCCTACCCAGCCAAGATCGACCTCGGCCCCCGAATCGTCGATTACCGTCGCTTTCTGACCGTACAAAACGTTTGTGCCGAGCGGCTCGGAAAGCGCAACGGCTGAACCGCCGAAAAACTCAAGCTCCTTGACAAGATTCTCCGCGATGCGCTTCGCAAGAACCTCCCGCACGACCTCCAACGTGGCGTCGTCCGTATAACGGCGGCCTTGGACAAACTGAGGAGCGATTCCCGCCTCTGTCATGGCTTGAGTAATCGCCGCGCCCCCGCCGTGAACAACGACAGGCTTCATCCCGACCGTCTCCATGAAGATAAGGTCGGTCATGAGATGCATCATCGCGACCTCGTCTTCCATAAGACTCCCGCCCAACTTGACGACGGTTATCTTGCCGCGATGCTCGCGAATCCATCTCATCGCTTCGATTAAAACGTCCGCTTTTTCACTAGCCATTTGTGTCATATATTCGCACACTGCCAACGCCTCAAAGAGCAATATGCCTCATGCTGAAAAGCATGAAACATTTCCAATGACGCCGGTTCTCTGCCGGCGTTAAAATAAACAAAGGTTTTGCGTCTTAACGCGTCGTTGTGAAACGCGATAATGCACAAAACCTGTAGTATCGAGCGGCTATCTGTTCGCGCTACAGAACTGGACGAACGCCGCTCCGCAACGCCAAGGGGCCTGTGGCGGCTCAGTCGCCAACGTACGGCATCAACGCCATGAAACGAGCGCGTTTGACGGCCGCGGCGACAGCGTGTTGGCTGACCGCGGAGCAACCGGTCTTGCGGCGGCTGATGATCTTGCCTTGGCGGCTGGTGAGCTTCTTGAGAAGCTCGACGTCTTTGTAATCGACATACATCGGGCGTGGACGTTCGCCGTCAACCATCAACGGATCGCGTTTCTTGCTGGCGATCTTAGTCTTGGAACGTCTGCGATTGATACGACTTTTTTTGAATGCCGGAGGTTTGGACATAATTCTACCAAAATTCTCTATCAGTTGTTATTCTATATACGCCTACATTGCGCGAACGCTATTAGGCGCCCAGCCCTTCCGCCCCAATTGCAGCGCTCAAACTGTTCGCTTGGTTTGAGTCGAGGGCAGATTCGCTAGGTCGGTTATATGAGTCGTTATTATAATCGACGCGTTCTATATCGCAAGGGGGACGGTCGTTTTTCGCCAGTTTTTTTCAATAAAACCCGCTCAAAATAGGAAACGTCCGCAAGAATTGACGGTAGAACGCTTATGTGAAAAAGACGCGCCTCGGACGGGCGAATATCGACGAGAAGAACCAAAAACAAAGGCGCGAAGCCCAAAACGCCTCGCGCCGTTCCTTCTCATTATCATCCTGAAATTATCGAATTGGCTAAATCGTCAAGCGCTCGGAAAGACTCAACGCCAAAACGTCTCGTCGTCCAAGTCGTCTTCCGGCTCGCGAACGATGCAGCGTCCGCGCTGAACGAGCGCTTCTTTTTCTAAAACGTCGACGATTCGACCGGAAACTAAGTTGAGCGTTGCAAGCTCGCGAGGCCCTACGCTTTGCTTTTTATTGGCAAAACACCAAATAACCCCCAAGATCGTCGTATCCGAAACAACAGGAACGCAGATCGAACAGACAAAATCCTCGGGGACGTTCCACTCTTCCGCTAAACAGTCTTCATTAACAACGACGGCGTTCCCCAGAAGCGCTTCAACTTCTGCGCGAGCCGTCCGAAGCGATCGGGGCTCTTCAAGAAAGCGCTCGTCGGGCAGGCCCCAGAGCGCCCGGGGAGAAAGGCTCGTCGTCTCGTCGTCCAGCAAGTAGAGCGCGGCGGCGTCAAATTCGCCGAGCGCCGAAGCGCCAGCGCGTAGGATGCTGCGCAATCGAAGAGAAAAAGAAGAGCGCGTGCAGGAGCTCGGCGCAATATGGCTAATGGCGGCGACCGCCAACGCGCCCTTGCAAATTTCCGTTTCCAATCGCCAACGGTAATTCTCGCCTAGATTCGACGCCAGACAGGACGCAAGTTTACAAGCGGAATCCCAATCGAGCTGCGGCAGAACGTCCGAAGCGCGTTCGAGAACCAAAAAGCCGTAGACTTTAACCCCTTCGTCTCCAACCTTAAAGACGGCGCGCCGTACGCCAAAAGGCTCGTCCATCAGCGTTGTAATCTCAGACGAACACGCGCGGATAAATCGAAGGTCATAACCTACCGTTCCCCGAAAAACGCGAAGCGTCTCGGGGAGGCTGCCAACAAAGGGCGTTTCATTAGGATCAAACGCTGACTTAGTCGCTAGGAAGTTGTAAAGGCCTTCGTCGCCGGTTGGTTTCGAATACATAGGGCTCTGCGTCCGTCTGTTAGTAATTTCCTCGATGCTCTAAAAAAGCGTTCCCAGAAGAAACGCCTTGTAAGAAAATCGTCTCCTGTTTTTGGAAATTGCAATAAAAACTTCTCCGGCGCTTTTTTTCCGATAGTTCTATTACCGTCGTTTGTACGGTTTATAGCGTAATTCAAGCTCATGCGACCCGCACAATCGCGAGGTTTAGACGATTTTCAATAAAGACCAAGATATTGAAAAACAGAACGTCCGTCTTAAGCTTCAAAATGCACCAACCGTAGAAACCGTCTCAACCGATAGAATCCGCTCAAGTACCCAAGACATAAAAAAAAACTGAAAAAAATGGCGCGGAACAGTTCCAATTAAGCGCCTTTCATATTATCATATAAGAATAGAGTCAGAGTCGTTTCAGCGTTATGCGTGATACGCAAAGCTGCAGACGATCGGCTCGAACGCGCCAAGCCGCCTGATTTCACGCGGCGGCGTTGCGGTTATTGATTTATAAAATACGCATGGCGCGCCGATTTCAGCATTGCGTCGGCGCTCGGCGGCCAAGCATATTTAAAGAGGTTTTTTCGAATGAAACGACATTTCGCGATTAGTTTTGCCTTTCTGTCTATCTGCGCGTTGTGCGCGTCGGCTCTTGGCGCCGCGCCAGGCAAACTCGTTCCAGAGGCGGACGCTAACGCCGCCGGTCTGACTCGCGCCTGGTTTGCGCAAACGACTTTGGTCCAAGGACGCGAATGGGTTACGAGCGCAACGTTCCAAGACGGCGTCCTCTTTGTTACGACCGACGGCGGAAGGCTCCAAGCGTTCGACGGCGAGACGGGCAACACCCTTTGGAGCGTCAACGTCGGCTCAGGGCTGTTGCTCCAACCAGCCGTCAACAGCAAGTTGGTCGCGGCGATTTGCGGCACGAACCTTATCGTCTATGATCGTTTTACGGGCAAGAAACTCGAAGAGACTCGTCTCTACGGCAACCCGTCTGCGGCGCCGACAATGAGCGAACGTGAAATCTACGTGCCCTGCTTCTCCGAACGCGTCCTCGCCTATCAGATCCTCCCGGAAGACCAAGAGTTCGACAGGCTTTCTACAACGGTCAATTCTATGGTCAGTCAATCTGAAGGGCTCGGAAACGCCGCGGGATATTGGGCGCAGAAATTCCAAGAGCAGCGCGACAACCTCGCGAAATCCTCTTATGCCATCAAGGACCTCGACGACCGCCGTCCCTATCCCTGCGCGGCGTTCGGCATTCCGCTGGTCGCGCCTATTGTCGGCACCCAGTCCTATTCAAACGATTATATCGGTTGGTCGACCAACAATGGTTGGCTAGTCTTTGGCAAAATGGTTCGCAACGCCGCCAACAACCCGTTTAGCCTTTACGTCAAATTCCAAGTTCGTCCGAACTTCTCCTATGTCAACGAATCGCGGATCGGAAACAAAGTCTTGATTCCGCGCGACGACGTTCAGTCCTCCCCATTCTTCATGGCGCAAGATCTATCCATTCAAAATATGGCGGTTAGGCCCGAAAATCGGCAGGGCGGTTTGTTCATTATCGGTTCCGAATCCGGATACGTCTACGCTTTGAACGACGTTACCGGCGAACTGCGCTGGACCTACCTGACGAGAACAGGCGTCTCCGAAAGAATCGCCGCGTTCGGAAAAAGCGTCTATATCCCGACCGAATCGGGCGATTTCTTCAGCGTCAACGTGGAGACGGGGTACGAAAACTGGAACACCAAAAACGTCGCCAAGATGATCGCCGCGTCCGATAATCGGCTCTATGTCGCCGACACGCTCGGGCGCGTCGTCTCTATCGACCGCGCTAACGGCAATCGCGATAAAGTCCTGAACGTCGGGCTCGTCGACTATAAAGTCTTCAATCGCGAAAACGACCGCATCTATCTCGTTTCGAAAGACGGCGTCGTTCAATGCCTCCATGAAACGCTCCTTGAAGAGCCGATTAAACATCGCGAATCCTGCCAGGAAATTTACAACCGCATTATGGCGGAATCTGCAGACGACGCGCCGAAGCCGGAGGTAAGACGACAACCCGCAGTCGTTGAAGAAGTGGAAGACGACTTCGACGTCGTCGATCCTGACGACGACCCCTTCGGCGATTTTGACGATGAAGACGACGCCTTCGCCGCGCCTGCCACGCCCGCAACCCCGGCAACGCCTGCCGAACCTGCCGAAGAAGAAGACGACGACCCCTTCGGTTTCCTTGACGAAGACGATCCCTTTGGCGGAGACTTCTAAATCGAGAATCCGTCGTTTCGATTTATGCTAATTGAACGCGCGATCAGACCCAATGTCGATCGCGCGTTTTTTTATTTGTTTCTTCGCTTGCAATCTGTTATAATTAGCCGCGTGTCCGTTCAATTTTCCTGAACCGCCAAAACGCCGGCGCAGAACGCCCGGTTTGGCGATCCGAAACAACCCAAAAGAGAGCCTCCCAATGACGAACTTTCGAATAAAAATCCTCGTCGCGGCGATAGTCGCGTGCTTGCCTTTATTTTCGCAAGCGCGAGCGCAAGAGCCGCTAGATTTATCGGTCCTGCCGGCGGTCAGCGCCGTCCCTGCCGAACCGACGCCCCATTTCCCAAGCAGATTAGCCGCGTTCGTGTGGCGAAACTGGAACCTGACGGAACTCGAGCGCATGACCGAAACGGTCGGCGCTGAACCGGAACAGCTGAAAGAGATTGCACAGGCGCTCGGACTGCCCGAATACCAGGCGCCAAGCTGGGATCCTGGTCGTTTCTACATCACGATCGTCCGAAAAAACTGGTCCCTGCTGCCCTACGATCAGCTTCTGACCCTCCTGCGCTTCGAACCAAAAGAATTTGCCGAAAAATTGCGAGAAGACGACTTTCTCTCCGTCAAACTGGGCGTCAAACCATTCTGCGAACCGCTGCTCTACGCCAAGCCGACCGAAGAAGAATTTGCTCAAATGCGCAAAATTGCCCAAGACGTCCGCGACGTTCTGGGTACTGACCTTGAACTGCCCGAAGTGGAACGGTTCGCGTTTCTAGAAGAATTCGACGGCGAATCGACCCCGGCGGCTGACGAAAACGCGCCCAACAAAGCGCCTTCTCAATTCGAGATCTGCTACCTGCATTCTTACTTTGCCGTTTTCGGCGACCCGCTCCTTCAGGACAGCTCCCTTCTCTATCCGGACAAATTGCTGGAAAAGCTCCAAGCGCGAGGCGTGAACGGCGCATGGCTACACTCGCTCCTTCGCGACCTGACGCCCCCGACCGAGGATTTTCCTGAATTCGGAGATAAATCGGAAATCCGACGCGCCAATCTGCGCAACTTAGTCGACCGCGCCAAAAAATACGGTATCGACGTCTATCTCTATATGAACGAACCGCGCGCCATGCCCGTCTCCTTCTTCGAAAACCATCCGGAGGAAAAAGGCGTCGTCGAGGGAACTTACGCCGCAATGTGTTTCTCGGCGCCAAAAGTCAAGAAATGGCTGATCGAGTCGCTCGAATTCCTCTTCCGAGAAACGCCGGGGCTGGGCGGCGTCTTCACGATCTCCGGCTCCGAAAACCTCACGACGTGCGTCTCGCACGGCAAGTTCAAGGACTGCCCGCGCTGCTCGCAATTCTCCGACGTCGACCTCATCGTCGACCTGAACGCCGCCGTTGAAGAGGGCGTTCACCGCGCCGCGCCCGACGCAAAAGTCATCGTGTGGGACTGGGGCTGGCGAGGACACGCCATTGCGACCGATATCGTCGAGAAACTGCCGAAAAACGTCTGGCTTCAATCGGTCAGCGAATGGTCGATTCCGATCAATCGCGGGGGAGTTCCCGCCGTTGTCGGCGAGTATTCCATTTCAGTTGTCGGTCCCGGTCCTCGCGCAACCGCGCACTGGGCGGCGGCAAAAGAGGCGGGCCTGAAAACGATCGCAAAATGCCAATTCAACTCGACGTGGGAAATCGCCTCAGTACCGTCGATTCCCGCGCTTGAACTTGTAGCGCGTCATGCGCACAACCTCTCGCGCGCCGGCGTCGACGGCGTCATGGCGGGCTGGTCTCTCGGCGGTTATCCGACGATCAACTTGGAGATTGTCAACGCGTTTGCGACCAATCCCGACGCGACGATCGACGGCGTCCTAGACGAACTCGCGCAAGAGTACTATGGCGAAGGCGCGTCCCTTGCGCGCGAAGCCTGGAAGAATATCTCCGATTCTTTCGAAGAATTCCCTTACAGCGGAGTCGTCATGTACTGCGCGCCGACTCAAATCGGCCCGGCGAATCTCCTGCGAGAAAAACGCACGAATATGCCCGCGACGATGGTCGGTATCCCCTACGACGACCTCTACTCGTGGCGCATACCCTACCCGGAGGACGTCTTCGCCAGCCAAATGCTGAAATGCGGACAAGGGTTCCTCGTCGGCTCCGAAAAACTTAAAGAAGCGGCCAAATTCTCGCCGGACGCCAAGCGCGTCGAGGCGCAGAACCTCGCTCGATACGCGGAAGTTATCGGCGTCAATTACCTGAGCGTCGCCAACCAGACGAACTTCATCGTTCTGCGCGACGAAAGAAACGCCCTGCTCCAAGACCTCGCCCAAAATGGCGCCGACCCCGACAAAGAAGCGCGCGTTCAAGCGCTCGCCAAGGAGATGACCAAGTATGCGCAAAGCGAAATCGAGCTCGCCAAACGGCTCCGACGCGCGACTCTGGAAGACTCCTGCATCGGGTTCGAATCGACGAATCAATATTGGTTCGTCCCGGTCGACCTGGTCGAAAAGGTTGTCTCCTGCCTCGATATCATTGAAAATCTCGACGCGAAATAGTCGAACGACGCGTCGACGATAAATAGTAAACGGCGCCGGAACCCCTTCGTTCCGACGCCGTTGTTATTTTCTAACGCTAATCGCTGATTTCTACTGGATTTCCGGCATAGGCGCCAACCCGCCTTCGCGGATGAGCTTCTGCCCTTCTTCGTTGTCGACTCCGTAAAAGATCCCGTTCAAGTCGATCCACGTCGCCAACGCGCGCAGTTCCGCGTCCGTCGTCTCCACGCCTTCGTGCCCGTCGCGCAGCAGCTTCATCAATCGGCTGCCCAGCGCCCCGTACATTCCGCCCGGCTCCGTTACTTGGATCTGATTGCGCCCGCCAAATCGAGGCACGAGCGCTTCGGCGGCGTTTTTCGGATTCGTGCCCTCGCCCCAGAAATCCCGGTCGTTCATCAGCGTCATGTACGACCGAGTGAACGCGTTGGAGTCCGCGCCTTCAATCACCCCGGTAAGATCGATTCCGCCGTCCGTTTGCGTCTCGTTATGGCATGAAACGCATTTTGCGTCAAGGATCGGCTGAATATCGTGCGGATACGCAAAGGGTCGGCCGCCAAAGGGACCGGGCGCGAGCGTCGACGGCTCGCGGTTCGCCGCAATAGTATGCGACGCGTCCGCAGAATACGCTTCTAAGCCCGACGCGTCCCCGGAGTCGACCTGCTCGTGACAGCCGACGCACGAAATCTTCTCGCCCGGCTGCAAATAGGTCAGCGACCGCATCGTCTGATAGGCGTTGCCCGCCTCGTCGAGCGCTTGCAGGTAGAACGGCACGCGCGCCGGGACGCGGAAATAGGCGCTGCCGTCTTCCTCGACCGGGGCCGTGCCCAGTATCGCGCGTCCATTTTCTTCTCGCGCTTTACCGATCGGAGGATTATCGGCGTCCCGCGTCGTCTTTGGGAAGAGCTGAACGACGCGAATCTCTTTGATCGAGCCGCGCTCAACCTTATCCCCTAAGCCCTTGTAGACGTCGACGACCGACATATACCCTTCGTTCGGCGCGTTTTCCGGCAGCTGGCTCGACCAAACCGTGGGCGTCTCGCGCTCCAAAAGGGGCGTCGCGCAAACGGCGCCGATCGACGCGTCTCGGAAGACCAGTTCGCGGTTCCCAAAAATATCGAGCGTATAGATCCCCAAAGCGTCGGCGTCTTGCGGCGGTTCGCCTTCCCAACGAAGCCGTTTCGGCGAATAGGAGACGTAGAAATACTTTTCCGACAATGGAAAAGGAGAAGAATAGTATTCCGGAATATCGCGCGATTCCGCCTCGGGGAATTTCACCTCCGGCGTTACCCGCGCGAGCGCTTCTTCGCCGTCCAGCGCAACGGAAGGATCGACGAGCACGATCGAACCCGCCGTACACGAATGGTGCGCCGACGCCGTGAAGACGTACTTGCAACTGTTCGGAATCGCGCGCGCTTGGAACGAGCAATGCGGACTCGGCGTCGCGTTGCCCCAAAGCGCGGCGGGGTTCGTGCCGTCGGGACGCGTCGTCCAGAGGTTCTGATGCGTGACGGCGTCCCGGTCGATGTAGTCCCAGCGCGCGTAAACGATCCTGCCGTCGTTCGTAACTTCGGGGAACCATTCGTTCGTGTCGTGCCACGAAAGGGTCTGGATATTCGAGCCGTCCGCGTTCATCCTATGGAGCGTATAGACTTGCCAACGCTTGCCGAATCCCCACCAGAAACAGCGCGCGTGTCCACGCCGACGCGTCGACGAAAACGCGACGCTGCCGTCCGGAAGGAAGGTTGGGGTTATGTCGTCGAACGAACCGGACGTTATCTGCTTGAGCTCGGAACCGTCGACGTTCGCCGTCCAGACGTGATAGAAGCCGTCGTCAGGATCGGTGAAATGAACCTGATGCGGATCGTACGTCTTATTTGCCGAAAGGTCGACCCACGAAAAGACGATCTTTTTGGCGTCGTAAGAGAGCCGAGGTTCCAAGACGCACCCTTGCGCCAATTTGCCGTCGAATATATCCCGATGCTCGAGCGATTCGCCCGGCTTGTCGAGCAGAAAGATCCCGCCGCCCTTTTGCGCGCGCCAACCGAAATACTGCATGACCAAATGGTTATAGCTTGTCGGGACCTGCTTGACGAAGAGCAGCGGCGCTTCGCGATAGAGCTCGTTGGAAAAGACGATCTTCCGTTTGAGACCGCGAACGGCCGCGTAATACTTTTCTGCGTCGACCGGCGTAAAATCGTCCGTCTGCGCGCTTTCGAACTTCGCCAGCGCGGCGTCGAGTTCCGAAACGATCGGCTCGTCAAGCGTCTCCTCAAGATCCTCGAGCAGCGCCCGCGCTAATTTCAGATGTTTGACCGCGTTAGGAAGATAACCTCCGCTGTCGTTCGGAAGAATTTTATCTTCGCGGAGCCATTCGTACTGAATCGTCGCGCCGAAATCTTGCGCGTAATTCTCAGGGTAGGCGCGTTCGTAGGGCCGTTCGTCCAACAGATATTCGTAAGTCCAAACCTTCCCTTCGTCGGCGTCGCGCGCGTCGAAGCCAGCCGACGCCGAGAACGATTCGCCAGCGCCGTCTTGATAAGTAATCTTAGGATCGAATCGGGTCGTGTCGCACGCGTAATTATTGTGCCGAGAGACGACAAACCGAACGACGTCGCCCTGCTCGACCCGGCGCCGTATGTAAAACAAGATCCCTTTGGCGTCGTCCCCTTCGATATACTCCGTGAGAAGCGTCTCGTCGTTGAGACGAATCGCAACGTCGACGCCGTCTGTCCCCGCGTCAATATGCGCCTTAGACGCGCGACCCGAGATCGCAATCTCGCCGGAACGGGGCGCCGTAAAGGCTCGAATCGACGACGCGCGTTCGCCGGGGTGCTGCCAATC
The DNA here is from genome assembly GCA_028695965.1 of Thermoguttaceae bacterium. Taxonomy (GTDB): domain Bacteria; phylum Planctomycetota; class Planctomycetia; order Pirellulales; family Thermoguttaceae; genus RUG369. Next base: position 16,784 of record JAQVHZ010000005.1, on the reverse strand, counting down.
GCGCCCGACGCGAACCCAATGCTCGTCGCCGCCGAAAAACGTCGATTCGTACCAAGGCTCCGCGCCTTCGCGATACGTCATCGCCTCATATCGAATAGCCGCAGCCGCCTCTTCCGACGTCGTCTCCAGAACCCAATCGAAGGACGGGATAGAATCGACCCGAAACGTCTCGCTCGCATGACCCAAAGAAAGGGGCGGAAGTACCAAAGCGGCGCAGCAGGCAAGGGACGAAAAGAAGCGATAAATTCTCATAGCCAATTCCCAGGTAAGCACGCCGGGGAAATTGACGTCCTCTAGGACCGCTCGCCCCGGCCAAGCGGACCAGAAACGCGCTATGCATTACCGAAAGAAATAAAAATAAATTGCGTAAGCCGCCGCGGTGGCAAGCATAACGCCGGAAGCGATCCCAAGCGTCAAAGGAAGCCGATCGGGAAGACGCTCGCGAAGGTTTTTCGCAGCGCCTTCTTCAGAATCGGTCGAAGGCGCGTCGAGTTCTGCGTCGTCCAACGGGTCCGGAACGTCCGCCTCTTCACCGTCCGGCGCGTAAGCGTCAAACGGCTCGTCGGGACGAAAGCCGGGCGTTACGTTAAATCGAACGTCCCCGTCCCCCGCGTTCGCTAGGTACGGAAATTGACGCTGCCCTTTTTCCTGAGACGCGCGCGCCGTATGTTGGATCGCATAACCGGCGACCGAATCGAACGAACCTTGATAACGCTTCGCCGAATCGAACATTCCGTCGATAAGATGCGACGTAAAAAGCCCTCGAGCCCCCTCGATCAAGTCGATCGGACGCTCGCCGACCGAACACGCCGTCAACGCGGCCAACCGACGCCCCGGCTCCGTCTTGCGCGCATACCGATGAAGCGTCTTGCAGTCTTGATCGTCGGCGTTCCAAGGACTGCCGTCGAGCCCAAAAGAACGGCAGTCGCAGATAAAACAGGAGTTCTTAGCGCTGAGCCGCAGCATGGCGCCAAGGAGCGAGCCGAGCGACACCGTCGTGCCGCGAAGATTCGCCACGTCGTAATCCGCAAGACAATAGCGGCGTTTATTGTCATGGGGAGAAATAATCCCCTGCCCCCAGACGCCGATGATAAGCGTTTCCAGATCTTCGAGCGAGCGTACCGCTTCGAAATGCGTCTCGACGTTGGGGCGCGTCGCAAGACGATCTCCTCTGCCTCGCGAAGACAGCACGACGATCTCCGAGTCGTCAAAGCTCCAAAACTTTTTCAAGGCTCGGCTGAAAGCCATGGCGTCAGGATAGGCGGAACCGCCGCCTTCAATGGACGGATCGTCGGCGCTTATTAGCAAGGCAAATTTTGACATATCAGTTTGCTTTCGTGGGTCCGGATTCACATAAAAACACGGCGCGCAACCGCATTCTCCCCCATTATACGTTTTTGACGCCATCGTGCCAGTCGTGGGAGAAAATTTACCAAGAAACTGCTCTTTTCAGTAAAGAGTCTACAAACGACTCATCGTTCCAAGCGTACGACAAATTAAAAGAAATCCTATAGTTCCAGCAACTTATCCTATTCCGTTCATTGAAAAAGCGCTTGGAACTCGAATTCACCCGGCTGCCTCGCAAGCTCATTCGACGGACGTTCCCCAGTACTCAATCTCGGTAATTCCATGCCATTTGAGCGGATAGGACGTCTCAAGATCGGTCAGCTTCACGCTCCTGACGCGGCGCTTATCGAACGTAAACGTCTGCGGTTCCGCCGTCGCTTCCAACTCGATCTTTTCCCGCGAGCCGTCGGAGAATTCGAGCGTCGCGCTCTTCCAGACGTCGTCGCGCGGGAAATCGGCGCGCGCGTAAATCACCGCCTTGTCGATCTCCACTTCACAGCCGAAATCGACGTTCAGCCACAAATCGGTTCGGAGATTCGGGCCCCACGACGGGAACTCGGGCCCGCGCCCTTGATTCTCTTTCTTGCCGTCGATCGCATTTTTCGCGGCAAATTCGTCCAGGAACCCGTATTCGCTGTTCGACGTCGCGTGAGGATAGAGCCAAACCGTATAGCGATCGCCCTGCGCGTCCTTTGGATTCAACGCCACGTTTCTATAGACGTTCAAATTACCCTCGCGGCGCGCGATCGACGGAATATAACGGTTTGGATACTCCTTCATGAACGCTTCGCGATCCTCAAGACCGCCAAACGTAAGTTGTTCGAACTGACTGAATTCGAAATCGACGCCCGTCTTTTGAGCTTGAATCAACATCGCGACGTTCTGCGCGACAATACGTTCCGAATTGGCGCGTTTCGTCAGATAATAGACGTAATGCGCGTTTTCCTCAGGCGTCCAGTTATTTTCTTCGGTATAGTCGCCGCAATACGGAACGAGCAGGTCCATCCACATAGCCAGGACGCGCAGCGAACGCTCGTCAATCTTGACGTCTTTGTGGTTCTCGTCTTGACCGCCCGCGTTCCCGTCGGCGTCGCGGAACATCTTAATCAACGGGCTAGTCGCCGCGCCTTCCTTATAGGGCGGAAGCATCTCCGGACCCTCTTGAACGTTGATCCAGCGCGCGCGAGGACCTGCGTTCGCGTTAAAGGTAGCTTCGTCCTGGGCGTTTGACCCGTAGTGCGTCAAGTTCAGGTACGCCTCGCTGAACGTCCGACCTGATTTCTCGCAAATTGCCAAGCCCTTAGGCGATACGTCAAGGTTCCCGAGCAAGCTGAAAGGCGCCGGAGTTCCGTCCTCCGCCTTGCCCGTATGGCAACTTACGCAATGCGCGTCGAGGATCGGCTGAACGTCGCGCGTAAAGCTGAACCCCGCCTTTTGGAACCTGCCGGGACCCGGCTGAAGTTCCGGCGTCAACTTCGCGACCCCTTTTTGCAGCGCGAGCGTCGTCGGCCCGCTCGTCGTCGCGACATTTTCAATAACGCTCCCTTTCGGCTCGTGACACCCGACGCACCCGAACGTCTCGCCCGGCTGCAGCGTCGACCAGCTCCGCATCGTCTGAACGCAGTCGCCGTTCTTATCGAGCAGCTGGAAATAGACGGGCGTAAGCGCCGGAACTTCAAAATACGCCGAGCCGTCCTCTTCGACCGGAACCGCGCCCAAGACGCGCTTCACGTCCCACGTGCCCCCGCCGACGGAGATCGGCGTCGAGACCATCGCGGCGCCCGACGGACCGCCGTTCGAGTTCGAACGCACGCCCGCGCCCCGGAACTCTATGGCGACGACGCGCAGCTCTTTAATCGTCCCGCGTTCGATCCCAGCCAACCCTGGACCTTCATAGACGTCCTGCACGTAATATTCGCCCGTCTCTTTCGTCAGATCGACTTGGCTCGGTCGCGTCGTCGGCTTGTCCCGTTCAGTCAACGGGATCGGCTGTCCGCAGCTGATTACGGGGTCGTACGCCAGCAACTCGCGGCTGCCGTCAAAATCGAACCAATAGAGCCCAAAGGGGATCTGATAGCTCCACGCGCCCCCTTCCGGAAGATACGCGCACAAAAGGGTCGTGTCGTCGAGCGGATAGGGATACTGGAACAATTCGCCTTGCTGACCATACTGATCGATCCTCTCGGCGGGCGTTTCGCGGAACGGCGCAATCAGCGTCGCGCCGGTATTCTCCTGCGTTCCTTTGCTTCGATCAATCAGAATCAACTTGCCGTTTTGATACGTATGGTGCCCCGTCGCAATAGCGACGACTTGCGAACTGCCTGGAATTCCGCGCGCGTGGAGAAGCGTCGTCGGGAAATACGAGTTGTTCCCATAAAATTCCGTCTGCGCCGTCCCGTCCGCGTTCATCTGGAAAAGGGGCTGAGGAAAGATCTGACCGCGATCGTTGTAATCCCAGCGCGTGTAGACAATGCGTCCGTCGTCGAGAAGTTTCGGATAATTCACCGTTACCTGGTCGACGGAAACGCGGCGCAGATAGCGACCTTCAAGATCGCACGTGTAGAAATTGCTGACTTCCGTCCACCAGCAGTCGGTGATCTGACCGCAGCGCGTCGAGCCGAAAAGGATATCGCCGTTAGGAAAGTAGATCGGCTCAATATCCGCAACGCCAAGTCCAAAGGTAATTTGCCGGGTCGTCTTCTCCTCGACGTCATATTCGTAGATATGGAAATCGTCTTTGTCGAAGCTCTTACGCATAGAGAAAAGAATCTTCTTGCCGTCCCAAGAGACGTCGGGGTCGCGAATCGTTCCAGTCGGAGAACTGACAAGGACCTCGTTTTTAATCGTTCCGTCCGGCATAAAAGTCGCAAGACAGAGCTGACCGCCCGGCCGACGGTCGCGGCTGAAATCGAGATACGCTTCGTCCGTCACGTCCTCGGTGTACGCATAATGGCTCGCGCCGATCACATAATGCTTTGTGTAGACGATCTGCGGCGCGTACTCCGCCGCGTCTGCCAGACGACGCGCTCGGCGGATAAGGCACGCGGAGCGATAGAGGTCGCGCCACTGCGCAGAATCGACCGGCTCGCGCGCGCTCGTCAGCGTCATGAACCGCGCGTTCAACGCGTCGACGCCCGCGCTCGTCGGATCGAAATCGGCGTCGGCAGAAAATTCTCCTTCAGCGCCGCGAGCCGTCGCGTAAGGCAACGCCTCCGAACCATATTCCGATTCAAATTCGCCGTCGTCCGCCAAGCTGGCCAGAACGCGCGCGATAAGGTCCCGCTGAGCGTCAAAATCAGCGTTCGACGTGAAATACGCGCCTCGAAGCGCCGCGTCTGGCTCGTCCTGCATCAGCCAATCGTCAAAAAGACGCTTCTCAAAATTCTCCGGACTAAAGGACCATTGACGCTCGTTGGAACGGCACGGCGACGCCAAGAGCGACGCTAACGCCAGCGCAAAACCAAACGCTGCAAATCGACGCAGAGGTGCGGACATAATTTCTCCAATCGGAACTTGCGGCTCTCTATCTCTAAAAATAACGCCAGAACGGGACAGTTCAACAAAAATATAATAACATAAACGAGCCGCTTTGTAAAATTCCGGAGAAATTTCCCGAAAAAGAAAAACTCGCACAAAAGAAGCTGGCGATTTCGGACGTCAAGAAATAACGACGTCCCAAACCCTCCTGAAATTCTCCAAAGGTTCGGGACGTCTTTTCGCAGGACGTTTTCGCATCACGACAAATTTGGCTCGCAATAATTTGGCTGCAACATGAGTCGAAGGGAAAAAACGTTCAAGCGGGCTGAAACCCTCGCGTACGTGAACGTTAAAACTTTTCCGGGGCGTGTCGGCGCTGCTCGCAAAGCGACGTCATAGCGTACGGCGTCAGGAATCCAAGTAAATAGCAGCTCCGACAGTATACCCCGAACGAGATAAGGATACTGAGTCAATAGCAACTGCGACAGCATATACAGAAACGACAACAGAAGTAAGACGAAAGTTTTGGTCTTCATGCCGTCAATTTCTTGCTTAGGATTCCTCTGGTTCTTGCTTAGGATTCTCGGGCGCCACCCGCTTCAAAAAGTAAAAAGCAGAACTACACCAGAGTACAAAGAAAATGGAGTTTATTATATTAACAATAAATTGAACAATGAATACAGACAGTTTAAAATTTGTCAACTCCGGGCAGAAAGCGCAAAAGAAAATTGAAAAAACGGCATAAAGGACAAAAGCTGCTAAAGACGCTTTTACACAGTGCAAAGGTTCTTCTTTTTTTCGATAAGCGTATACCAACGCTGCTGTATCTACGAGTAAACAGGGGTAAAAGAAAAAGTAACGCGGAGCGTAAATGGCCAGCGAACAAAGTAATATTGCAAAGAAATACACAATCGGCGCGACAACAAGAACAAAAACAAGAACAAAAAGAGCAATTTCCGACAGAGCAGATAATAACGAATTTATAATTGAAGGTTTAGTATTCATACGAACTCATTGCCTCGTCAAAAACTTTATAGCGAACCTTAACAACGACGTTTAGCTAAGCGTAAGCATCGAAACATTTAAACGTTTTGAATTGGCGTTTGGCAAATATCATAGTTCCTGCTTGCCAACTGAAACAGCCGCGCAGACGAAACGTCTGCACGTCATAAAACCGCCTTCGAAATTTTCAACGATTACCATTTGGGTCCATTTGGTCAACCCCCGCCAGGAGCCGTCCCACTCAATGCAATCAGTAACGCGCTTCATGACTCCGACCCTTCCGTTCGGGGCAAATTCAATTTTGCTGCAATGCTCCATTATCGCCAATCGGCGCTCCTCGGGCCGTTTACTTGTTTATAGTTTCTAGAACCCTAGGGTCTAGTGAAAAAAATTCGCCTTTCCATGGATAGACATATTGGCTTGATTCTCTATTTTCGGAAAGTAGGTGTGTCGTTTTATTTAACTCGACCATTGATGAAACCGCCTTGCCTCCTTGTGTAAGAACCAATTTAACGACCGAGCTTTCCTCGTCTCTTTTGAATGCAGTAAAAATGCTTTCGTCTACTACAAAGACAAATCCATAGGTTATCAAATAGCGACCAAAAAACTCGTCGTATAATGATTGGGAGTTATCTAGAGGATAATCATACCTTTGGTCGTCAACAAAAATCGATAAGCCGTCCGCTAACGGCTCTTTACAAATATAATCTATAAAAACAGCGGTTTTCACTGCTTGTTTTTCTTGTTCTGTCGCTTCTTTTGGAACAAGCGTAGTCGGAGCGAGAGCAACAAATGTAATCTTCGGAATTTCTATGCTCTTGCTTGTGCTAGATTGTAACGCTTCTTGATTACAACGATATTCATAATTCTCTACATTAAAAGAACTGTAGGCTTTGACAGCCCTGCTTAGAATATACTTGTTGTGTATGTCAGTTCTGTATACATAAGCAACAAGGGCAGCAAGCAAAAGGAAAACCGAACAGAGAATAATCGCAACTTTCTTAAAACTTTTCATAATGACTCGCCTCACAGCGTTATATTAGTTCCTATATGCTTTTAAATTCCCTGCGCAGACGACAAAGCGTGCGTGCAGGGAGTTCTAGGACGTGTTGACGCTAGTTTTGTAACATACTCATGTTGCAACCAAATTAGTTTGCGATAATTGCCAAGACTTTACCAACAGGCGAGAATAATACGCCTTCAATCTTGAGTTGTGTTTCGAGCAAAACTTTGCATTCCCGATTCGGAAGGTTCAAAAATAACGGAGTCTATCGGTTGCTGGTTTGACTCAGGCTGCAATATGAGGCAAACGTAACGATGAACCCCGTTCCGTTTTGAGTCTTCTTAAAACTCCTTCGCCTGTCCATTATAACCAAATGCGACGCGGACGTCTGCAGAGTCAAGCCCCTATTCGAAAAAAGTCAAAATTTTTTCCTAAACCGCTGTTGCAATCGTCAGAAAAATTTACACGCGACAATATGAGGCTCGTTTTATTAGAGTCAGTCCGCCGCCTTTGACGAAGAGCTGATAGCGCGCTCGCCGCCGCGCGGCGTGGGCAAACGCCCTTTACGTTGTCGACAGTATTGTTCAGCTATAGGCGCTTTGTTACTCCTTCCGACAAAAACACAAAGAGCTCGGGCTCCCCAAACTGGAAGGCTGGGAAGCCCGAGCTCTTTGTGTTAACCGGATTGATTAAGGCTGCAATATGAGGACGTTATTCTACTCTACAGAGACGCCCCAAACTTCAAGTTCCGCGACGCTGAACGACGTCGGCGGCAGTTCTTCCTCCACGAAGCCGACAAGCCGAACGCGAACGACGCGCCGTTTGTCGAACGTAAAGGCTTGCGGTTCCGACGTCGGCATGAGCTTGATCGTCTCGGTCGAGCCGTCGGAGAACTCGACGGTCGTCGTTCTTGCGCTCGATTCTTTGTCGACGCCTTCAGCAAACTGAACGACAATCTTATCGATCTCAACTTCGTGCCCGAAATCGACGTTCAGCCACGCGTCGGTTCGCAAATTCGGGGTCCACGACGTTTCCGGATCCCCGTCGATCGCGTTTTTCGCCGCCGCGGCGGCAAGGTACGCATATTCGCTGTTGGAGACGGCGTGCGGATACTCGGTCTGCATCTCCCCGTCCCCTTGAATATCGTCCGGATTCAGCGCCAAATTGCGATAGACGTTCTCGGCGCCCGACTTAGCGCATCGGGTCGGAAGTTGACGTTCAAGCCACGCCTTGACAAACTCTTCGCGATACTCAAGGCCGCCGGCGTCGAATTGTTGGAAATCGGCAAGCTGGAACTCCGTCCCCTCGGCGTCCGCTTCAATCTTCTTCGCGACGTTGTCGGCGACAATCTCCGCGTTGCGCTCGCGTTTCGCAAGATAATATTCGTACCAGGCGCGTTCGCCGCGCGACCATCGGTTCGCTTCGAGATAGTCGCCGCAGTAGGGCACGAGCAGGTCGATCCACATTGCGATCGTTTTCAGCGATTGTTCGTCGATATTGACGTCCTTATGCGCCTCGTACAGCTCGTCGGAAACTGTCGGCCGTTTAGGAAGATCCGCGTCCTTTGCCATATGCTCCTTACCGCGAAGCATCGCGATCATCGGGCTCAGCGCCGCGCCCGAATAATAGGGCGGCAGCATCGACGGCCGATCTTGGATCCCCAGCCAGCGGATATAGTCGTTCTTATTATTGCCGCGATGCGTCAATTTCACGTACGAGTCGGCAAAAATACGCTTCTGCTCGTCGTAGATCTTTACATACTCGTCGGTCGGATCGGGTCGCGCCATATCGTTCGCCATCAGGCTGAACGGTCGCTTCTCGCCGTCGGCGTCTTCGCCGCCCGAATGGCACGAAACGCAATATTTATCCAAAATCGGCTGGACGTCGCGCAAGTAGCTGAACCCCGCGTCTTGCATATAGCCTTCGCCCGGGAAGAGAACCGGCGCGAGCTGCGCGACGCCCTTGCGAAGCGCCATTGTCGTCGAACCGCTCGCCGTCGTTACGTTCCCAATAGACGCCCCTTTCGGCTCGTGACAGCCGACGCACGCGAAGGTTTCGCCCGGCTGCAGCGTCGACCAGCTGCGCATCGTCTGAACGACGTCCCCGTTGCGGTCCAGAAGTTGGAAGTAGACCGGAGTCAGCGCGGGAACTTCAAAGAACGCCGAGCCGTCCTCTTCGACCGGAACTTCGCCCAAGACGCGCTTGACGTCCCACGTGCCGCTCCCGATCGAGCAGGGCGTCGAGACCATCGAGTCGCCCGCCTCGCCCGAATGCCAGTTCCAACCGACTCCGATCGGGCGGTATTCGAGCGCGACGACCCGCAGCGCTTTAACAGTCCCTCGCTCGATTCCAGTAAGGCCGGGCCCTTTGTAAACGTCCTGGACATAAAATTGTCCCGCCTTCTTCGTCAGGTCGACTTGACTCGGGCGCATCGTCGGGACGTCCCGTTCGACAAACGGAATCGGCTGTCCGCAGCTGATCGCGGGGTCGTAGCACAACAATTCGCGATTCCCGTCATGATCGAACCAATAGACGCCGAACGTGGGCTTGTACGTACGTTCGTTCGAGCCTTCTGGAAGATACGCGACGAAAAGCGTGTCCTCGTCGAGCGGATAAGGATATTGGAACAGCTCGCCTTCTTGTCCATACCGGTCGACAATCACTTCTTCCGGAACCCTCACGGGCGCGAGGAGCTGCACGCCGGAATTCCCTTGCGTTCCTTTCGACCGGTCGACAAGGCCAAGTTTGCCGTGTTGATACGCATGATGACCGCCGAGAATCGAAACGACTTTATCAGAGCCGGGGATTCCGCGAGAGTGCAGAAAAGCGGTCGGAAAATACGAGTTGTTTCCGTAAAATTCCGTCTGCGCCGTGCCGTCCGCGTTCATCTGGAAAAGAGGCTGAACGTAGATATGGCCGCGGTCGTTGTAGTCCCAACGCGTATAGATAACGCGCCCGTCGTCAAGGACCGTCGGGTAATTGACCGTTACTTGGTCGACGGAAACGCGGCGCAGAAAGCGTCCGTCCCCGTCGCAGGTATAGAGGTTGGAAACTTCCGTCCACCAGCAGTCGGTGATCTGACCGCAGCGCGTCGAAATAAAGAGCAAGTCCCCGTTCGGAAGGTAGCACGGCTCCATATCGCACACGCCGAGCCCAAACGTCAGTTGACGCGTCTCTCGCGTCGCAACGTCGTATTCGTAGAGATGAAAATCGTCTTTGTCGAGGCTCGTTCGCATTGCGAAAAGGACTCTCGTACCGTCCCAAGAGACGTCCGGATCGCGGATCGTGCCGGTCGGCGTCTCCACAAGGACCTCGTGCGCGATCGTGCCGTCCGGCATAAAGGTCGCCATACACAGCTGACTGCCCGGCTGAAGATCGGCGCTCGTGTCAAAAAACGCCTCGTCCGTTACGTCTTCGGTGTACGCGTAATGGCTCGCGCCCATCACGTAATGCTTCGTGTAGACGAATTGAGGCGCAAGCTCGACCGCCAGTTCCAACCGTTCCGCGCGTCGAGCGCGGCAGGCGTCCGCATAGAGTTCGCGCCACGCGCTAGAATCCCCGGAAACGCTGTCGGCGACAAGCTGTTCGAGCCGCTCGCGCAGCGCGTCGGCATCCGTCTCCAAGCTGTCGACGACGCCTTCGACAAGGCTCGCTTCTTCGGCAAAAGAGGCGTCCGCAAAGAGCGCCGCGCGCTCCTCGGCGTTAGGGACGTCTTGCATAAGCCAATCGTCAAAGAGACGCGCCTCAAACTGCTCGGCGTCAAATTTCCAGTCGGCGTACTCGCCAAAAGTCGGCGCTGCGGCAAAGGAGAGCAAAGCAAGTACGAAGAGGCAAACTCTAATCGTCATGAGAATATCCTTATAATAAGGTGCAAAAGAAGCGATAACGCTCTTCTTTAACTAAGCGATGAACAAAAAACGCCTCGCCGAATACAGACGCGCGAGCGAGGCGTCTCAATCACACTGCGTCTTTGGAAGGCTGATCCGTCATCGTAACGGCGAAGTCGAACGTAACGACCGTCTTCCCTTCGCAAGTTACTTTTGCGCGGAGCATATAGACGCCGGCAATCTTCTCTTTGAGAGAGACGCGCTGTTCGACGCGGTCCCCCGGCTGAACGAGCTGGCGGAACTTCACGTCGTTCATGCGCCCGACGACCGGGACCTTGCCCGACTCGCCGTCCGCCTCGCTGAAAAAACGCGTCATATAGACCGCGCCCGCCTGCATCGCCGATTCGCACAAGACGACGCCGGGAACGATCGGCGAATTAGGATAATGGCCCGCAAAGAAGAACTCGTCTTCTTTAAACCGATACGCGCAAACAATTTCCTCGTCCGTCCACGTCAAAATCTCGTCGACAAAAAGGAACGGGGCGCGATGCGGAATCGCCGCCAAAATCACGGCGCGGGAATCGGCGCTCGATTCGTTGTTCGTCAAATGATCAGACACAATATCACCTCGTCAAGTCATCAAGAATTGGTCGACGTCGTTTGCGGCGATGACGCCGTAGTTGACCGCGCCGAGCCAGCCGGACATAATGATTCCGACGCTGCCCGCGTGATACAAGCCGGGGATCTTCGAGCCCAGCGCGCGGCTGACCGCAAGACCTTCGTATTTCGTGCCGAAGCTCGCGCCGAGCCAGTGGTCGGTATAATCTCGAAACGTCTTCGGGGTCGCCGCTTCGACGTACGCGGCCTTCTCGCGTATGCCGGGCACGTACTTGTCGAGCGCGTCGAGCGTCGTTTCGATGAGGTCTTTTTTGCTCTCTTCGTACGCTTCGTCGCTCAAATTCGCCCAATCTTCGTATCGCGCGTTCGAGCTCGCGACGACGTAATATCGATCCGTGCCCGGGCGCGTCTTCGGATAGTAGAACGAATAGGTGCGGCTCGTAATATTGCGGCTAAGGAGCCAATCGGCGCGGAATTCGGGCGCAACCGACGTAAAGAGCAGGTCGCCGCATCGTTCTTCGTCGAGCGTCTCGCCTTCTTTCAGCGCAATATAGACCTGAACGCTCGAATTATTCAGCCGGACCGCCTCCGCTTCCGCGACAAATTCCGGCTCGAAATATTCGCGGCCGACCAAGTTGAAGATCGTGCCCTTCAAATTGGCGTTCGAAAGAACCGAGCGCGTCTTAATCGTCTTACCGGCAAGGGGCGAAACGGTTTTCGGAACGCCCCCGATTTCAGGAGACTCGACCGTCATTGGTCCGTCCGCAACCTTAACGCCCGCAACGGCGCCATGTTCGATAATAATCTTCTCAACAGGAGAGTTAAGCGCAATATCGACGCCATTCTTGACGAGCTCTTCGCGCATCATCTTCACCAGGAGATCCGTGCCCCCTTGGAACGTGAAGACGCCCTTCGACATAAAGTTCGAGAAGACAATCCCGTAAGTCAGCGCGGGGTCTTCGAGCGTCGAGCCGTTCGCATAGGTGATCGGCTCCATCAGGAGCCGCGCGACGTCGGGACGGCCCGGGAAGAACTGGTCGAAAAGTTCGCGCGTCGTCTTCGTTTGGTCGTCGTAATGCGTCTGATTGCGCGCTTCGTCAAAGAACGCCTTGACCGTCTCCGGGGCTAGTCCGAAACGCTCGACGAGCAAGCGCGTGAAATCTTCGCGATTGAACGTCGTCGTCAGCGTGAATTGAGGATTGTCAAATTTGATCCGAGGAAGTTGGACGATGCGATCCGCAATCTCTTGGTTCCAGTAACGGCGGCAGCTCTTGATCATGCCGACCGGAAAACCGTGCAGGGAAACGTCGAAAATATGCTCGCCCTTTTCGCGTCTGAACCACGTCGCAAGACCGCCAAGTTTATAGTGGCGTTCCAGCAAAAGGACCTTATGACCGCCCCGACCCAAGACGTTCGCGGCCGTCATGCCCGCAAGGCCTGAACCGACGACGACGACGTCGTATGCGTCTGAGAAGCGGCTTGCAAGAGAAGAACTTTCCGTTTCGGCGTTATTCATAGGATTATATTTCTTTTATTCGTGAGCAATGGTGTTAAAAGGAGTTTATGCCGCGCATATGGGGCAAAAACGCCGTGAAGAACGCCCTCTCGATAGGCAAAACGAAAGGGCGCCTCCAGATATTGTAAGGCGTTAAGCTCAATTTAACAAGGGCGCCGACCGGCGCGAACTATTTTTCGAGGCTTAATTTTCATCGGTTCGGACGTCGGGGTCGGCAAATTATACGATTTCATCAGCTCGATATTCTGTTCTGGGTCGCGCTGCGGAAGCAGAAACGGCTTCGACCATTTCCCGTCCTCCGAATAATGCGCGATATAGACGCGAGTATACGCGCCGTCGTCCCGGCGCGAGCTGAAAAAGAGCCAGCGGCCGGACGAATCCCATTCGTGCCAACTCTCCGACTCGCCGCTGTTAAGCTCCTCAAGCGCGCGCGTTTCGCCCGTCGACAAGTCGAGCGACCAAAGATCCGCGTCCCGGCGCCAGATAGGAAAGGTTCCGTATTTCGAAAGGGTATAAACGAGCGTCTTACCGTCGGGCGACACGCGAGGATGCGCGACGCTCTTGCCGAGCGCCTCGGCGTCGACGAGCGTCTCCGGCTCCCCGAACGCGCGTCCCGCCGGGTCGAACGAACGGCGCGCCAAGCTGTAATGGAAATCTGAATAGACGCCGAGCGCTTCGACCTTGCGGCGATCAAATTCGGCAAGTTTCGGGTTGCCGAAAGCGTCGGTTCCGCCCGTTGGCGACAGGTCCGATTCTTCCTCTTGAGCGGAATAAGGGGATTTTGCAACGCAGTAATAAAGCGCGGTTCCGTCGGGCGACCACGCGGGGAACGTCTCAAAGAGCTCGTCGGTCAAGCAAATGGGCGCGCTCGCTCGTTTCTCGACGTCGAAGAGCACGAGGTCCGACGCGGCGTCCAAGACTTCGATACGATCTGGAGACGTCGCGTGGAACATCTGGAACGTCGAATTCGACGAGAACGCGACGAGAGGCTCGCGAGGATGCCAAGCGGCGTACGCGACGCCCAAAGGATCGCTCGGTATTTTCGGATCGAGCTTAGCGAGCTCGCCGTCGGCGCAGAGGAGCGTTCCGGCGTGGACGCGGCGCATATGGACAAGGAAATTATCCGTCTTATGGTCCTGGAACGTATGGCAATTGACGCACGTCCTGCTGTCGACCATGCGCGCGTTGAACCAAACCTGTTCGTCGAACGATTCAAGATCGCGCTGCGCCAGAACGACGCGGCTGAAATACTCGTACCCCGGCTCGATTAACCGGTAATGAAGCCAGCGGTCGATCGGCTCTTCCGCAACGTCGATAAAGACCGGCGCAAACGCCTTCCAACTCTTCTTATCGGCGCGTGCAAAAACCTCGACCTTGATCCTCTTCCCCTTCGCCCCTTCCAAAAGCCGGCGCCACGCCTTCCGGCGGACGTCCGTCTTCTGGCCCGCGGCGACGAAAGAATAGCCCTCGTCGATAGAAAAGCGCGTCAAATATTCCTGCCCGTCCTCTTGAATCTCAAAATTCAGCGGCGCGATATTAGGCGGAACGACGACGCCCGCGTAATCCGGATAGAGCCTCGGCGCTTCGTCCGTCTCGACAACTTGGCCGCTCGCCTCGAGCTTGTCCAGATCTTTCGGCGCGTGAACGAACAGCCACGCAGCGCTGCCGACCAAACAGGCGGCAAGAAAAGTCCCCCAGAACCGCAAAGCCCGGGGGCTCCGAAAAGGTCGAGCGGTCGAGCCAGATCCAAATTTCTTCATCATGCAGCGCCCTCACAAATCCCCGCCCGTACCGGACACAAATAGGAAATAGAACCACGCGGTATCGCCAAATTCGGCGCTCATACCCTCCAGGAGCGCTTGGTCGCGCGTCTTATCATAAAGTTCGACATACTTGACAAATTCGCTGAACCGGTCGCGCAGCGCCTGTTCGATCCCAAAGTTGGAGGCGTCCAATTGATTGAGCCGCTCCAAAAAGAGCGCGCTCTCCTGAAACGCCCGAGGAAGCGCGCCCTTGCCCGAAGCGGTCCAATACGGCTCCAACTCCGAAGAAAACGTCTCGAAATCGCCCCGTAAAAGGGCAAACGCCAGCCGCGCCTCCCAAACGTTCAGCTCGTCCGCGCCGCCCGATTCGACAAAGTCCGCGCGGAGCGCCAGGCCGTCGGCGACAATTTCATCGACATAATCTATCCGCGTCGCAATATAATCTTCCCCGGTCAGAATAGGCGCCGTCGCGTCGACCTGAGAACGCAGCTCCGCGGACCAGTCGCGCCCGCGCGTCGAGATCGAACGCTCTAAGCGCAAAAGATAGCGCCGCGCCAACGCCTCGTCCCCGTTAGCCAACGCGCAGACTGCAAGCGTCTTCGTCGCCGGAATCGAGCGGCCCCGAGTCGCAACGTAATTATTCGTCGCCGTCCGAGCCGCTAAATTATAGAAGCCCCAATGTTCAAGGACGGCGCCCGCAAAAGTTCGATGAGGAGGAATTTCAAACCAGAGCTTTTCTCCGGAAACGACCGGACGTTCGAAGAGTCGTTCGCCCAATTCGCCCTTTTTATAGAGCGCTAGGAATCGCGCGGAAATCAACGCGTCTTTCGGTCGGGGAACGCGCGCCTCAGCCTCTAAGACGCCGTCCCAATTCCCGCTGCGCAAATGTTTTGCAACGCCCGTCGTTGCGAAAAAGCTCGCGTCCTTAGGCGCCGTATGCCAAAGCGCAAGCGCCAAAATAACGAGCGCGGCAAATACCGCCGCCGAATCGTCGAGGCGCTTCGGCTTCGCCGCGGGCGCTTGGTCCGCCGGACCTTTCGACCCCTTCGCTCGGCGCCCCTTCTTCTTCGTTTGAGCTGGATTCGACTTCCGATCGCGCAAAACGCAAGCGATCGCCGAGGCGGCGCCCCCGACCAGAATAGCCGCGCCCAGGAGCGCCATGAGAATATTCAGCCGCAGCAACGTTGGCGGCGCGATAGAAACGGTCGTCTCTTCGACGAGCCCCGCCAGGCAGACCGCGCGCAGCGAACGGTCCGAAACGTTCCAAAACAGCGGCGCCGCGACGCAGACCGCCAACGCAAGAAGCGCCGCAGAGACGTCCGAACGCGCGGGCGCCCGATCCTTCCGTTCGCCGACCGCGCGCGCCCAAAGCGCCAAGAGGTGCGCCGCGCACATAGCGAAAGAATGCGCGCCAATGAGCGGATAGGCCCAGAAATAGACCAGAACGACCGCCGTCCTGCTCGTGAAGCCGCGAAGCGCAAGCGCCCCCAAGAGCGCTAGCAGAACGCCGTACGTCTGCGAAAGAAAAAAGACCCCGTGCGTCGATTCAAACGCGTTGAGCCCGACCCCGATAAAGAGCGCCGAAGCCAAGGCGCCCGGAAGAAACGACAGGCAAAAGAACCAAAGCGATTTCCCGTCCGGCAAGCGCCAAAGCAGAAACGCCGTTCGCGCGACCGCAAGCGCCAAAGCCGCCAAGACCGAGCCGCCAAGCGGCGGCAGCGAAAAGGTCGACGCCGTCAGGAGCGCCAGAAATTCCAGCGCGCCGCCCGGATCAAAGACAAAAGATAATTCGCTAACCGTCGGCGGAAAGAGCGAATAGGCGCTCACGACGCGAAGATAATCGCCGTATCGAACCCCAAAAAAGAAGACCAAAAAAAGAAAAAACGCCGCATACGCGCTGTTGCGCGCTAACGCCGTTCGAGTTTCCGCGCGGTCTGCTCCAACTTCACTCATTGTCGACGGCCTCTTTCTCTATTCTCCTGCAATTCACTAGCTCTGCGGCGCGCTCTCCGCTCGCGTCCCTATTATAGACTCGGACGCAAAACAATACAAGAAAAAAGCGGCGCGGCTGCAAAAAAATATCCGCAAAACCAGCGTAACCTATTCAAAAACTCGACGCCTCCGACGCGATCGTCTATAATATAATGACGACGCTGTTAATGCCGCGTTTTACAGCCCGACAAGACGCGATGCCATGCCTGTCGCTTGTACGGTCAAAAGAACAAGAGGGC
>JAQVHZ010000040.1 GCA_028695965.1 Thermoguttaceae bacterium | reverse complement strand
TGAAAAAAATAATCGCGTTCTTCCTTTGTATAGCTCCCTCGTAACATTAGCGTCTCCTTTTTTGCTAGAGAGTACTATATTCTGACAATGTTGAAAAGAGCATTTTGTGAGATTGCAAAGTATATAACGCCGATTAGGGGCATTGTGTGTTTGTTTAGATTCCTGAAAGAACCTCGATTTTCAGAAGCGGGAACAATTTTATTTGCAAGCGCTTTTTCTTTGCAAATTCTTGCGTATTATATTTTTATAGCTACTTTGGGGAGGTACTAGGGCGTGTTGACGCTAATTTTTTCATTTGCCTTTCCCCTTGAATAATACGAGTAAAAAGGCTATTGTTCTCATTATGCAATTAACACAAGAACAATTTGAAAAAATCGCCCCAACACTACCCGTTCAACACGGTAATGTTGTAGTTGACAATTATACGTTTTTGAACGCAATCCTGTACGTTATGGAGAACTGTTGCAAATGGCGCACGTTGCCGGAACATTTCGGCAAGTGGTGACCATTTACAAACGCTTTCGACGCTGGTCGGAAAGCGGGGTTTTGGAACAAACGTTGGATTACATTCAAAAGGAACTCCTTGCCGAGACGGATGTAACGGTCCTCTCCTTGGACTCGACTCTTGTTAAGGTGAGTCCAAGCGCAGCAGGAGCTGTAAAAAAAGGCAAACAGTCTTTCGGTCGAACCAAAGGAGGAACCAATACGAAAATAAGCGTCATTGTCGCTAACTCAACGACGCTCGTTGGTTTTCATATTGCTCCGGGCAATTTTGGCGACTGACCTGAAGGACGCGCTCTGCTCCAATCTTTGGAGACGACTCCCTTTGAAGACGCTTTGTTGTTAATGGATTGCGCTTATAGAGGCGATGAAAACGTGAGCGCGTGCCGACGCTAAGGGACTCAAACCAGTCGCCCTGTCAAAATCCAACCGAAAAGAACCTTGGGAATACGCTAAAGACGCATATAATACAGAGTAACGAAGTCGAACGTTCCTTCCGAAGAATCAACGAGTTTGCAACTCGTTGTGAAAAGCTGGACGCCACCTTTATAACGCGTTTGCTTCTAGTCGTTTTCATTATGCTGCAAAACTGGCGTCAAGACGTCATAAGTTCGTTGTCGATGAGCTCCTTAGCGATTCGCAGGACGAGGTTGATCGGAAGAACATACGACTTTGCCGCGCCGCTCCCTTCTGTTCCCCTGCTGTGTACCATGCCGAAAACGCGTCCCCGCTCGTCAAAAGCCGGACCTCCGGAGCATCCGAGCTCTACGGAAATCTCCAGCTCGATCATTTCGACGCGGCGCCGTCGTGAATATGCCCGTGTTCCGAGCAGCGGTGGTCGTGCCGCACGAGACAGACGTCGGCGTTGTAGAGCTCGCTGACTAGTTTGCCGTTGAACTCGGAGGTCGGGTGAATCCTCACTTCCTGATTGACGCACACGACGCTGTCGACCAGTTTGGAAACGACGCCCAGGTCGTGCGAGACGATGAGGATCGACGAATTGCGGTTGAGTTCGGCGAGCAGCTCGTAGAACCGTTCGGCGTGCGCGGGGTCAATGCTGTTCGTCGGTTCGTCGAGCGCGATCAGTTCGGGGTTCGAGCAGAGCGCTCGGGCAATTAAGACGCGTTGACGCTGCCCGCCGGAGAGGGCGCCAAACGACTCGCGCGCAAGTTCGGCGACCTGCATCTTTTCGAGCGCCGCGAGCGCTTCTTCCTTATCGCGCTTAGTGAACCGAGGAAGGAAACGCTTCTTATGCGAGCCGTTGGCGCCGGGAACGCCAAAACGGCCCGCCAAAGTAACGTCTAAGACGCTGATCGGAAAGTTGAAGTCGACCTGAGCCTGCTGCGGCGCGTAACCGACCTTGTAACGAGATTTTTCAGGAGACTCGCCAAAGAGAAGGACTTGGCCCGTCTGGGGCTTCAAGAGCCCAAGGATCAATTTAAGCAGCGTCGACTTGCCGCCCCCGTTAGGACCGATGATCGAGACGAACCCCCCATAAGGAATCGTCAGCGTGACGTCTCGGACCGCGGGCCTGCGGTCGAGTCCGTAGGAATAGGATATATTCTCTAATTTGATCATGGCTGGCAACTTTCACGCTCAAACGGTCGGGTCGCCGCCGCTCGCACATGTCGGCGCGAACCCTACTGATATTCTCTAAAATTCGCGCGGCTTATGAAGGCCCCCTCCGCAAAATTTCTTTAATTCTGTTGTCGACTCAAGGTAAAAGTATTATAATGGTCGAAAAGTTATAAAGAACTCAGAAGAGCCCCAGCGAACAGGACCATGGCAAAACGAACCGCTCAACAACCAGAAAGAATTGGCGCGACGCTCGATCGGCTCCCTCCAAATAACTTGGAAGCGGAGCGCGGCGTCATTGGCGCTATACTGCTCGATCCGCGCCTGTGCGACGACGTCGCGATCGTGCTGCGCCCGGACGACTTCTACCTTGATCAGCACCGACGCGTCTACCGGCGCCTTTTGGAGATGAACGCGGCGTCGTCGGGTATCGACCTCACGCTCCTCGTTGAAGAACTGCGCTCGAGCGGCGAACTCGTCGAGATCGGCGGCGAAGCGTATTTGGCGGAGCTCATGAACTCCGTGCAGGTTACCGCGCACGCCGCGTATTACGCCAAAATCGTTCAGCAAAACGCTATTCGGCGCCAGCTTATCGAAACGT
This sequence comes from Thermoguttaceae bacterium, assembly GCA_028695965.1. Lineage (GTDB taxonomy): Bacteria > Planctomycetota > Planctomycetia > Pirellulales > Thermoguttaceae > RUG369. The sequence goes on along the minus strand of JAQVHZ010000040.1, from coordinate 24,812 downwards.
GCGAAAGCGTGCTCAGCGACGCGTACGCGCCGGAAGTTCTGCCGAAAGAGCTCGTCGCGCGCGCCGAAGAAAAGATCTTCGCTATCAACGACCAGCGCTCGGGTGGAAAATTGCTCTCGATGCACGACATTATGCCCGACGTCTTTCGGCTCGTCGACGCGCGCATGGCCGGCGAAGTCGACGGCGTCTCGACGGGGTTCATCGACCTGGACAATATGCTCGGCGGGCTTCACGGCTCCGAGCTCATCATCTTGGCGGCGCGCCCCTCGATGGGCAAGACGGCGCTCGCGACGAATATCGCCGACTATGTCGCCGTAGAACAACGCGAGCCCGTCCTATTCTTCAGCCTGGAAATGGCAAAAGCCGAGCTGGCGCTGCGGTTCCTTTGCGCTCGCGGGCGCCTTTCCGGAGTGAATTTACGCGGCAGCCTGTCGAGCAAAGAACAACAACAATTCAACACGGCGGCCAGCGCGCTCAGCGCGGCGCCGCTGTACATCGACGACTCGTCCTCGCGCACCGTCATGGAGATCGGCTCGGTCGCGCGCCGACTCAAGCGTCAAGAAAATCTCGGGCTCATCATCGTCGACTACCTCGGGCTCATCGAGCCGGACAACCCGCTCGATCCGCGCCAGGAACAAGTCGCGAAAATTGCGCGGCGCCTGAAAGGGCTCGCAAGAGAGCTCGACGTGCCCGTCTTGTGCTTGTCTCAGCTGAACCGCATGACCGAAATGACGAAAGACAACCGGCCAAGATTGAGCCACCTGCGCGAATCCGGCGCGATCGAACAGGACGCCGACGTCGTCATGTTCGTACACCGCGAGGAGTATTACCACACGAAACAGGAAGCGGAAGAGAAGAATCTCCGCGGCCTGGCGGAAATCATCGTCGCCAAGCAGCGCAACGGGCCTGTCGGGGACGTCAAATTGGCGTGGATCAACAAGTACACGCTGTTCTGCAATTTGTCGAGCGCGGAAGAACCGATGTACGACGATTTCGCCGAGTTTACCGCGTTCGACGACGTCTCCTACTGATTCCGCCTTATGGAGTTGGCATACCGTTATCACTTAATACTAGTATCAGACTGAAATAGGACAAGAATGAAAGCGTTAGTTACGGGCGGCAGCGGGTTTTTAGGCCAGTACCTTGTCGAACGTCTTCTTGCGGACGGTTATGAAACGCGCACGTTCTGCCGCCGAGAGTCCGGCGAGCTGAGAGCGATGGGCGCCGAACAGAGCTTGGGCGACCTGCGCTCCTTCGACGACGTTGCGCGCGCGGTCGAAGGATGCGACGTCGTCTTCCATATCGCCGCGTTCCCAAGCATCGTCATGGACCCGAAGCCCTATTATGAAACGAACGTGCTCGGCACGAAAAACGTGCTCGCCGCGTGCCTCAAAAACAAGGTCCGAAAATTGGTCTACACGAGCACGCAATGCGTCGCCAATACGATCGAGTCCCAAGAGGGAGTCGACGAATCGGTCCCCTACGCCAAGCCGTTCCTCGGATGGTACCAGATGACCAAGGCGGTCGCCGAACAGCTCGTGCGCGCCGCAAATTACGCGCCGTGGACCGACGATTACGATTTCGGGGGCGTCAACCTTTCGGAATCGCAGTTCCGCTCTCTGCATACGAAATTCAACATTCCCAAAATAGAGCGCGATCCCTATCGTGAGGACGCCCTCATGACCGTCGCGCTCCGGCCGCACCTCATTTGGGGACCGCGCGACGGCAACCTTGTGCCAAGGCTCCTGCAGCGCGCGCGAGCCGGCAAGCTCATGCGGGTTGGCGACGGGCAGAATATGCTCTCGACCATCTACGTTCAAAACGCCGCCGACGCGCATAAATTAGCCGCCGACGCCTTGGTTCCCGGCAGTTCAACGCCCGGCTCCGTCTACTATATCTCGCAGGAGCGCCCCCTCAACTGCTGGAAATGGATCGACGAAATTCTCGCGATCGTCGGCGAACCGCCGGTCCAAAAAAGCGTCTCCTTCAACACGGCGTGGAGGGTCGGCTCCGCGATGGAAAAGGTCTATACCGCCTTTAAGAAAAAAGGCGAGCCGCTCATGACAAAATTCCTCGCGATTCAGCTCGCGAAGTCCTACTGGTTCGACACGTCCCGCGCTAAAAAAGAGCTGGGCTTTTCGCCCGCTATCTCGATTGAAGAAGGGATGAAGCGCTTAGAAGAAGACTTGCTCGTAAGGGGCTGCTAGCCCGAAAATAAGCAAGGCGTCCGCTGCAACGGCAACGGGCGCCTTGTTTGTTATAGAGCCGCTCGGCGGCAAAGGGCGTCGGCGACTATTCGGAGCTCGTGAAATTGAGGTCGTAGGTTCCTCCCTTGTCGATCGTAATCTTAAAGGTGGGATTCAGCCACAAGTCTTCCGAAGTGATCGGTTTTCTCGGCCGTTCCGGGGGCGCGCTTGGGGGCGCGTTCGGGCTCGGCTCCGGGACCTCCGGCATGGGGCCGGTGTACTGGTAGCCGCGGACGCGCACTGTCAGTTCGCCCGTTGGAACTCTTCCGGTATACTGTCCGTCTTGGATGACTCCGCCACCTTCGGTCGCTTCGTTAAAGAACTGAACGAGCCCGTGATCGATCGGTACGCCGTCGATCGTCGCGGCGCCGCTGATCTCAACTTCTTTTTTCTTGTTGGAACCGCAGCCTGTCGAAACGGCGCAGACGAGCGCGACGACAAGCGCGGCGGCGATATATTTCTTCATTGGTTCGCTTTCTTCTCTTAAATAATTACGGCAGAGGTTTCGTCTCGCCCCCTTGCGTGCTGCCCGCCGCGCGCCAGACTTCCAGTTCGACCGTATCGGAAACGAATCGAACGGAACCGTCGCACATCGTGACGTTGACGCCGCCCGCGTGCTTGCTGCGCGCCGCCTGATAGCGTTCGTCTCCAGAGAGGGGCGTGCCCGTGCAGGGGATAAAGCGGTTGTTTGTGTTCAGCGCGGAGCCGGAACCGCCGACATAGCAGTAGCAGCTGTCCGGCGTCGACGAGTTCGGACCGGCAACAGTCATGAATCCCGGGCCGGGTCCTTCGTCGTTGAAGAGCTGACCGTGGAAGTCGAACGCATTATCTTCGGCGCAGATGACTTCCGACGCGATCATCGTATTCGACGTGCCGTCGACGATCGAAGCGAGCGTCGTGCTGATATTCAGGTAGAACGGCGCGCCTTTCCAGCCGGGGTTCTTGTAGGGCATCGACGGCTGCGCAGGGTTCCAGAACCAGTCGTTGCCCATGTTGACGACGTAATTGCCGCGTCCTTGAGGATAGGGGTCCGCTCGCCAGAGCGCGCCCGGACGGTCGCTGGGACAATAGTAATATTCAACAGGAGTGTTGACCGGCCGCGACGCGTTAGGCTGATTGCACGCGCAGTTCGGCTCCATATAGAAGCCGACCCGGAAATCATAAACGTTGTAAAGGGCCGTCTGTTCGATGAAGGGCCAAATCCTCGGCACCCACGTCGAACGTTGGCACGCAATGCCCTCAAAGTTTTTCCAGCCGGTTGTCGGGTGCGTCATGCCAAAGGGCAAATGCGACTGGTTGACGTCCGCGTAGTTCGCAAACGCCAAGCCGTATTGCTTCATATTGTTCGTGCATTGCATCCGGCGAGCCGCTTCCCGCGCGGCTTGAACCGCAGGAAGAAGGAGACCGATTAAAATGCCGATGATCGCGATAACGACCAACAGCTCGACGAGGGTGAATCCCTTACGGGCCCCTCGATTCGCCAAGGCGTTCATGAGCAATTCCTTTCGTAAGCAGTTTAGAAATAAAGAATAACGTTATCGTAAAACGCTGAAGGAGGTCCAGGGCAGAGAACGCGTTCGGAACGGACGCCGCGCCGCAAGCGAACCGCGGCGGGGCGCCCTGTCGTTCTCTCCTGTCATTCCAGCGTGGGCAGGACGACTTCGCCGCGGCGCTGCGCCTGGAGCGTGTCCAGCTCATACGCGCCGAAGAAATCGCAGTTGCAGTCGAGCCAAAGCGCGATGGCGCGCATCTCTTCGCCGCTCAGTTGGACGTCGTAATGACCTTCCTTAAGGAGCTTCCAAAGGGGCGACGCGTTCGCGCCAAATTCGCCCGGGTAGGTCTTCGCCTTCGTGAAAAGGTTCCAGGACCATCCGGTGGTCGGCTGTTCGGAAACCGGCGCGGACGGGTTCTCGTTGCCGTTGCCGGTTACGTAAATGTACGGGCGCAGGTTGATATACGACGTCAGGAAATACTGGTCTTCCGGTCCGCGTCCGAGTTCAAAGGTCTTGCCCTCTTTTGCGCCCTGCTCGTGGCATTCGGCGCAGTGTTTGTCGAGGACGGTCTGAACTAACGTTGGGTAATTGAACGGGTTCGAGCCTTTGACGTCCGGCTCGATGATCGACGGCGGGCGCGTGAACGCGATCGGCGTAACGCTGTCGACGTTTTGGGACGTGTTGAACCGCCCTTCGTGACATCCCAGACAGGTAAGCGTTTCGCCCGGGTGGACGTACGTCGCGCTGCGCATCGTCTGCACGGCGACGCCGTTTTCGTCGAGCGCCTGCATATAGAAGGGCACGTTGACCGGCGCCTCAAAGCGCGCGCTTCCGTCCTCTTCGACCGGCACGGTTCCCAAGACTTTACGCGCGCTGTTGTCCCCGCCGTAACCGATCCAAGGGACGTTCGCATGGGTCGTCGTCTTCGGCAGGACCTGAACGACGCGCAGCTCCTTGATCTTCGCGCCCTCGGGGAACGGCCTCGTCGTCGTGTAGACGTCAATCAATCCGACGGTCGCGGTTTTCGGGAGTTCCTCCGGCGCGTTGAACCGGTCGCGCTGCGCTTCCGGAATCCCGACGAGCGTCTGGTGCGGTATGATCGGCGGGACGGGCCGCGACGCCAGCGGGATCGGGTGTTGGCACGAAATATCCGGATCCCGGTAGAGCAGAATCTTATTTCCAAAGGAGTCGAGCAGATAGATTCCAAAGTTGTTGTCGTGCCCTTTTGCGGACCCGCTGAACGCGTCGTAGACGACCAAGAAAAAATCTTCGCTCAGCGGATACGGCTGGCCGTAATTGGTCGGCGGGCCGTGAACGCCGATCTCCGCTTCTGGGAAAAGCTGTTCCGGCGTAACGCGCCGAATCGGCGCCATGGGGTCGTCCCCCACGTCGTCGTCGGCGACGAGCGGATCGACGAGGATGATCGAGCCGAAGTTCTGCGTATGGTGTCCGCAAGCGGTCCCGACGAGAAGGTTCGAATCGGGGACTTGTTTCATGGACGTCTCGAAATCCGGACGCGCGTGTTTGTCTTCGGAGTAGTTCCCCTGAATCGCGCGCGCGTCACGGCCGTCCGGGAAGGTCGTCCACGGATGGTGCGCCTGACACGAACCGCGATCGACATAATCCCAGCGCGTGTAGATAATCATGCCGTTTTTATCGACGGTCGGCGCCCATTCGTTCGTTTCGTGTACGCTGAGAACTGTAATATCGCTTCCGTCCGGGTTCATCGAGTGGAGCGTGTAGCTCGGACACGGACGCGCGTGGCATCTGCCGTAACCGCCGCGGCGCTCGGAGATAAAGACGACGCGGCCGTTCGGGAGAAGGCACGGATCGATATCGTTGTAAGGTCCGTCCGTCAGCTGCACGAGATTCGTCCCGTCGATATTCACGCGGAAGATATGGTAGCAGTTATCCTCGTTCCAGACGTAAGAATGGCGCGGCGATTTCGTATCGGTCGCGGCGAAGTAAACCTGCTTGCCGTCGTACGTTAAGTGCGGCGCCAAAAAGCCCCATGTCGAATCGAGCTTCGTCCCCTTCAAGCGTCCGTTCTCGACAACGGAGTTTTCGAGAATATTTACCAGTTCCGGCTGTTCGCCAAACGCGTTTTTCAGAAGGAAGAGCCCTCCGCCCGGCGCGGCGTGGAACCCGAAGAACTGGTCGACCATATGGTTGCCGACCTGTTCGACGCTCGGCGCGCTCGGACAGTAGTGCCGCTTGATGAAGACGACGTCGCTGAAATCCAACAACGGGTTCTTCAAGGCGATCTCGCGGCGCAATTCGCACGCTTCCGCAAAGAGCGCCAGCCGCGCGGCGGCAATTTCCGGCGTCCCGGCGTTCTCTTTCGTTACGTTTGCCGACGCGGCTTCGTATCTTTCGAGGAACTCCGCCCACGACGCCTCGACTTCCGTCAAGACGCCCTCGCCGCACATGGCGCCAAGCTCGTCCAGGAGCGCGGTCGTGCGCCGCGCGACGATATCGAGCGGATCGCGGTCCGAGTCGAGGAGGGTCGCCTGGACGTCCCGCGCCGTTGCGGCGACGTCCTTGCGCATACCTTCGGCGAGCTGCTGCTTAAGAGACGCAAACTCCTTGACAATCTCGTATTCGTCCGAATTGATCGAGTCTTGCAGGACGACGCCCCCTTCGGCGTCAATGAGCGCCGGTCGGACGATCCTGACGGAATCGGCGCTCTTTGCGCCCTCTTCGTCGAGTTCGATTCGAGCGTCCCCAACGACCGCGTGGTCGTCTCCGTATCCCTCGGGCCCCTCGTCCGCGTAAAGGACGAAATGCTTCTTACCGGTAAAGGTCAAGTCGCACGCGACGGCAGACTGATTTCCAACGACAAATCCGCTCGACCAGACGCGCTCCCCGTCCGCGTAGATATGGAACGCGATACGCCCTTGACCGTTCGTTTCGTCCGCGACGCCAAATTGGGCGCGGAAACGCGCGGAACCGGTCTCCGGCAGGGTTACCACCATCGAGCCGGGCGCGTGCCAGCCGAACCCGCGATCGAATTTCGCGCCGTTCACCATAAGTTCGCCGTCGTTAGTCGCGCGGCCCTTGTTGGTCTTGCCATAACCGACTGCCGCAAGAGAAAGGTCGAGGTCGTCGAGCCAGACGACAGCGGCGGGCGGGTTCGTGAATTCTGACGGCGGGGCAGGCGACGCCGCTGGGGAAGCGGCAAACGTGGAAACTGCGGCGCATACCGTCAACGCGGCTAAGAACGCAATCGCGGGATAACGTGTTGACATTAATTTTTTCCTTTCGTCTCTATTGTTGTCTCTAATTCATATGGTGAAGGAATCATTGCATCGACGACGCTCGCGTCGAACGCCCGATCAGACGGCGCCGACGCAAAAAGCGCAGGCGCCGCGTATTTTTTGATTGTTAAACAATCTTAGCCAATTGCCGCGACCTACTTCTCAACGCGTTGATACTCAACGACATAAGCCGCGCCCTTGGTCGGCATGGTCGCCAAGAAATTCTGCAGCTCCTTGCCGGAAATCGTTTCTTTCTCCACGCTCTCAAAATTGGGCTTCACGCCGACAAAGTAATCGGCGCCGGGATCGATCGCGTAAAGTTCAAGTTCGACTTGACGATAAGGAGATTCCGGCTGGCGGAAAATATAGACCAATCCGGCGTTGAGGTCGGGTCGATGCAGCTGCCACGCGACTGCGGAACCCTTGCCTTCCGGCGCGGTCGTCAGAGGATAGAAGTCCCCGTACCAGAACTTTTGGTAGGTCTTCGCTTCGTCGAGCGACTTCTTCGCGGCAGCTTGGTCGTAATCGTCGTCGAGGAAATTGTACTGCATGATCGCGCCCGGGTTCGCGGCGCTGCGGAACGTGTACGGGCTCGAATCCCACGAGGAGCAGGAGTAGAGGGGCAGATATTGGGCGAGACCGATCGTGTGCGACTGATCCCATTCCGGATGGCCGGGCCAGCAGCAGGCGTCCGAACGCCAAAGGGGTACGGAAATTGAGATCGTCTCCAAGTCGATGCGCCGTCCGCCGGACGCGCAGTTGTCGATCCACAAGCCGGGGTTCTCGTCGAGGAAGCGGTTCCACATCTCGTAATGACCTTCGACGTAGCGCGTTTCGGTCATCCCTTTGCGGTTTTCCTCGTCGTTGTCCCGCCAAAAAGAGAGCGGGTCGATGTTGAAGTCGTTGCGGTAGACGTCAAGCTTAAACTCTTTAATCCGCTTCAAGAGCAGTTCCGTCAGATGCTTGCGCGCCGCCGGATCGTTCAGCTTGTAGAGCCCGCCGTTCTCGCCGCCAAAGACGAATTCCGGATACTTGGTCGCTATCTCCGAATTGACCGCGACCCGTTCCGGCTCGAACCACAAGACGAACTTCAAGCCCATCTCTTCGAGCGCCGTTCCGAGTTCTTCGACCCCGTTCGGGAAGTTGTTGACGTCGGAATACCAGTTCCCTACTCCGTTCGGGAACCCGAGCGGGAACCACGCCGCGTCGAACCAATAGGCCGTGCCGCCGATCGCTTTCAGCGCCTTCGCCGACTCGATCTGCGACTCGCATTTCTCCCAGCCCGGGCGTTTGCGATAGTAACGATCGAAGCACTGCGAGATAAATTCCATCTGGACGGGCTTGTCGGCGATCTTCGGCGCATATTCGAACATGAGGAGCCGACGGAACAGAACCTGCGACTCCCGAAGGTTCCCGAGCCACGGCATGACGAGCGCTCGAGGCGTCCGGATCGTTTCGCCCGGATAGAGGACCGACTCGAACAACTCCATGCCGGCGCGCGCGAACAATTTCGACTGCTGCGATTTCGGACGCGAGAAGGACGCGTTCCACTGTCCGGACCAGCCGATCGCGAAGAAGAGCCCGTCGCTCGGCTCCCTGTCGCTTACCTGGCGCGGGGTTACGTTCCAGAACGGGAACGCGCCGTTGGAAGAACGGCCGCCGTTCGGCGCAAACGATTTCGTCGCGTCAAGCTGGAGAGCGTGTTGAACCGGGCTCCACGATTTCGCGTCGCAGGAGTCGCCGGAAAGGGTGTTGATCGTCAGGTCGGCAATATCGACGCCGAAGTCAAAAGAGGCGTCGAGCGGCTGGACGTCCGCGATGAGGGGCGTCTCTTGGTCGCCGTTGTTCGTAAAGTTCAGGACCCAATCGGCGGCGGCAAAGCGCTCGAAATAGCGGACCGTCGCGCTGACCGTCAATTTCGTTTCCGGATCGGTCCACGAATAACGCGTTACAAGGGGCGAAACGGCTTCGCGCTCAAAGGTCCAGTCGGCGAGGAATTCGCGCGACGATCGGTCGCCGTACGTGAACGAAAAGGGCGCTTGCTGAGAAAGACGCGCGATAAAAGCGTCTCCGCAAAGGGCGTAGCTCTTGCCCGACGCGGCAACAGCGGTCGGGTTCAGAAGGTTCGCTTGGTCGTTTGCAGGTCCGTCTTCGGTTGTGTCGAATATGATCGTAAATTCGGAGACCGGCTCGGCAAATTCGCAGACTAACGCGATCGGTTTATCCCCGCCTTTAAAAGTCGGCGTCGACGCGCATACTTCCCCGTTCGCTTCTACCGAACAGCTCGCCGAGCCCGGCTGGCGAGGATTGAGGGCGACCGACGTCTCGAACCGCTTGATCGGTTCCGGGCTGCGGACGAGCAAGCGGCTGTTCGCGTGCGAGCCGAGCCCGTTCTCAACGACCTTGCCGCCGACGTCGAAGCGCTCGCCAATGCAGGTCGCGCCGACCGTCAGCGCGCTGTAGTCTTGATTCTGAACGACGATTTCGAGCGCGTCTTTCGGCTGGGTCGGCTCCGCAGAACCTGCAAAGGCAGCGTCGACCATGCGCCGAACGCCGTCGATTTCCGTCTGAGTCGGCATGACGTCGTCGTTGACGAGGACCGGCGCCCAATCTTGGAACGCGGAGTTGCTCGCGTCAAACGGATCGCTCGCCTGAGTAAAGACGCTCGGCCCAAACGTCAAGACTGCAAGAGCGACGGCGGTAAAGATAAATTGTCTCATCGATATACTCCTTAAAAGTCAGACCTAAATCGGCGTAAAGCCTGTACGTAAGAATATACCAACGCGAAAGGGCGGCGTCAAATTTTTGAGGAAAAAATCCGTGTTTTTTTATTTCCAATATACCGCTTCTTCTTGAATTTCCATTTGGCGTCGGTTAGAATAATGCAAGGTCCGTTCCTCATTTTTTCAAAAAGGATCAAAAAATGAACTTTATGAAACCGCTTCTCTTCGCGCTCTCTTTCTTCTTGCTCGCGCCGAGCGCCGAGCGAGCGCAATCCCCCGCAAGCGAACTCGTTAAGGGCGTCGTGCAGGACGAACGCGGACAAGACGTTCGCTATGTCGTCTACCTGCCGACGGGATACGAAGAAGGAGAGGAAAGCTACCCCGTCTTGTACCTGCTCCACGGGCTCGGCGACGACGAAAAAACCTGGTCGAGCGCCGAAAAAGGACGTATGCAGGGAATTTGCGATCAGTATTTTGACGCCAAGCCGGAACGAAAAAGAATTATCGTCATGCCCGACGCGCGCGACACGTGGTATCGCAACGTCTACAACTCGAACGATCAATACGAAACCTTTTTCTTCGACACGTTCGTCCCGACGATCGAACAAGCGTTCCGCTGCAAGACCGATCGCGCCGACCGCGCCGTCGCAGGGCTCTCGATGGGAGGATACGGAACCCTTCTCTACGCGCTGCGCCATCCGGATAAATTCAGCGCCGCATACGCAATGAGCCCTGCGGTTATGTTCGGTCAACGGCGCCCGAGGAACGACAAAGACTATTCGGCAGCCAGGCGAGCGTACGACGAGTCGAACGACGTCGTTCTGCTGCTCGATAAAGTCGAGGACAAGGACGCCGTACGATTCACGATCGACTGCGGGGACGACGATCTCTGCCTGCCAAGCGCGTGCGAGTTCTTTCATAAAGCGCGCGAGTTAAAGATTCCGAGCGAATTGCGCGTACGGGACGGGGACCATTCTTGGGACTACTGGCGCGTTTCGCTGCCGAAGGCGCTCGACTTCGTCTCCGGCGACTTGCCGTGAGAACGTCGGCTCCTTGACGCCTCAAGTAAACCGCTTTTCGCTTGAATTTCACTTTGGGGTCGGTTAGAACGGCGCAAAGTTCGTTTCCGGCTTTTTTGAATAGGTCAACATTATGAGTTCAACCAAACCGACCCTAATAGCGATCACGCTGCTCGCCGCTCTTGCGGCGTTTTTCATGCTCGCGCCGACGCCCGAACAAAAGGGTTCCCCCGAAAGCGAGCTCGTCAGCGGCGTCGTGGAAAATAGGCGCGGACATGACGTTCGCTACGTCGTCTATCTGCCGGCTGGATACAGACAAGGGAACGAGAAATACCCCGTCTTGTACCTGTTCCACGGCTACGGCGGCGACGAAACGGCTTGGTCAAACGCCGAAAAAGGACGAATGCAAGAGATTTGCGATCGGTACTTTGACGCCAAGCCGGAACGAAAAAGGATCGTCGTCATGCCCGACGCGCGCGACACGTGGTATCGCAACGTCTACAACTCGAACGATCAATACGAAACCTTCTTCTTCAAGAAGTTCGTTCCGAAGATCGAAAGGAAATTCCGCTGTAAGACCGACCGCGCCGACCGCGCCGTCGCAGGGCTCTCGATGGGCGGGTACGGAACCCTTCTCTACGCGCTGCGTCATCCGGATAAATTCAGCGCCGCCTACGCGATGAGCCCCGACTCTATCCACGAAATATGGCTCCCGAATTGCGGCGAAAATCAACCGGACGCCCGACAAGCGTACGCCGACGAGAACAACGTCCTTCAGCTGCTCGATAAAGCGCAGGACAAAAACGCCGTCCGATTCATGATCGACTGCGGCGACGACGATTTCTGCCTGCCGGGCGCGTGCGAGTTCTTCCACACAGCGCGCGAGTTGGATATCCCGTGCGAATTGCGCGTAAGGGACGGCGGTCACACCTGGGACTACTGGCGCGACTCGCTGCCCAAAGCGCTCGACTTCGTCTCCGGCGACGCGCCGTAAGAACGACGGCTCCCTGACGCGGCTCAGCATTCCAATGACCCCCTAGCCCAACCGACTAAAATGAAACTGCATTACCTGCTGTTCCTGTTCGCCGCGCTCGCTCTGCCCAACGCCGCGAGCGCGCAATACGCCGACAAACTCCCGCAAGCGCTCTCGTCCTTTCCGGACCTGCGCGCGCAATACCAAGGCGAGCTCGGAGCGCGAATCGACGCGGTCGTTCAGAACTGGAACGTTCGCGCGCCGAAGGCGAATCCGGCGATGTTCAGCGTCTTTCAGCTCCGAGAACGTAGCCCGAAATCGAGCGATTATTACGTGCCGTGGGTCGGAGAATTCGTTGGAAAATATCTCGTCAACTCCATCCTGCTCCTGCAGACGACCAACGATCCCGACCTGGAAGAGACCGTCCACGCGGCGATCATGGCGCTCCTCGCCTGTCAAGACAAAGACGGCTACCTCGGCCCGTACTCGCGCGACGAGCGGCTCCTCGTCCGCTGGGATCTCTGGGGCCATTATCACGCGATGAGCGCGCTCATGCTCTATTACGAACGCTATCGGAACGCCAACGCGCTCGAAGCGGCGCGGCGCGCGGGCTTATTCTTCGAAGAGACGTTCTACCGCGGCGCCCAAGAAGGCGTCGAAAAGCGGGTCAAGGACGTCGGCTCCGACGAGGTGAATTTCGCGATCATGACGGCGCTCTGCCAGCTCTACCGCCTCACGAACGAAGAACATTTTCTCGACGCCGCGCGCAGCGTCCTCGCCGACCTCGAAGAACGAGGCGACTTCTATCGCGAAGGGCTCGCGGGCTCCGAGTTCTACCGGACGCCTCAGCCGCGTTGGGAAGCGCTCCACACGATCCTGGGGCTCGAAGAATTCGCGCGAATCGACGGCGACGAATCGTATCGGCGCGCGTTCCTCAACCTGTGGGAAAGCGTCTACAAGCGGGACGTGCATAACAACGGCTCGTTCAGCTCCGGAGAACGCGCGATCGGCACGCCCTTCCGCGACGACGCGATCGAAACGTGCTGCACCGTCGCCTGGATGGCGCTGACCGTCGAAGCGCTGCGCGCAACGGGCGAGCCGCGATGCGCCGACGCGCTCGAAAATTCGCTCTATAACGCCGTCTGCGCCTACACGCACCCGTCCGGGAGCTGGTGCGCCTACAACACGCCGATGAACGGGCGGCGAGAAGCCTCGTTTCATTCGATCGTCTTCCAGTCGCGGCCCGGCCAGCCGGAGCTGAACTGCTGCAGCGTCAATAGCCCAAGAGGGTTCGCGGAACTCGTCAACTGGGGCGTGATGCGCGGCGTCGACGCCGACGGCGCCAACGCGCTCTATTTAAACTACTACGGCGCCGGGACCCAGACCTTCGAGTTCAACAAGAAGAAAATCGCCCTGACGCAAAAGACCAACTACCCGGTCGACGGAAGAATCGACGTCGAACTCGGTCCGCAAGACGGGTCCGAGGAACACTTTACGCTCTTCCTGCGCGTCCCCGAATGGGCGCAAGGGGCGGCGCTAGAGACGCCGGAAGAAGGAAGAGCCGCGCTCGAGCCCGGGCAATATTACGCGGTCAACCGAGCGTGGAAACGCGGCGAAACGATTACGCTCGACCTGCCGACAACGCTGCGCTATGTCTCCGGCGACGGAGATTTCGCGGGCAAGATCGCCCTCTATTACGGCCCGTTGCTCTTGGCGTACGACCAGTTCTTCAACGAATTCGAATCGGACGCCATCCCCGCTATTTCGCCGAAGGCGTTGGAGACCGCGGCGATCGAGCTCGCGACGACGAACCCTGTCGCCGCGCGGATCGGGTCCTACGCGCCCCAAGTCTTCGTAAGGATCGCGCCCGCCGACGAAGAGGCGCCGCCGGTATTCTTGGTCGATTTCGCGTTTGCCGGCGCGCTCGGAACGACCTACGCGTCGTGGCTGCCTGCAGTCGGCGCCGCCCCGCCGACGCCGGCGTGCGATTCGCCCCTGCAAGACGAACGGGTCGCGCCCGGCTCTATCCTCTTTGTGTGGCGACGAGTCGTCGACTGCGAACAGTTCAACTTCAGCGTACACGTCTCCGACTCAGAAGATTTCGAGTCGGTCCTTTTCGAAGTAAAGTCGGCTAATGGCAAGAACGCCGTCGCAGCGGCTGAACAGACGAAAGCGCTCGAGCCCGGCAAGACCTATTACTGGAAAATTGTCGCCGAAAACGAATTTGGCAAGACGGAATCCCTCGCGCCGGGCAGGCGGTTCTCGGTCGACGCGAACTTGCCCGAATTCGATTACGAAGCCTTCCTGCGGCAGGGCGGCGCGAAAAGAGCCTTTCAGCCGCTCGTCGACGACGCGCTCGACGGCAAGCCGGAACCGCGCGTCGGCGCACTGGCTGGAGCGTCGAACGTAACGCCGGGCGAAGAGTCCGTGCAGTTCGACGGGCAAAATTCGATCGTCGTTTACGACCTGGACGATTTTCCGCGCGTCGAGTATGAAGCGGAGTTGGAATTCAAGATCGAGGGCTTCCCGGAGCCCGGTGGAATCGCCCAAATTGTCTCCGCGTGGACGAAAGGCGGAGACGACCCGCTACGCGTCGCCGTCGACTCGGCTGGAAAGATTTACGGTTCCGTCGAAGCCTCCCGAGGCGGAAGGACGCCAAGTTTCTCCGTCGAACCGAACGTCTGGCACAAACTGCGCGTCCTCAAAGAGAAGAAACGCTGGACGATCTGGATCGACGACGAAGAAATGGGAGCCTTGAACGTCGAACCAATCATGGCGACCGTTTCCAAAAAAGTCGCGCTCGGCGGCAACCCGCTCTACCGCGCCAAACCGGAATTCTTCAACGGCAAGATCAAAAATTTCAAGTTGAGCGGCGTCTGCAAACAGCCGTAACAGGCTAACGCCTGCCGACGAAAGCATGACGCGGCGCCCCTTTGTGGTTGCGGCAAGCGCTTCCGTCTGCCGTTGTGTTGCGTCAAAAAAACGCTATAATGAGCGCTTGCGCGGCGTTGGGACCGCGCGGCGCCTTCAACCACACGTGTAAACGCAATGCCCCGACTATCCTTCGATCCGCTTGGCGCGAGCTGGACGCTCGTTGTCGCCTTACTCGCCGCTTTGATAGTCGGGCTAATCTTTCTTCGGTCGAAGGAGCCGGGCGTTTCGCTGTTTCGTCGCCGGGCGGAGCTGGCGATTCGGCTCGTCGTCGTCCTTCTCTTTGCGGTTCTGTTCACGCGCCCGTCGATCGTGACGACGGAAAAAGAAGAACTGCCCGCGTCCGTCGTCTTTCTTTGCGACGTCTCTGAAAGTATGTCGATTCGCGACGCGCAAGGAAACGCCAGTCGATACGAAGCGCTGCAAAACGCGTTCGAGTCGGCGAGCGGCCCTTTTCGCGCGCTCTGTGAACAATTCGACGTTCGCGTCTATGGGTTCGGCGATTCCGTCGAAGAGCTCGATATCATAGACGGCAAGGTCCAATTTCCCGCAAAAGCCGAAGGTTCCGAGACGAAGATCGGGGCCGCGCTCGTCGAGATCGCGCGCGCGACGGCGGGCAAGCGGCTCCTCGGCGCCGCGCTCCTCTCCGACGGGGCGCAGCGCGCGAAGATCCCCGAAGAGGACGTGCCCGCGCAGGACGCCGCGCTGAGGCTGCGGGACGCCGAACGTCCTATCTTTCCGGTCCCGTTCGGCTCCAACGCCGCCGCGGTGACGTTGCGGGACGTCGCCGTGCTCGACCTGCGCGCCAACGACCACGTCTTCTTAGGCAACGAGCTGACGGTCTCGGGCCGGGTCCGTCTGAGCGGCTGCGCCGACCTGGACGTTCCGCTGACCCTTTCGCTCGAAACGGAGCCCGGCGTCATGCAGGTCGTCGCGCAGACGACGCTGAGCGCCAAGAGCCCGGACGCGACGATCCCCTATCAGTTCGCGTGCAGACCGGAAAAGCCGGGCTCGTGGAAACTGAGCGTGAGCGCCGCCCTTCAACAGGACGAACTGGTCGAGACGAACAACGAGCTCAGCGCGTTTGTCGAAGCGATCGACCGGGGCTTAGACGCGCTCTACATCGAGGGGACGCGCCGATACGAACAGAACTTCTTACGCGCCGCGCTCGACTCCGCCTCCGACGTCCGCGTTCAGTACTGGCGCCCGCCGACGACCTCGATGATCGCCAAGTCGCCCGACATGACGGAAGCGGAGATGGTCGCCGAATACGCGCGCTCGCGCAAGTCGCTCGAAACGACCTTTTTTGGCGAGGGCAAATACGCCGCGTATATCCTGGGCGACGTCGACGCGTCCGCGTTTCAGCCGAACGAGCTGAAAGCGCTGACGCAGCGCGTCGAAGACGGCGCCGGGCTCGTCGTCCTTGCCGGAGAACGGTCCCTCAGCTTAGGCGGCTATGCGGAGACGCCGCTGGCCAAAGCGTTCCCCGTCCAGACGAGCGCCGCCGACCGGCTCACGCTCGACAGCGACCTGGCGACGATGGACGCGACCGCCGACAACGCGCAGCGCATACGGATCAAAGGGGCGTTTCGCGCCTTGCCCGCGCCGACGGAAGGACGCGACAATTTCATCGCGCAGCTAAGCCTCGACGCGAAAAAGAACAAAGAGCTCTGGCTCGGTATGCCCGACCTCGATACGATCTACCGTCTCGGCAGGCTGAAGCCGAACGCGCAGACGTTCTTAAACGCCTATCCTGTCGGCGCTTCCGGCAAGCCGGACGAAAAAGCCGCGCCCTATCCGCTCCTCGTCGCGCAGCAGTACGGCGAAGGGCGCGTCGTCGTCCTTGCGACCGATTCGACCTGGCGATGGCGTATGCGCGGCAACGAAGAAGAACACGCGAAATTCTGGAGACAGCTGATCCTTTGGGTCGCGAAATTCGACGAGCTGCTCGAAGGCGAACTGGCGATCAAGCTCGACCGATCCCGATTCGCAACGGACGAGCCGGTCGAGTTCAGCGCCCAATATCGTCCGAAACCGAACGAGGACGCCGCGGGCCTGAAGATCCGCGCGACGATTAAGGGGCCCGACGGCTCTGAGGAACGCGTCGGCTTGACCGACGAAGACGGCGTCTGGAAGGGGCTGGGCTCCAAGACGAGCGCGCCCGGCGATTATATCGTCGAGGCGGAACTCCTCTCGCCGACCGGGTCGGTTCTTCAGACGGCGCAGGCGCGGTTCCTCGTCTTCTCGCAGAATATCGAGCTGGAACGTCCGGAAGCCAATCGCGCCGCGTTGGAGAATCTTGCGCTCACCACCGGCGGCAAGACCGTCGACCCGGAAGAGTTCGGCGCGTTCCTCGAAGAGCTCCTGCAGCAACGCGAAACGATCGCCGATTACCGCGAGGTGAAAAGAACGCTCTACGACTCTTGGGCGTTCTTCGGGACCTTCGTCGCCTTGATGACGCTCAACTGGATCCTGCGCAAAAAGTGGGGAATGGTTTGAGCGGCGCGGCGTTTCGGTTATTGAGGCAAGCGCGGGCGGCGTCGCGCAGGCAAACGCGCCTGTTCCAAAGAGTTCTATAGGATTGAGATCGCTATGGTAAACGAACAAAACGTAGCCATGGACCACAAATTGACGAACGAGTCCGAACGCGCCGACGGCGCCCAGACGACGCCGACGATCGTTCTCGACTCCAAAGCCCATACGTACACGCTCCCCGCCGACGTCGTCGCCGTCCCGGAAAAGGCGTTCGACAAGGCGTCGAGGCTCGCCGAGATCCTGGTCGACGAAAAGTCGGCGCATTTTCGCTCGGTCGACGGAGTACTCTTCGACGCCGAGCTCAAAACGCTCGTTCGCTACCCTCGAAAGAAGCACGGTCCTCTTTACACCGTCCCCGACGGCGTCGTCGCGATCGCGGCGGGCGCGTTTTACGGGTGCGGTCTGCTGCGCTCGATCACCCTGCCCGACTCGCTCGTCTTGATCGGCGAAGGGGCGTTCGCCAAGTGCGGCTTGCTCAACGAACTCGATTTGCCCGACAGCCTCGCCGACGTCGACGTCGGCGCGTTCCGCGATTGTCCGACGCTGCGCGCCGTCAACACGACCGGGTCGAATCCGAAGTTACGCTCGATCGACGGGGCGCTCTTCGATAAAGCCGCGCGGACCTTGATCTTCTACCCACCGGACAAAAACGCGCTCTACTATGCGTTTCCGGAGACGACGTCCTCTGTTCTGCCGGGCTCCTTCAAGCCCAAAAATCCTTTTCAGACGCTCCGAATTCCCAACAGCATGACGGATATCGGCGCCCTGCTCAACGAGGAATTTTCCGCCGAAGCGTTTGACTGCGCGCCGTCCCACCCGACCTTGAGCGCGATCGACGGCGTCCTGTTCGACAAGTCGGAGCGCGTGTTAGTCCGGTACCCCGACAGCAGGGCAGAAAAGGCGTACCAGGTTCCGGAAAGCGTGAAAGTCGTCGGCGCCAACGCCTTCAAGGGCGCGAAAAAACTCCAGTCGGCGAAGACCACAAGCGGCGTGAAACGGCTCGAAGCGCGCGCGTTTGCCGATATGCCGCAGCTGATTTCGGTCGTTCTGTCCGAGTCGGTCGAAGAGCTTCACGAAGAGGCGTTTGCGCGGTGTAAGAAACTGACGCAGATCAAAATCCCGCCGAAGGTCAAAAAGCTCGGCGCGGGCGCCTTTGAAGAATGCGCCGCGCTGACCGGCGTCCAGTTCGCGGGCCCCCTTGAATCGATCGGCGACCGGGCGTTCTGCGGATGCGCCGCGCTGAAAGAGTTCAAGTTCTCCAATAAACTTCAGTCGATAGGCAAAGAAGCGTTCGGCGGATGCGCGGCGCTGACCGAAGCCGACTTGAGCGCGGCGCCCCTTAAGACCTTGGAAGACAATACGTTTGCCAACTGCGAGCGATTAAAAAGCGTCGAATTTCCGAGCGGTCTTGGGGCGCTCGGCGAAGGCGTCTTTGCAAACTGCGCCGCCTTGAAATCGGTCGCGCTCCCGTCGAAACTAAAGTCGATCGGGGCGCGCGCGTTCAGCAACTGCCGCAACCTTACGGAGATAGAGACGCCCAAGACCCTGAAAAGCCTCGGCGCCGAAGCGTTCCTCGGCTGCGAGAAACTCGAACGGGCCGTTCTGTCCGACGCGCTCGAAAGGATCGAAGCGGGGACGTTTCACAATTACCGCGCGCTGACGTCGATCAATCTTCCGAAAAAGCTGACGTCGGTAGGGGACCAGGCGTTCAAAGGGTGCGCGTTCGAAGAAATTACGCTGAGCGACCATGCCGTCCGTCAGGGCGTCGGCGTCTTTTCAGACTGCAAGGCGCTGCGCAGCGCAACCCTGCCGGAAACGCTGAAGACTATCGGCAAAGGGATGTTCGAAGGCTGCGCCGCGCTGGAAAAGATAACGCTGCCCAAGGCGCTCGTTACTATTGAAGAAAATGCGTTCGCACAGACGGGCCTGCGGGAAATCGCCGTCCCCAAGACGGTAACGTCCCTCGGCGCGGGCGCTTTCCAAGAATGCAAGGCGCTCCAAAGCGCGGCGCTCCCGGGGACGCTGACGAGTATCGAAAAAAACGCGTTCAAAGGCTGTCTCGCGCTGGAAAAAATTGACCTGCCCAAGGCGCTCGTTACTATCGGAGACGACGCGTTTTCCCAGACCGGGCTCCGCCAAATTGAGATCCCCAAGACGGTAACGTCCCTCGGCGCCGCCGTCTTCCAAGGGTGCGATTCGCTCCAGAGCGCCGCGCTTCCGGAAACGCTGACCGTTCTCGAAAGCAACGTCTTCGAAGGCTGTCTCGCGCTGGAAAAAATAGCGCTGCCCAAGACGCTCGTCGCTATTAAAGAAAAAGCGTTTGCAGTAACGGGGCTGCGCGGAATTGATATACCGGAAAGCGTAACCTCCCTGGGCGCAAGCGTTTTTGCGGACTGCGGGTCGCTCGCGGCGGTCCGGTTCTGCGGCGCGGCGTTGGAATCGATCGGCGAGAAGGCGTTTTGTTTCTGCGCGTCCTTAAAGGCGCTCGACCTGCCGGAAGGGCTCGCCTCGATCGGCGCCGAAGCGTTCTCGTTCTGTCAAGCGCTTCAAGAGGCAGTCGTGCCTCAAAGCGTCGTCTCGCTCGGTCCCAAGGCGTTCTGCTGCTGTAAAAACCTACGCTCGCTCGTCCTGCCGGACGCGCTGGAAGCGATCCCGCAAGGGCTCTGCGAAGATTGCGGCGCCCTGACCGACGTCGTCATGCCCCTCGACGTAACGTCGATTCAAGATTCCGCGTTTCTCTACTGCAAAGCGCTCCGTTCTATCCAGTTCCTAAAAGAGCTGAAAAAAATAGGGAACAACGCGTTTCAAGGCTGTCATGAACTGACCGCCGTCGAATTAGGAGGCGCGACGACCAGCGTCGGCGAAAACGCGTTTCGCGACTGCTGGAAATTGGCAAGCGTCTCCAGCCTCGATTCCCTAGAGGTCGTCGGGCAGCGCGCGTTCGAAAATTGCCGCTGCCTCGCGAGCGTGAATCTTGGAACCGCGTTGAAAAACATTGGAAATCGGGCGTTCAAAAACTGTTATCAGTTAGAATCGGTCGACGTCCCCCAAACGCTGGCGTCGATCGGCGACAACGCGTTTCGCAATTGTCGGAAATTACGCCGGCTCGACCTGCCCGACTCCGTCGCCTCGATCGGCAAAGGGGCGTTCTGCAACTGCTACGCCTTGGCGTCCGTCCGAGCGCCGCAAGAGCTGGAACGAATCGAGCAGCAAACGTTCCAAGGCTGCACCTCGTTAGCGGCGCTGGAGCTCCCGCCCTCTGTCGTTTTCATCGGCGACGCCGCGTTCAAAGGATGCTGCGCCTTCGAATCGATCGTCATGCCGCCGGAGAAGCCCTACGTCGCCGACGACGCGTTTAAGTATTGCCACCTCGTCAATTTCGCGTGATCGGTTCGTTCTGACAGGCAAAGTCCGAAGATTGCGGCGCGCGGCAAGGGCTTATTGCCCAAGTCTTGCATCATGGGGACCGAGTCGACTTCTTGTTCAAGAGCAAATTCCGGCGCTTGGAGCATGACGTCCGTCAACTTAGCGCCGTTCTTCCACACGGTCAGCGCATGAACCACGGTATGCGCTTGAACGCAAGAGGAAGTTGCTTTTGTTGCCGCAAGGTTTAGACGAAACTATTTCTAAAAAAGACAAAGGTGGAAATAATATTTGCTCTCTTAACTCATATTGCAACCAAATTAGCTCGCAGCAAAGCCTAAGTCTTTTCATCCAAACGAATAGCATTTTTTAAATTTTGAAATGCGGTTTTGAACAAAGCTTAGCTTTCCAAAACGGAAAGGTTCGAAAATATCAGCCCTATTTGTTTACTGGATTGATAAAGGTTGCAATATTAGTTCTTAAATAAAAAATATCTAAAAGTCTTTGATTTTGTTGACGCCTAATGAGTTACAACTATTCTTCCACAATTTGCGCTTTCATGTCCGGGTCGTCGGGGTCGGCTTTCGGCTTGACAACGCGTCCGATAAAGAGGATTTCGCCGGTCGAGTTCTCGCGGATGAAGTAGATAAAAGGCCGATTAAGGGGGAAGAAAATGTACGACGGCATACCCATCGCCCCGACCGCTGCCGTGCCGGCGGCGGCTTCTGTTCCAGACTCGTTGACTTTAAGAGTCGCTTGCTGGAAAGCGCGACTAATAAAGACCATGGTCGTGCTGGTCATCCTGCTGAAATCGGCGCCGATCGAGAACGCGGTCTCAACGCCCATCTCTCGCATCAAGGGGATCAAGTCAACCTTTTGTTCAAAAGCGAATTTCGGCATATGGAGCATGACGTCCGTCATCCTCGCGTCGTTCTTCCACGCGGTAAGCTTTTCCGCATTCAGGCTCTTTTCCAAATCCAGGTAGCCTTGAGCTTTGTCTGGAAAGACTATCGCCATCGAGTAACGCCGATCGCGATAGTCTAGCTCGAGATAGTGGACCTCGTCGCTATGACGATACGCGAAATGCTCGTTCAGGGCCATCATCGGAGTTGAGTAACGCTCGCCGTCGAGCGCTTCGAACTCGCCTTCGTAGGTCGCGTTCGGGTCGAAAGAGCGCTCCCATTCTCCGAGGAAATGAACGGCGCCGCCAATAACGAAGATTTCATGCGGACCGAAAGAGTCGATAAGATCCTTAATGTTGCCGTTCGTCTTCTGCTCAAACCAGTCGTTAATGACGCCGGGCGACTCAGGATCGCTGAAATCGAGCTCGAGCGCCTCTTGGTCCGTAAAATGCGCCAAACTATCAATATACGATTTTTTGAGCTTGAAGCCCTTATTCACCCAGACGCCCCCCGCGACAGATACCTCGGGGTCGGCGTTCAGCTTCTCAATTACCGACGCCATCCGCGCCGTCCAGTCTTCGCCGACGCCCGTCTGCTTCATCGCCGCGTCAATTTCCGCTTTCGTTTCGCCCGCCGTTGCCAGCGACAACGCTTCAAGCGTTTGATAAAAGCCAAAGGGCGAAAAGACCACGTTCTCGTCGGCTTCGGCTGTCGACGCAACCTTCTGGAAGACGTCGATCGCAAATTCAAGGGAGGCTTCGGCTTGAGCCTCCGGCGGCGTCTTGTCCTCGGCGCCAGATGCGGCGCCGCAAAGAAACGAACTCAACAGAACTAATACAAACCGTAATTTCATGGCGGTCTCCTTCAAAAGGCGTCGAATTACAACTGTCTAAGCGTCGATGACGCTCTTTTAGCTATTAGGACAGTTGCCGTTGCTCAGCGCCTGTTGCGGCTTATTTTGTGTTTTTTATGGAAAGTTTTTCCAAATTGCAGCGCGAATAGCGCCAAAGAAGAGACGAGTATCGCAAAGAACGGAAGGGGAAATACTCGTAATTAGGTCCCAACAACGAGCGAACCTAGACAGTCAAGCGATCTCAGGCTCAGCCATCGCGCCTACGGACGCCGTAATTGGCAGAGGAAGGACCTCGAACGAATCAGCAGGCGAGCGTCGAAGAGCTCTCTATCCGCGACGCCCTCCCCCAAGCGAACTGCCGCTGCGAGCTCTTCCCCGTACGTCGAACTGAAAGACGTGCAAGGAATTAAATTCTTTGACGTCGTTTCCAACTTCTTGTCTAGAAACGCAGACGAATGTTCTTTTGAAACATGAAAGAAACAGGCTGTTTCTTACAATCCTGAACAACTCGAAGAGCGAAAGCGCGAAAGAGAACGTCTGACAAAGAGCAAAAGAAATTCCAAGAGCTAAAAATCTTCCAGTTGCTAAAACAATTGAAGAAGCGGAAAATTTTGTTAAAATTGAGCTTGGGGCTGAAGCTGACTATTCCAAGGCTCCGTCAGGCGCCGTTGCCAATGAGATCAACGAAGGTCTTTGTCGATTCTTTGAAAGATATGGAGAACTTGAAACTCTCGCGAAAGTTGAGTTCTATAGATACTTAGAAGACGACGACGCCCAGTACGATCCAGATTCAACGACATTGCGTATCAAGAATTATACAAAAGAACAGTTCGAAGATACAATCACAAAACAACACAAAAAATCACTGGAATGCAAGGTCTATTCAAGATCTTATCGCTCATGAAGGAGGACGCTTTTTTGTCAAAGACTTGAAGGAAACGGACCCAAACGATCAAATACGCTTAGACTTCGCTTCCTAATTAGGATTGATTTAGAGAAAAAGCTTGACTAAACTGAGCCAATACGCAAAAAGGACGTTAATGAGTTCTTAGCAGAAACCATATCAGGATTATCTGCTGACCCAAATCATCTTACATATCAAAAATTGTTTCAAATATATACTGAAGATAATTTAAAAGAGCCTTTTGACACATGGAAATTTTCTAATGGAAATGTATGATAGCAACATCCATGACTATTTAATCTTCAACGGGAACCCTAAATTAAACAATGGAGCTGGCTTTTTTATTAAAAAAGGGACGTCAAAAGAAAAAATAGAAGAGATTCGCGAATATCACAACGAAAGTCTTCAAAGGGGGAAACCATATTTTATTATGGACTTTCTTCTTGAAGACGTCGGAAACGGAATTGAAGTAGAACGCAGAGACGGCGGTTTTCACCGAAAAAAGAAAGAATAAGAATCTAATCTATAAAGAGTTCTTCGAGGGCGTCGAAGACTGCTTAAAACGTTCAAGAAATTGAAAGCGTAAGTAAAAATGACACAAGAAAAAACCACAGAACTAACCCAATACTTTTGGTAAAAGTTCCCAGAACCATGTCTCTATGTAAAAATAAGAAACGAAGCATATCTCATCAAAAGTTTCAAAGGCTTGTCAGACGATCCTATTGTTGACGACGGTTCGCTAACAGGCGTTAGAAACGCCTGTTTAAACTTCTTCTTCTTTCAAAGAAAAGGAAAAGACAAATCGCCTTCACCATGGCTTTTTAACGACTGGATAGAATGGTTACGTGTTAATACTTTTGAGTTTAATTCGGAATTGGACTTGCGTCTGCGTAGAACGTACCTTTTTTCCTTCGCTCACTGGCTCTTAGGCGAATATCCAGAAATGACAATAAAAAAAACTAACGGAAAAAAACTAATATACTATCCTCCGGGAACCGTTATATACTAACAATAACCAAAGTTTCTACTCCCTTCTCCTCAAAAAAACAAAATTTCCAAAAATATTTTAGCCCGTTTGACCCAGTAATTTCACGAACCAAACGGGCTTTCTTTACCTTTTTTAACAAAAATATCTAAAATTATTTAATTTTGTTGACGCCTAATGAGTTATAATCTACTTGGCGCAGGTATTTCATCTTGTCTGATAAAGGAGAATAACGGCTTTCCTCATATGCTAAACGAAACTATAACGAAATGGTTGCCGAAGCCATTGCAAAATTGTTAAACGGCGAAACAAACTCGTCAATTGAAACTATTTTGAACATACTGAACAGGGGACAATAATAATGTGGAATGATCCTGTTATATCAAAATTAGTAAGAACGCCAATGAAATGGATAGAAATGGACGGCATGTTTCTTCGAGTCCTTCCAGAAGGAGTTTTTACTAAAGAAGAAATAGAGAAATTAAAGGATGATGAAAAATGTAATATTGAATGCGGGAACCCCCCAGACATTGCTAATTTTCTCCCCGATTCAATTCGTCCTTCTAACATTCCAAAAATGTAGCTAAGCAGTATATCGAAAATGCAAGAGACGGACAATTTTCTACAC
>JAQVHZ010000004.1 GCA_028695965.1 Thermoguttaceae bacterium | reverse complement strand
ACCGGTTGTACTGGGGGCTTGTTCAGCAAAAATCTCACTGATTCGTTAATGTTTACGTTTTTTCTTCAAAAAATTCCTCCCGAAAATCGAAGGGGGAGCAGAATGGGGTTTTTAGAACCTCCCTTAAGTCATCTCACATCGAAAGCGAGTAATGTCAAAAATAGCTAAACTAACAGAAGTTGACGTCCGCGAACTTTGGAAACATGAACAACATGATTTTTCCAAATGGCTTGCGGAACCGGAGAATATCGAGGAGTTGGATAAGATCCTCGGCTTGACCTTGGTCGACGTTGAAAAGAGGTTCTCGTAGGCGGATACCGCTGCGACAAGTTTTCAGAACCTCTTGTCGCGATAGATTCCCACAATCTGCAGCGGCTTATACAGGACGCTTAGAAAAACGTCATGCGGCAACAGACCTTTTGAACGACCTATCTTACCCTCGCTTGTCTTTCCTATTAGTTGGATAATAAGAAAGTTGCGTGTCTTCCAGAAGATTAAAAATCATGATCAGACGTCGGTTCTTCCCGCTTGTAATGCATTGCGTTTCCTGGTAAAATGGGGGAACCATTTTTTATTAGGGCGTTGCGTAGTGGTTTAGGAGAATGATAGGGCCGTTCTTATGATACAAATGACTCGATATGACGAAGACGAAGTGATTCTTTTGCTCGACGCGTGCCTGCAAATAAAGAACCACGGACAAAACAAAAGAAAGATTATTGAGGATCTTTCTGAGACCATGCGCAAGCGTGCGCTCATTAGAGGGCTGGCAATTACAGATTCCTTTCGCAGCGTTGACTCGCTCACGGGGCGATCGTCGGTTATGGAATGCGTCTATGACGGTCTTCAAGTCGAAGCGCCGACTCGTTTTAGGAAAATTGTCGAACTTTATAAAAACAACTACCCTGAATATAAGCGCCGACTCGACGAGATTCGAGAGAGTTTGACTACCGGTAAGATTCCCACGGGCCGCGAGGATGCGACGGTGTTGCTCGCAAAGGTTTTAAAAAGTCTTCAGGACAGTTTTCGTCGGTGGCTCCGCAAGCGCGGCGACGAACTTGGATTTAAAGCGAACTATTGGAATCATCTCGTCAAAATCCTGGATATTTCCGCTCACTATGGCTTTATCGACGGCTCCCTCAACGAGGAGGTCTTAACAAGGATCGAAACGGAGCTTTTTGCGCTCCCAGATTTTCAGCAAGACGTGTTTGTTTCTCGAGACGCCGCGCTGCTTGCTCTTAGGAATTTTATCGACTATTGGAACGACGACTCCAAAGAGGACGAGGAAGACGAGGAATACCTGGAATACGGGGAATACGAAGAAGACGCCGCTGACGAAGCGGACAAGAGCCCCGAAGGGATTTTCGGAGAACTTCTATACCAATTTGACACGGGGACTCGTCTCGAGAGGACGCGTCCTACGCGCATAAAATACGGCGATCGTAAGACGCTGCATTTTAAGTCTTGGACCGAGCTTTACGTATGGGTCGTCCGGTCCCTGTATCGGCAATACCCAAAAGAATTACAGGGCGTTCTTCAAAAGGAAAAAATTGCGGGAAACCATTCTGATTTTCTCGACAAAAGCCTGTACAACCATTTCAAAGACGTCTATAGACATAACTTAAAGCGAATCGACGACAATTTCTATTTAAACACCAATCACAGCGCCACGGTAATTGTCGAAAAGATTCACGAATGGTTTGACGTCTGCGGTCTCGACATTAGCGATCTGACGATATATTACGCTAAGAGAAAGAACCAGAATCTAAAGGGCAATCGTTTCAGCAAAGGCGCGTCCGACGCTAAAAAGAAACAATCGGCTTCTCGTAAGCTCCAGTACAAAAA
Source organism: Thermoguttaceae bacterium (assembly GCA_028695965.1). Taxonomy (GTDB): domain Bacteria; phylum Planctomycetota; class Planctomycetia; order Pirellulales; family Thermoguttaceae; genus RUG369. Next base: position 91,254 of record JAQVHZ010000004.1, on the reverse strand, counting down.
GACGGTTCATGTTAAAGCGGCGCTCGACGCTATTCGCGAACTCTTTCCGAACGGATTCAAGTTAGACGACTCGACGATCGCGCTTTTAGAAAAAAAGATTGGCGGGCATATCAAAATCAGCGTGTTCGACTATCTCCAGGAAAGGAGCTTCCATAGAAGAGACGGACTCTCCTTTCTGTCCGACTCGATTATCGACCCCGCGCTAGAAGAAGAAATCGTTCGGAAAGTCCAAGAGTATTTAAAAAAGAACGGAAGCTTTGAAGTTCAGGTCCTGTACAACGCCTACGCGGACGTCTTGAATCCCGCCTGTATTCGCGACGTCGGGGATTTCGCCGACTGGGTCCGATTCTTTACGACGCGGCGCCTGAAGGTCTCGTTTATCGGAACATTTGCAATTGCGCGCGCTCAAAGGCAATTTAGAACTGAAGAAGAATTTAGCGAATTCCTCCTGCAGAAGATTCGCGCCGCAGTAGATAAATACGACGGATCCCTTGAAGAAGAAAAAATCAGGGAAATGTTCCCCGGTTTCTCCCTCGAGGCCTTGTGTTATCTCATCAGGTCCCAAGCCGACGACCTCTTTGTCAAAGAAATCGACGGAAAGATTTATTTCAAAAACTTTGAAGGCGCGGGCGTTTCAGAAGACTTCTCTCAGAAACTTCTCAAAACCCTCGGACAAATCGACGACCTGAAATTAATACCCACAAGCGACACGATTCACGCCCTGTTGTCCCTTAATCTCAAGTGCAACGTACGCGAAGCGTTTGGATTGGAAGAGGACAAATATTTTAGAAAGCTAGTCGAGGCGAACTACAAAGGGAAAAAGCCGAGAAAATGGCGAAAAGGCGTCTTCGGAAAGAAAGAAAAATGAAACCGGGTCTCTCGCATTGGTCCCCCAAAAGACAAGAGCAGCTTTAAACGGCGCTGGAAGGCGTTGTCTACCATGTGTAAGACCAGTGTTGAAAAGGGCATTTTATGAGGCAGCAAAGTATATATAGTTCCATGTGGCAATTGGACCGCTCTTTGCCCATTTTGATTCTATTTTGGTGAAAACTCATATTGCAACCTGAATCACTCATCAAACTACACGCATCATCATTTACGAACATTCACTGTTCGAAAAGTAAGGCGTCGTTCAAAATACAACTTATAATTGATGGTGCGTGGTCGGAAAAGACTTAGGAGTTGTTGCGAGCTAATTTAGTTGCAAAAAGTTGGACGTCGTTTCCTACGAGAGTATAATATTGTGAGGTGTTTACTCTCACCAGATTGGTAAGAGTGATAAAGTAGAAGGCGCTGCAGCGACAAAAGATATTCTCGTGAAAAGCCTCGGTTCGTCAAGTCTAGAATCATGCCCCAAAAATGGATGAACAAGGAAATATCAATGGTTCTCACGACACATTTTACTCTTAAACTACCTATGAAGCCAATATATGTTCACGTTCAGGAAACCGGAGGCACGCTAGAGAACTAATTCATTCCATGGTCACGATATAGCACATACTATATTGAGAAGTTATGAGAAAACCACGAGGGAGGAGGCGCTTGTGTGGTGCAACAAGTGTAATATAGAGACGAACGATAGTACCTGCCCTCTTTGCGGCGAAGTGACTGTCGAAGACTTTCCCGTGGAAATCTATTGGTGCAGCAATTGTCGTATTCCGGTAATCCAAGTCTCTGTTCAAGCTGACAAGGGAACGTGCCCTCTTTGTAAAAACAAAACAAGATACATGACTGCCGATCTTCGTCCGGTTTTTCCAGAAGAACGGCTTTTGGTCGAGCTGATATTACAAAAGAAACCTCATGAATATATTGAAAAGTCTGTATGGGCTTGCAACCATCGATATTATATAGATGGGAAGTCCATCGCAATCTCCAATAGCCTGTATCAAACCATTGACGCCGATAAAATTGTCGAACTGCTTCATCAGTTCCAAGAAGGAAACTCATACGAGCATTTTGACAACTATCTGAAAACCTTTGTCTTAGCTAATAGAGATCGTCTAAACTACATAATAGACGAGGCGCATCGTTTTATTAGAAATGCGGCTTCTAAGTATCCCGAAGAAAGGGTAGTTGTCTCTTTTTCTGGCGGCAAAGATTCTACTGTGACTGCGGACCTAGCTCTTAAGGCTCTAAGCAATCCTCATCTTGTTCATATTTTTGGAGATACAACCTTAGAGTTTCCTAGCACGATTGAATATGCTCGACGGTTCAGAGAAGCCCACCCTAACGCAATTTTTCAGATTGCCAAAAATGACGAACAAAATTTCCGTGACGTATGCGAAGATATAGGTCCTCCAGCGAGAATGATGCGTTGGTGTTGTTCAATGTTTAAAACAGGACCTATTGCGCGGGTAATAAATAGTTTGTATCGTAACCAGCAGATATTGACTTTCTATGGCATTAGGAAATCAGAATCGGCAAGTCGAAGCAAGTACAATCGTATAGAGGATAGCGCAGATGCAGTAAAAATACAGCAACAAACAGTAGCCTCTCCTATCTTCTTTTGGAAAGACATAGACATTTGGCTGTATCTTATTGCTGAAAATATCGATTTTAACGAAGCATATCGTCTAGGTTATGACCGTGTTGGCTGCTGGTGTTGTCCGAATAATAATCGACGCGCACAATTTTTATCGAAAATCTATATGCCAGAACAGTCAAAGAAGTGGCGTGATTTTCTGGTTGGATTTGCAAAGAAAATAGGCAAGCCTGACCCGGAAGTATATGTCGATACGGGCAAGTGGAAGGCTCGGCAAGGCGGCAATGGTCTTGCTTCTGCAAACGATGTAAAAATTAAATTTACAAACTGTACCGCTGAAGAATATGCAAAAATATACCGATTGGTAAGACCGTTTGACGATGAACTTGTTGGTATGTTCGTTCCATTCGGACGAGTAGCGCCAGAGCTTGGAAAAAAATTGTTGAGAGAAGTTATTGTGCTCGATCATAGAACGAATGTGCCCATTCTCTCTCTCCAACCATTTAATCAAGACGGTTATGAGTATGCTGTAAAAGTACGGACGATGAATGTCGCCGCTCACGATGATTTGCAGAGGATGGTTGGGTATCAAATAAGAAAGTTTAACGCTTGTAGAAAGTGTTTGAAATGCGAGTCGCTTTGTCGGATAGGCGCAATAACTATCAACAACTTCGGGTATTACATTGACCCTCAAAAGTGTGTCCATTGCAAGACTTGTATGACAGCCAAATATCTTGATGGCGGTTGCATGATGGATAAATATCTTAGGACGAAGTGAGACGAAGCGAGTGATGGAGGTTATGTTGTGGCAATGAAATTTCGTGCCCATGACACGTTTTTTATAAGAAAAGGATGGCTTAGCAAAGGCATGAAGCATGTCCAGCTAAAGCCCGATGTGTTCGTCGCTAAAGACGAGAACCCGATGGACGTCTTCGGAATAGGGGCAAATATGGTTAAGGCGCTCCGGTATTGGTTACAAGCAGTTGGTCTGACAGAAGAACCCAATAGCGGCAAGCGTTTTCAAAGCTTTACTCCTCTTGGTGAAAGCGTGTATAAGAATGACCGCTATATAGAAGAATTAGGAACGCTCTATCTGCTTCATTACCGACTCGCTTCCAATAGGAACGACGCCACTGCGTGGTATTTCTTTTTCAATGAATTTAATATGTCTGAGTTTTCACGAGACGACTTTGTTGAGTTCTTGCAAAGACGTATCCGTATGGAAGGAGAAGCTGACGTCGCTTTTCGTTCATTAAATGAAGATTTCTCATGCATCATTAGTACTTATTTGCCGAGATATAAGACTAACCCTAAGCGTGTAGAGCCAGAAAACAATATTGATTGTCCCTTTGGCGAACTTGGACTTGTCGATATTTTGAGCAAAGGAAAAAAGACTTACAGAAAAGCGATTCCTGTTGCGAAGACAATCAATCCGTGGGTAGCGTTAGCGGTTATCGTTGACCAAGCAGAAGAAGCGAGAGAGATAAGGTTGAACGAATTGCTGACAGCTCCATGCAATATCGGCAAAACATTCAATCTTGACGCCATCTCAATGCTCGATATTTTGTATCAAGTGCAAGAAACGGGAATAATCAAGATTAACAGAACCGCAGGGTTGGATGTTATTCATATTAATGAGGAACTTACATTCCAAGACTGTGTTGACGCTTATTATCAAGACGTTAACAAACAGTAACCGGAAATAAAACCATGAGTAAGATGATTTCAGTTGCTTCGGGATTCCAATATTCCGTAAACATCGGATTTGACCTGAACAGCGATGAAAAGCTGAAAAATTTCATACCCACCAAGTCCGCGCTTGACCTCCTTGAGGAAATTCTTCTGAGCACAGATGAAGCTTCGACGGAGAGGGCTCGCATCTTAATAGGAGCGTATGGTAAAGGCAAGTCGCACATTGTTTTGGCCATCCTCTCAATTTTACAAAAGCGCGACTTGAAACTGTTTGAAAAACTTCTGCTGAAATTAGAGGATTACCCCCAAAAAAAGCAGTGCGTTCTCAATTACTACGATAGTCCAAACAAAATTCTTCCAGTTGTAATTACTGGAAGTAATACGAGCTTATCCCAAGCATTCTTGTTGGCTATTCAAAGGACTCTTTCAGACAACGATCTCTTTGATGTAATGCCAGAAACGAACTATAAGGCGGCCATTTCTGTTATTGAAAGATGGAAGAAGGAATTCCCTGACACATACAGCGCGTTTCAATCTGCGATTAACTCGCCGGTCTCCGCATTCATTAAAGCTCTTGAATCTTATGATATAACTGCCTATGAACAGTTCGAACGAATCTATCCGTCATTAACGGCAGGAAGTATTTTTAACCCTTTCCTCGGATTTGATATTGTGGAGCTCTATGAAAGTATAGCTAAGGGGTTGCGTGCAAAAGAATATACGGGAATATATGTCGTTTACGACGAGTTCAGTAAATATCTTGAGGCTAATATTACAGAAGCGTCTTTGAGCGATATAAAGACGCTTCAAGACTTTGCTGAGAAATGTAATCGTAGTGGACCATTACAGCTTCATTTGATGCTGATTTCCCATAAAGAGATTGCAAACTATATCGACAAGCTTCCCAAACAGAAAGTTGACGGTTGGCGTGGAGTCTCTGAGCGTTTTAAACATATCCGCCTGAACAACAACTTCTCACAGACCTACGAGGTTATATCGTCTGTAATTCAAAGAGAAGACGTTTTATGGAAAAATTTTAAGAAAAAACACAAGAGTGAATTTAGAGACATAGAGCAACGATACGCCTCGCACCTGTTGTTCTCAGAGAATAGTGAGGATCTGGATGTGGCTTTGGATGGATGCTATCCGTTACATCCTGTTTCGACATTTATATTGCCGAGATTATCCGAACGTGTCGCACAGAATGAGCGCACGCTTTTTACATTTCTGTCTGCGCCAGGAAGCGCTACGCTTCCATCGTATTTAGAGCAAGCGAGCGATAATTTCGTACTAATCACCCCGGACTTAATTTACGACTATTTTGACCCCCTCTTTAAGAAGGAAGTCTATTCTAGCGAGATTCATCAGAACTATACTCTAACTGCGAATATCCTCGCCCAGATTGCTCCTGAATCATTAGAAGCAAAGATTATAAAGACGCTTTCTCTCTTCTACGCAGTCGGTCAGTTCGAAAGACTCAAACCTACTAAGGATGAAATAGTCGGCGTATTTTCTTCCTCTTATTCTGTTCCAGAGATTACGGACGCGATAGATAACCTAATAGACCGAGACTATGTTGTCTATCTGAAAAGAAGCAACGACTTCTTGAAATTGAAGCAAACTTCCGGCGTGGACGTCAAGCAGAAAATACGCGACTATACGGAGTCTCATGCAAAGAAGATTTCTGTTAAGGAAACTCTGAATGCATTTAATTTTGACAATTATATGTATCCGTCTCGTTATAATGATGCTCGTGAGATGACTCGGTATTTCTCCTTCGAGTTTATTGATGAAAGCGAAGTAAGACCGGATACTGACTGGATAACGAAGAGTGAAAAGATCGACGCCGACGGCGTAATCTATGCGGTGATACCAAACAGTGGAGAATCTATCAAACGCTTGAAAGAAACCCTGCTTTCTACAAGCAAGGGATGTAACCGTCATGTTTTTATACTGCCCAATCATTACACAAGCATTGACGAAGTGGCTCATGAATATGAAGCCGTATCTTTCTTGCGTGAAGCAGCCTCTGAAGATCCGATCCTATTTAACGAGTACGATGTGATCTATGAGGATTTGCGTGAAGTAATCAATAGTTTCATATCGGTTTACACTCGTCCTGAGCAGTATAAATCTAGCTATATCTTTAACGGGGAGATCCAAAACATACGCAGGAAAGCGGCTTTGACTGAGTTGTTGTCTGATATTTGTGACAACGTGTTCCCCCTCACTCCTGTCATTAGCAACGAGGCTGTAAACCGAAATGTGGTCACGAGCGTTGCAAGCAACAGCAGAAGTAAAATTATCGCGGCGTTACTACGCAACCAGCTTGAAGATAATCTTGGTCTTTCTGGTACGGGGCAAGAAGTTTCTATCATGCGAAGCACATTGGTAAAGACAGGCATTTTAGTGAGTCAGGATGGAATACCTGCTCTCAATTTACGTCCAGATGGCGATGGTAAAATTGCCAATATGCTGAAAACTATTGAAAACTTCATGTTGCGTGCAGGGACCAATGAAAGCGTTAGCTTTGGTGAACTATATGATATGCTAACACTTCCTGAGTATAAAATTGGACTGCGCAAAGGGCTAATTCCGATTTACTTGGCTGTTGTTCTCCACAAGTATAAGAAGGAGGTGGCGATACTGGAAAGATCTGGACAAGCGCCGATATCTTCGGGCGTTCTCCTTCAAATCAATGAGCATCCCAGGGATTTTTCCTTGGTTTATCTCGACTGGGATGCGGAAAAAGCGAGATTTGTCAAACAGCTTGCTCAGGCATTTGCTGATCACATCATTGAATTGGAAAAGGGCGCAAACACATACGATTTCCTTGTGAATGCGATGAAGCGCTGGTTTTGGTCATTGCCTAAATATGCGAAGGAAATCAAGAAAGATCCAAAGGGCGGAGAGGTAGATACCAGACGTCTTTTCATGCTTAACCTCCTGAAGCAAAACACAAGCAGTTATGAACTGCTCTTTGATAAACTTCCAAAGGCCTTTGGCTATGTGGGAGATTTTTCTGCGGGACTAGCAGAAAATATCATTGCCTCTAAAGATTACTTTGATAATGTCACCGATCATCTACGAAAGACGCTGGTTGAGCAGACGAAAAAAATCTTCATGCTTCCTCAAAACAAGAAGCGCTCTGCACGAATGCTTCTGTTTTCAACGATTCAAGAATGGTGTCGTTCAATTAGTCCCTCTGCCTTCAACCATATTTTTCCCGACGGCACAGATAAGTGCCTTGCATTATTTAAGACCGTTACCCACGATGAGGTGACGTTTATCGCTCGCTTGGCCAAAATGGCTACCGGACTAAGGATTGAAGATTGGGATGACGGCGTTTTTGATACTTTCACACGAAAGATGAAACAGTATAAGCAGACCGCCGAAAGCTATACGGAAGGGGAAGCAGAGGAAAAAGAGGAACAGTCTAGGAACTATAGGGTAACGTTTGTTGAAGCAGATGGGTCAGCTACGACAAAGAGTTTTGAACGAGTTAGTCGTAGCAAACGTGGTGAACTTCTGTATAATCAAATTACAAACTCACTAGACTCCATGGGGCACGCTATTTCTGAGCAAGAAAAGCGCCAAATCATCATGGAGATACTAGAAAAACTATGCTTATGAAGGCGGGCTGATGGCTTACTTTGACAATGCTACGACTACATATCCAAAGCCTGAAATTGTATATCAGAGTATGGACCAGTTTCAGCGCCAAACCGGCGGTAATTTTGGACGCGGAGACTACAAGTCTTCGGGTTCCGTAAAATGCTTGGTTGACGATACACGGTCGGCAATACAGAGGCTACTGCATTGTCCGGCGAAGCAGGTTGTTTTTGAACCGTCAGCTACAATCGCCCTTAACATTATCATTCAAGGCATTATTCGAAAAGGGGCAAGAAATGTCTACATAAGTCCATTTGAACATAATGCGGTAACTCGGACTCTTCATCACTATGAAGCAAGAGGAGTAATTAGAGTCGTTGAACTTTCAGTAAATCAGGAATTAGCCTATGACCTTCAAAGAATACGATACCAGTTTGAAGAGTCTTCGCCGGATTTGGTTATTATAAGTCATGCAAGCAATGTAATTGGGTTGATTGCGCCAGTAGAAGATATTTTCACGTTAGCAAAAGAATTCCACGCTGTCACGCTATTGGATATGGCTCAAACTGCAGGGCTCATTGACTGCGACGTCGGTAAGGAAATTTTTGACTTTGCTGTTTTCGCCGGGCATAAAACCCTTTTAGGCCCTACCGGCATATCCGGCTTTGTGATGAAACAAGACGTCGACCTTGAACCGGTTTTTTTTGGTGGTACTGGGTTTGATTCAGCCAATCAAGATATGCCGACGTCCTTACCAGAGCGGTATGAGTTCGGAACAATGAACACGGTCGGCGTTTCTGGACTCAATGCGTCTGTTAAGTGGATTCAGGAACAGGGCGTTATAAGACTCGCTGCCGAAGAGCAAACAAATAGAAGTAGATTGATTGCTATTTTGTCGGAGTATGATATTATTTCTACCGTCGGCAATGTCGAAGGTCGTGAATATGTGGGTATTGTATCCTGTATTATTGACGGAATAAGCAGTGATATTGCGGGGCAATTGTTCAGTGAAAGAAATATCTCGGTCCGCACCGGACTGCACTGCGCTCCTGCTGCACACAAGTTCCTAAAGACATTTCCAGCGGGAACAGTTCGTTTAAGTGTTAATAGTTTCACCACGGACGAGGATTTCTTAGCATTGCAAGAAGCCCTTGACGACCTCAACGACAACATATGAGGCGCTTGAGATATGAGCCTACAAGAAGTAAGGATTAAAAACGAGTATCGTTCACTCATTGACAATGTTGTTCAGGAGTTCTATATTCCATTGCTTGAAAAGGCGATGGTTTACAGACGGGCAGTTGGTTTCTTCTCCTCTTCTGCGCTTGTAGAAATCACAAAAGGAATCGCATCAATGGCGTCAAACGGAGGCAAAATCCAGATTGTTGCGTCGCCGTACCTCTCTGACGAAGATATTGAGGCGATTCAGAAGGGTTATGCCGAGCGCGACAAGTATATTGAGCGTGCGGTTCTGCGTCAAATTACTGGTGAAAAACTTGACTACTATTCTATGCAGCGTCTTAATCTTCTTGCGTGTCTCATTGCAGACGGCGTCTTAGATATTCGTATTGCATATACAGAGGGTAAAGACGGCATAGGAATGTATCATGAAAAGATGGGGCTAATCGAGGATAAGGACGGTAATGTCGTTGCATTTTCTGGCTCTATGAACGAATCAGCAACTTCCTTGTCTGTAAATTATGAGACAATTGACGTCTTTAGAAGTTGGAGCAATGAAAATGACGCTGAACGAGTGCGCCTTAAACAAAATGCTTTCTGTTCAATTTGGAATGATAACGAGCCTAATATCAAGGTGTTAGAGTTTCCAATTATATCGCAGGCTCTCATAGACAAGTACAAAAAGTCTCCGCCAAATTATGACGTCGATAGAGAACAGTTTGCACTGGGAGAGAAAAATACCCGAACGCTCGGAGACGGTAATGTTCAGCTCGTGAAAAAAGCAGTTGGACCGCGTATACCGGAAGACATTTTGTTACACGGCTATCAAAAGGAAGCCATTGCGGCTTGGGTAGGTGAAAACTATCGTGGCATTTTTGATATGGCAACGGGTACTGGCAAAACATTTACAGGGCTTGGAGCAATTTCGAAACTAGCGGAAGATATAAACGATGAATTGGCCGTAATCATTGTCTGCCCCTATCAACATCTTGTTGAACAGTGGGTAGAGGATATTGTCCGATTCAACGTGAAGCCAATTATTGGATACAGCAGCTCTCCTCAAAGGGATTGGAAACAGCTTCTGTCTAATGCCGTCCGTCTTCAAAAACTCCGTGCAGATAAGAGTTTCTTCTGTTTCGTTTGTACGAATGCAACATTTAAAAATGAGTATGTTCAAGGGCAGATTAACAAAATTCATTTTCCTGTGCTTTTAGTAGTCGATGAAGCCCACAACTTTGGAGCGGCGTCATATTCAGGGCTATTAGATAATCGTTTTAAATATAGGCTCGCTCTTTCCGCTACCCTTGAACGACACCGCGATGAAGAGGGAACAGCGCTCTTATATGCTTTTTTTGGAAAGAAATGTATCGAATATCCCTTAGATCGCGCGATAGCTGAGGATAAACTCACTCCTTATAGGTACTACCCTGTTGTTGTTCACTTAAATGGCAATGAGTTAGCTGAATATGAAGAGCTATCGTATAAAATGACGAAATGTATTATTCAAGACAAGAAGGGAAAAATCAAACTGAATAAAATTGGTGAGATTTTGGCGCTTCGTCGTGCAAGGATAGTCGCTGGAGCATCCGAAAAACTTGTCGCATTAAGAAAAGTAATCAAACCATATGTTCATGACAACAACATTCTTGTGTACTGTGGCGCTACGAATGTTTTGGATGAAAATGCGGATTCCTCCTCGTCTGACGACGGCGATATCCGACAGATTGAAGCGGTAACTCGCATTTTGGGAAATGAGCTTGGTATGGACGTCGCTCAGTTTACCTCCAATGAAAACATGGAAACAAGAGCTTCTATCAAAGAACAGTTTCAACGCGGAGACAGGCTTCAGGCTATCGTGGCAATTAAATGTTTGGACGAAGGGGTAAATATGCCTGGTATTCGAACCGCATTTATTTTAGCAAGTACAACAAACCCGAAGGAATACATTCAGCGTCGCGGACGAGTACTCAGAAAAGCCCCTAACAAGCTATATGCGGAGCTTTATGACTTTGTGACTTTGCCGCGACCGCTTAATACCGTATCGTCATTGACAGCCGAACAAGCTCAAAGGGACGTTACCCTTGTTAGAAACGAGCTAGCTAGGATAAAAGAATTTGGACGTTTATCTCAGAACTCAATGGAAGCGTATCGTTTGATTTGGGCAGTTCGAGATGCGTACAAAATAACAGATGAGGAATTGGAGGAAGGTAGATTTGATTATGGAGCAAATTAAGATAAATGAGGAGACTGTTGAGCGCCTAAAACGCCTGATCATCATCCAAGAGAATCAGAACCTGAAAACAAAAACGATGTCCGATTCGCAGATGGTAGATTGGATTAAGAAGAAGATTGAGGAGGAAGTAAAATGTTACTTGAATCGATAACGCTGGAAAACTTTAGGCAGTTTCGCAATGAATCCATCGAGTTTGCACAAGGCGAAAATGGCAAAAACGTAACTATCATCATTGGGGAGAACGGCACAGGCAAAACAACTTTCGCACAAGCGTTCTTCTGGTGTATGTATGGAGAGACAAAGTTATCTGACAAAAATATGCTTAATAAAATGGTGGCTGCGGATTTGAGACCGGGACAAGAGAGCATAGTTAAGGTAACTCTTAAACTGCGTCACGGCGACGTCAGCTACACACTTTTCCGCGAGCAAAGATATCGCAAGGATTCTTTAAACCGTATTAAAGGGGATAATACTGTATTCGACATAGCGTTTAAGGATGCGAATGGAGTCACTGAATATGTTAAGAAAACTCAGTGTGAGAGTGAAGTCGAAGCTATTCTTCCGAAAGAATTGTCTAGCTACTTCTTTTTCGACGGTGAACGAATCGAAAAGATGAGCAAGGATATTTCGGCAGGAACAAGGGCGACAGACTTTGCAGAAGCAGTCAAAGGATTGCTTGGTTTGAACGCTATAAACAACGCTATCAAGCATTTTAACCCGAGGTCCAGCATTTGCGTTATTGGTAGTTACGAGGGCAGTTATGACTCTCATAGCAATTCGAAGATAGAAGAATATACGAAGACTATCGAAAAAAGCAAAGCTGAAATTGAAATGATCGACGCCAGATTGGACGAACTAAAAAGTCAAATCGAACTGGCAAGAACGCGGCAGACCGAAAAAACCGAAGAAATCAAACAGTATACAGAAGGCGAGAAATTACAGCACCAAAAGGAAAAGCTTGTCCAAAAAATTTCCGGAGTGAAAGAATCAAGAGCAAATGCAGTTAAGGAAGTATGCAAGGCCTTTAATAAAGGAATGAGTTCTTTCTTCTCGGCAATGTTAATACTGGATTCTCTTAAATTACTTTCCGAAAAAGATTTTGCCGGAAAGGACATTCCATACATACATACAAAAACTATTGAGTATTTGCTGAAGCAGGGAGTCTGTATTTGTGGAACACGTTTGGATGAAGGCTCTATTCCGTATACTAACCTCCAGGAATTGATTGCTTTCCTCCCGCCGCAGTCTATTAGCACGTCGCTCAGCGATTTCAATAAAGAGGCAAAGAGGCGCGCTAATGAAGGACTAGATTTGCATAATAATATAAGCGATAAGCTTGCTGTGATTAGCCACCAAGACGAAGAACTTGTAGAACTTCAAGAGGAATTGCATACTATTGAAGGCAAACTCAGCGGCGGCAATGTTAGAGGTAAGGTTAGAGCAATTAATAGCGAGATTCAATTGTGCGCTGAAACAATCAGAGACGGTGAAACAGAAAGAGAGAGCCTTTTCCGAAACAGGTGTCGTTTCGAATTAGAGGCAGAGCGAGCAGATACGGAGCGCAGAAATCTTTCTCTATTAGATGATAAGAACAAGAAAATTGAAATTTACAAGGCGTACGCAGAACGTATCTACGAAGAGCTACTAGAGGTATACACCAAAAGTGAAGCTGAAATTCGTACGAAGTTAGAAACTACCATCAATGAAATCTTCAAGCAGATTTATGAAGGCGGTTTGTCTCTTACCATTGATGAGAAGTACCGCATTTCCGTTTACGTAAATGAATACGACGGATTTGTTGAAACTTCGACGGCACAGAGTATTGCGGTTATTTTTGCTTTTATCACCGGTATCATTAAAATGGCGCGTGATAACCGTAAGGCAACCGATGAGAATGCGAATCTGCTTTCTTCCGAACCTTATCCGCTTGTTATGGACGCTCCTTTGTCAACATTTGATAAACGACGCATCCAGACGGTATGCAAGACGCTTCCTAACATAGCGGAACAGGTTATCATCTTTATCAAAGATATTGATGGCGAACTTGCCGAGGAGTATATGGGCGACAAGATCGGACGTCGCCATGAGTTCGACAAGAAAAACGATTTTGAAACAGTGGTGATCTGAGGAGGTGGGTAAATGTTTAACAAGCAATATCGTTTTCTCGGTAAACATGCTTTGCGTGTAGATAAACTCGCAAGTGTTTTTGACAGCAAAAGTAAAGCTAAACTATTTGAACGTAATGTGGATGTGTACGCAAATGCCCCGTTAGTTGGCTTTCTCTATGGTAGGACTGCAGACCTTGATGATACTCGTAATCCGGAAACAAATCAGGTTTATAATCAGAATGTTATGGGGGATCGAGTAATCTACTCTCAGGAAGAACACCTGTTTAATTTCAGACTAATTATGTTACTGGATAAAGCATATGAGCCTAACGAGGACATACGCATCAACAAAGCGTTCAAAAATATGGGAGAAGATCCCGCTGACGAGGCTAGGTTTGATAGCTATGTCCGAGGAGGCGTCGACGTGCTTTACGAGAAGCTGATTGAAGGCGTTTCATCGCCCGATGATTTTGTGACGAGGCTTTATGACTTCATTGACGAGTTCCAAGAAAAATTCAATAAAGGAGTGACTAGCGAAGACATTTTGAAATTGTGCTCAAAGTAGAAAAGAGAAGAAATATATGGTGAGGAATAATCGTCAAGCAGCATATGAGCGTCTAATAATACTTGCTGAAAAGCAAGGTTATGTGACGTTTGATAACATTGCAGATTGTGCTGAGGAATATTCACTCCCCATTCAGGATGTTGATTGGCTTAGCAACTCAATAACGACTCGTGGCGTCCTTGTATATGACAGACCGCCCTCTTATATTACTTCTTCCGAGGAGGAGTACGATGACTATGCCCAAAGCGATTATGACGCCGTGTATGATCGAATCGTTGAACTCAGCCCTTCGCTGGAGACATTCGTCAACTTTGTAAGAACAGTGGTGCCCCCTCAATGGGGCGAGATTAAGCAACTCAAATATCAGGTTGTTGATGGAAATGCCTATGCACGAGTTCGTATGATTGAAATGTACTTGAGGTTAGCATTACGGTATGCGCTTCAAAGAGCAGAGATGTTTGATATGGACATAGAAGACGCCGTGGGGTATGCGTGTGTGGGGCTTGTTACTGCTGTGGATAAATTTGACCCTGATAGCTCCAGGATATTTGCTCAATATGCTGTACTATGGATTCTGCAGGTTATCGGTAGAGGGCAAAGTACGCAGCGTCCGTTGGTACATTACCCTACATACAAAAAAGCGGGGTACTTCGCTGCCTATCCAATCTTGAAATCTTATGGTTGCGTTGGGTGTCATGAGCTAGGAAGCTGCGACAAAGCTATTCTGATGTTGTGCGAGAAGCTTGATTGTTCTGAGGCAGAAGCACAGGAGGTTATAGAGCAGTCGATTCCAGACGAGTTTTTAGGCGACTTAATTGAACTTTACACGGATGAAACGGAGGAATGCTATTCGAGGGATAACATCGGAGCGTTCATGAGTGATCTTTCACCTGAAACAGTTGCCTCTAACGAAGACGCGTATCGCTCCATTCAAAATAGGAATCTGCCGGAAGTAATTGCTGAAGTCCTTAGCACATTGTCGCCAAGAGACGAGAAAGTCCTTCGTTTGCGATTCGGATTAGACGGACGTGAAAGAACGCTCGAAGAGATTAGCAAAAAGTTTAATGTTACTCGAGAACGAATTAGGCAAATTGAAGCTAGAGCTCTTCGTAACTTGAGAAAACCTGCGTGTATAACTCTCCTCAAGGGGTACCTCTGAGTTTAGGAATAGAACTGAACGTTCAAGATGTGATATATTGTTTCTTCGAGATGGGAAACACCACTCACCTTGCATCTTTCATTCGCTCCGCAACGACGCCGAACGAGTCTCTCCAATACTTCCGGAATTTGACTCATATTTCATTGCTTCTCCCTGATTCTTATTCTTTTTCTTTTGTCTCGTCGTTTTTCTTATCGAGGCTTTTCAATATCTCGTTGAGGTAAATCGTCTGTCTCAAATCGTCTCTTGATTTGAGGAGCGCCGTATTGGTAGTAACTAGCTGCAGAGACGCCTTCAGTTTTAGTGCGATAAGGAAGAACAAGATGAGGACAGTGAGAAGCAACAAGTATTTAAATACTTCGAAATCTGAGTCCCAGGCTCCAAGTAGCATGAGAAAGGCTATAGGAAGACCTACAATAAAAAAAAGGATAAAGCGATCCAAAGAAAATCATTAAGGTTTTCAACGAAATTGAAGTTCTCTTTGATTTGTTCCGGCAAATTAGCTTTGACTGCCTTGAACAATTCGTTATCGTCAATATCAAGTAAGCCATATTTCTTTTGAATTATTTTGAAAGAATCGCTCGTTGAGGAATCGCTGGAAGAGGAAGTAGCTCCATTAGACTCGTTCGTTTTCTTTTTCTCTTTCTCATTTTCTTCTTCCTTATTTTCTTCCTCCTTCAACTCCTCGTCTGTAACAATGACTGGCGGCGGCTCGGGGACAGGCTGGTTAAATTCGTCGTCGTTGCTATTTAGCGCTTCATTAGAGGAGAAATTTTGGTTGCTAGGTTCTGGGGCGTTTGTCTCGGTGAAATAGGCTTCCCAAGCTTTGAAACTCTTTGCATGATAAATGCGTCCCTCGACTTCTATCCACGTAGCTGCATAGATTTTTCCCTCGTGGATAAGTTGTTTGGCTTCATCGTTGTCGGCGATAGGATGTTTCTGACCGTCCTCAGTATAATAAAATACTTTTGACATTTCGTTTTCCTAATAGGTCGGTAAATGCTTCAATCTTAAATGATTGCCAATATGCAAACGACTTTCTCGCTCATTCCCGCACTGCGGTCAAGAAGAGCCGTTTCTCAAACGCGCCGCGTTCTTGGGCTTTCTGCTCGCGGATCCGCTCCAGTTCGCCGCGCGAACAGCCTCGCGCTTGGGCGGCGGCGTAGAGAGTTTCGAGCAGGTCGGCGAGCTCTTCGACCTTTCCGGAGGCGCGGTACTCGTCGAGTTCTTCGGCCAATTTCTCGTCGACGGCTTGTTGGAACGCTTCGTCGTCGAGCGTATGATACTCGGGCGACTTCCCGGCGTCGGCGATAATTTCCGGGATCCGGTCGCGAATTAATTTTGCGTAAGGGATAGTCTTCGTCATGGGCTTATTTGGAGAGAACGGAACGGTTATGGTCGGCAAAAAGGGCGTCAAACGACCTTGTCAAAGCCTTTCTATTGGCAATTGTACTTCTTTCGCGCGGGAAAACAACAGACGCCCGGAAAAACATGGCAAAAGTTTCTGATTTTGCACACGACATGATGAAAAATGCGCGAAATAGTTGCAATCTCGTCAGGCGCGTTTTATAATGAGGCAAAACAATTCCCCGTCCTTAAGGAGCCGAAGCGATGCGAATCCGACGCCTAATTCCTTTGTTGCTGTTCATCCTGCCCTTTTTGTCGCCGAGCGTAACTCACGCGGCTAACGACGGCTCGCCCGACCCGGTCGCGCTGCGTCTGGCGATCGAGGACCTGATCGAGACCTTCGACGACGAGTACCCCGACGGCGAGTCGTACCTCGCGGAACTCGACGCGCTCGAGTCGGAACCCGACGCGCCGGACTTCGACGCGAAGCTCGTCGCGCTCCAGCGCCGCGCTATGCTCGCGCACCCGCTCCTTGCGGACCGCCGCGTCCTCGCGGTCAAGCGGGGCCCGAACCAGACGGCGACGCCCAGCTTGAACGCGTATGTGACGGAAGACGTCCCGAAAAATATCGCGTCGCAAATCATATTGATCGACCCGCTCACAGGCGATTACGACGTCCTTCTCGACTCCCAGGACAAGACGATCATCGACTTGGACCTCGAGTTCGACGCGGATCGACTCATGTTCACGTCCCCTGGCGCGAACGGGCGCTGGGCGCTGCACGAACTCGAGCTGGACGCGTCGGGTCAGCCGGGCGCGGTCAAGCAGCTTTCGCCGAATATCGACGAGATCGATTTCTTCGATTCGTGCTACTTGCCTGACGGGGACGTCGTCTACGGCTCGAACGCGACGTTCCAAGGCCTGCCGTGCGAGTCGGGTCGCAAGCAGATGGCGCTCCTGTACCGCTTGAATCCCGAGACGGGCGCGATTCGGCAGCTGACGTTCGAACAGGACAGCGACTGGTGCCCGACCATGATGGAAAACGGCAGGATCATGTACCTGCGCTGGGAATATACCGACACGCCGCACTACTTCTATCGGATCCTCTTCACGATGAACCCCGACGGCACGAACCAGACGGCGTATTACGGCTCGAACTCCTACTGGCCCAATTCGCTCTTCTACGCCAAGCCGATTCCCGGCGACCCCGCGCGGTTCGTCGGGGCCGTTTCCGGACACCATGTCGGTCGGCCGGGCAGGATGATCTTGTTCGACCCGCGGCTCGGCCGTCACGAGACCGAAGGGGTTGTGCAGTCGATTCCGGGCCGCGAAGACGTCGTCGAAAACGAAGTGGAAGACTACCTCTACCTTCGTCGCTGGCCGAAATTCTTGCAGATCGACCCGCTCGGAACGAGCGAAGACGACGGCGCGGGTCGTTATTTCCTCGTCTCGGCAAGTCGCGGGCACGAATGGGGGATTTGGCTCGTTGATATTTTCGACAACATGACCCCGATCGTCCAGGACCCGGCCGCCGCGTTCACCGACCCGATCCTGCTTGTCCCGCGCAAGCGTCCCCCGGTCCTTGCCGAACGCACGAACCCGAACCAAAAAGACGCGACCGTCTTCCTGGCGGACGTCTACTTCGGCGCCGGTCTGCCGGACGTGCCGCGCGGCGCTGTCAAAGCGCTCCGACTCTTCGAGTACCATTTCGCGTACCCGTACTCCGGTCATAACGACGTCATCGGCGTCGAAAGCAGCTGGGATGTGAAGCGCGTCTTGGGCACGGTCCCCGTCGAAGAAGACGGAAGCGCGACCTTCCGGATCCCGGCGAGCGTTCCGATCTCGGTCCAGCCGCTCGACGCCGAAGGGCGCGCGCTCCAGCTCATGCGTAGCTGGCTCGTCGGTATGCCGGGCGAATCGGTCTCCTGTTTCGGCTGTCACGAAAACGCCAACGACATTTCGCCGACCGGTCAGACGATCGCGAGCCGGATCGACCCGCGCGAGATCACGCCCTGGCACGGCCCGACCCGCGGGTTCGACTTCCTGCGCGAAGTTCAGCCGGTCCTCGACAAATACTGCATCGGCTGTCACGACGGAACCTCCGAATCGCGCGAAAGGCTCGGGGTCGCGCCTGACGCCGTCTTCCCGGATTTCAAGGACTATACGCTCGAAACGGTCGAAGACGGGGCGCTGCGTCAAATCGGCCCGTTCTACCGCAGCTACATGGCGCTGCGTCCGTACGTGAGCGCGCCGGGCCCCGAGAGCGACGCGCACATCTTCAAGCCGGGCGAATACCATGCGAGCGTCTCGCCGCTCGTCCAGACGCTGACCAAAGGGCATCACAACGTCCAGCTCGACCCGGAAGCGTACGATCGGCTCTACACGTGGATCGACTTGAACGCGCCCTGTTACGGAACGTGGACCGAAGCGCACCGGCATTGGCAGAACAAAGTCCTCTTGGACTGGATGCAGATCACGCATGAAGACCAGATGGCGTCGATCGCGAAATATCGCGAGCTGCGCAAGCTCTACTCGAAAGAATTTGCGGACCTCGACAGCGACCCGGAAGCGGACGCCGTCGACGAGCTGGAAATGTACGAGCGCGTCGAAGCGCGCCGCGCCGCGAATCCGCCGATTATCCCGGAACCTGTCGAACTTCCGGAATTCGAGCTGGCCGAAATCGAGAACTTTGCGCCCGACGCCGACCCAAGCGCGGCGTCCGCGCGGCAATTTGCGACCGCTCAGAACGGCGTGGTCGGCAAGTCGCTGGCGCTGCGCGACGGCAAGACGCTCGACCTGCGCTGGATCCCCGCGGGCGACTTCGAGTACGGCTCGAACGACGAGTCACCTGCGGAGTATCCGAAACGGCGCGTTAGGATCGAACGGGGCTTCTGGATCGGCGCGACCGAGATCACGAACGAGCAGTACGCGCTCTTTAACCCGAGCCACGACAGCCGTTATGTCGACGAGTTGACGAAAGACCACGCGAGGGAAGGCATTCCTGCGAACCTGCCGAAACAGCCGGTCAGCCGCGTCGGACACGACGCCGCCGAGCGGTTCTGCGCTTGGCTCGAGGAGACGCTGACGTCGGCAGGGGCGCTGCCGGACGGGTACGAAGTCCGTCTCCCCACGGAAATCGAGTGGGAATACGCCGCCCGGGCAGGCTCGAGCGACGCTTTCTGGTACGGCGGCATGGAGACCGATTTCGCAAACTACGCGAATTTGGCGGATAAGAGCCTGTCGAAGATGCGCGTCGGGCAGGGCGCCGTCGACTACTGGCGCAAAGCGCAGGTCGACGACGGCATGATCGCGATCGGGAACGTCGCGTCGTACGAACCGAACGCGTTTGGGCTCTACGACATGATCGGGAACGTCGCCGAATGGACGAGTTCGCCGATGACGGCGTACGGCGCCGAATCAGGGTCCGTCCAGACGACCGACAAGCCGGGCGATCTGGAACGCGCCGACCGGGTCGTGCGCGGCGGGAGTTGGAAAGATTGGCCCGAGCGCGCTACGAGCTCCTTCCGAGTCGGCGTAACGCCCTATTTCCAAGCGGCGGACGTGGGCTTCCGCGTCGTGATCGCGCCGAAAGCCGAATGACGGACGTCTCCTAACGTCTCGGAGAAACGCATGGCGCGCGTCGATCGTTGAGGTCGGCGCGCGCCTTTTTGGAGTACTGGCAAGCGCCCCCTTTTTCTTGACGGAGTTTTTCGGTTCTCCTTCTTTGTTCAATATATATTCTCTATTCTTCCTATCCTTGCTTGTGAATTAGAAACGTCTAACAAAAATCCCAAAAATCATCATTATTCACTTTCTTTCCAGGAGATTCCCCCTTGCGTCCAAAAGAAAGCGCTCCATAATATTGCCTAATCTCAATGAGGACTTAAAATAAGTCAAGAAAAGTTAGTTGAGGCTAATAAAAATTTAGAAGAATCGGACCTGTCATAGGACGCCGACCTGACCCCGAGGAAATCAACGAAAGACGTTTTTCGCGAAGGCGCGATGAACAGCAGAAAATATTTGAGGAGCATAAGATGTTCGATACCGTAGCAGTCGCCGGCGCAACAGGCGCAGTGGGAACCTTGATGATCCGTATGTTTCAGGAGCGCAAGTTCCCTTACAAGAAGATGAAGTTCTTGGCGTCGAAGCGCAGCGTTGGCACAGTCATACCTTTCAACGGCGAAGATATTGTCGTCGAAGAGCTTTGCCCCGAGGCGTTCGACGGGGTCGACTTGGTCATCGGTTCCACGCCCGACGACGTCGCCCGCGATTTCATCCCGGAAGCTCGGAAACGCGTCAAGGTCATCGTCGACGAATCCGGCTACTGGCGTATGTTTCCGGACGTCCCGCTCGTCATTCCGGAAGTCAACGCCGAAGCTATCCGCAAGCATAAGGGCTTAGTCTCCAGCCCGAACTGCTCGACGACGCAAATGGTCGTCGCGCTCAAGCCGCTCCACGATTACGCGCGCGTCCGCCGCGTCGTCGTCAGCACGTACCAAGCGACGTCCGGCGCCGGTCTGCCCGGCAACCGCGACCTGGTCAACAACTCCAAGGCGTGGCTCGACAACGATTGCCAATACTGCGAATGCGAGACTGAAGCGTTCCCCTATCCGATCGGGTTCAACTGCATCCCGCAAATCGGCGGCGAGCGAGAATTCGGGTACACCTCCGAAGAGCTCAAATTGCTGCACGAAACGCGCAAGATCCTTGACGACCCTTCGATCCAAGTCTGCCCGACCGCCGTCCGCGTCCCGGTCGCCAACTGCCATTCGGAGAGCGTCGTCGTCGAGACCGAACGCAAAATTACCGTCGAGAAAGCGCGCGAACTCTTCCGCGCTATGCCCGGCGTCGTCCTGATGGACGATCTCAGCGCAAAGAGCTATCCGACCCCGTATCATTGCCACGATACCGACGACGTCTACGTCGGTCGTATCCGCGAGGATATTTCCGCGCCGAACTCGCTCGCGTTCTGGTGCGTCGCCGACAACTTGCGCAAGGGCGCCGCGACCAACGCCGTTCAAATTGCCGAGTGGATTCAGCAGAATCTCTAGTCGCGCTCAGGCGCCTCGGCAATTCCTTTGCCGGGGCGTTTTCCGCGTAAAAATCGATAAATTTTTACTGATTTTGCGCACTCGCTCTCTTGTGAGAATAATCGTTGTGATTATAATGCTTACGTTTGAAAAAATTCCGCGCGCGAACTGACGCGGCAACAGATTATTTGGAGCCCCTGTATATGAGTATCGAAGTTTCGAAGATTGTTCAAGGAGTCGAACCTTCCGCCACGTTGGCAATGTCCGCAAAAGCTAAGGAACTGAAGGCGCAAGGCGAAACGGTCTACGACCTTAGCGTCGGCGAACCGGACTTCAACACCCCGAAGCACATCTGCGACGCGGCAGTCGCCGCCATGCAGGCGGGGCACACGCGCTATACGGTCGCAAGCGGTATTCAGGAACTGAAAGCGGCGATCTGCGACGACTACCAAGCCCGTTTCGGGCTCGCGTACAAGCCGAGCCAGGTCGTCGTCTCGAACGGCGCGAAACACTCGCTCCACAACGCGTTCTTCGCGACCCTGAACCCTGGCGACGAAGTGATTCTGCCCGCTCCGTGCTGGGTCAGCTACGCCGAGCTCATCAAGCTCTGCGGCGCGACGCCGGTCATTGTCTCGACGAGCGAAGAAGATTCGTTCAAGCTGACGCCCGAAGCGTTTCGCGCGGCGATTACTCCGAAGACGCGTATGCTCATGCTCTGCAACCCGTCGAACCCGACCGGCTCCTGCTACACGCGCGAAGAACTGATCGAACTGGCGAAAATCGTCGTCGACCGCGATCTGTTTGTCGTCTCCGACGAAATTTACGACCGGCTCGTCTACGATTCCGCGCCTTATTCGAGCTTCCCGACCCTTATGGAAGGCCTATACGACCGCACGATCGTCGTCAACGGCGTCAGCAAGACCTACGCGATGACCGGTTGGCGTATCGGATGGCTCTTGGCGCCGGAAAACGTCGCTAAGGGGATTGCCAGCCTGCAAAGCCAACAGACGTCGAATCCGTGCAGCATCAGCCAATACGCCGCGCTCGCCGCGCTCAAGGGCGACCAAGAATGCGTCGCCGCGATGCTCAAGGAATTCGAAAAGCGCCGCGACTACGTCATGAGCCGCATCGAAGCGATCCCCGGCATGAGCGCTCCGAAGACCGGCGGCGCGTTCTACGCATTCTTCAATATCCAAAACTTCCTCGGCATGAGCTACGACGGCGTCCAAGTCGATACCGATACCGATTGGTGCCTCGAACTGCTCAAGCAGAAGAAGGTCGCGACCGTCATGGGCAGCTCGTTCAGCGCGCCCGGCTACGCGCGCGCCTCCTTTGCCGCAAGCATCGACACGCTGAAAGTCGCGTTCGACCGCATCGAAGAATTTGTCGCTATAAAATAACGACGAACGAGGGCGTTCGCAACGGCTTAGCCGACGTTCTTTACGTGCAACGACCAACGCTCGAAAGTCGCGCTGACTCTCGAGCGTTTTTTCGTCCTCCTATTGCCTTAATCTAAAAAAATCGTTATGATAGAGGGGAGCCGCGCCGCGCGTTATTGGCGTCTTTTATGCAACGCGCAGGATTGCGGCTCATAACGCCGCGCGCTGTTGAGCGCGAAGCCGATTGAGTTTTTGGGGAAACGAGCGCCGATTTGGCGCGTTATCCAATCCAAAGTTTGAGACGGACGTTGAGCGTAAGGCTCGCGACGCCGAAAGAATATCAAGCAGTTACTTTTACGAAGGACGTCGAATGACTCCCTATACCGAAGGAATGAGAACAAAGCAGTTCCTTTTGAGCGCGCTTATCGCTCTTTCTATTTTGTTTACCGTCAACGCGACAGCCTGCGCGGCGCGAAACTCCTCTCAGGAATCGAGCGCCCCTGCCGAGCTCAAGCAGACGACGCGCGATAAGAATATCGCCATTAACTTTACGCGTATGTTGGAAATGCGCCACATCTCCAGGCAGAAAATTGACGAATCGGTCTCGGCGCGCGGGTTCGAACTCTACCTGAAAGCGGTCGATCCGGGCAAACTCTATCTGACGAAAGCGGACGTCGACGAATTTGCCGCCGCGTACGCGAGCACGATGGCGACTTCCGCGAAAAAAGGCGACCTGACTCCCGCGTTTGTCGTCTATAACCGGTTCCTCCAGCGCGTCGACGAACGGTGCGCGACCGCGCAAGCGCTCCTTGACGCCAACGACGCCGATTTCACCGTCGACGAAACGTTCGAACGCGATAAGGACAAGATCGATTATCCCGCGTCTGACGCCGACGCCGCCGACAGGATGCGCAAGCGCGTCAAGTTCGAAATTCTGTCCCTTGAAGCGCAAGAGCGCGATAAGCAGAAAGAAGCGCAAAAGAGCGAAGGAGAGAAAAGCGACGCCGCAGAAGCTGTCCCCGGAAGAGCGGAAGACCCGATCTCTAAGCTGAAGCGCCGTTACAGCACGCTCCAAAAGCGCCTGCATCAGACGAGCAACGACGACGTCCTCGAACTCTACCTGACCGCGATTGCCAACGCGTACGACCCGCACACGAGCTATATGTCCCCGAAAACCTATGAGAATTTCAGCATCACTATGGGGCTCAATCTCGAAGGGATCGGCGCGACGCTCCAATGGGACGACGGGTACACGGTCGTCAAGCGGATCGTCAAGGGCAGCCCGGCGGAGAAGAACGGCGAATTGCAAGTGGAAGATAAAATCGTCGCGGTCGGCCAAGGCGTCGACGGGCCGATGGAAGACGTCGTCGATATGAAGCTGACTGACGTCGTCGAAAAAATCCGCGGAAAAGGCGGCACGATCGTGCGGCTCGACGTCGTTTCCCAGGACGGAAAAAGGAAGCAGATTTCCATCGTGCGCGAAAAAGTCAACCTTGAAGACAGCGCCGCGCAATCGGCGATCTTCGAGCTCTATAAGATGAACGACGGCTCCGTGAAGATCGTCGATCCGAAAGACGAAAACGCCGCGACCGAACGACCGAGCGATTATGCGTCCACCCTGAAAATCGGCGTCGTCGACCTGCCGAGCTTCTATCTCGATATGAAGGCTAAGAATTCGAAAGAAGGGAGGAGCGCCAGCGTCGATGTGCGCGCTATCCTCGACGAATTCAACGCGCAAAACGTCGACGCCTGCGTCGTCGACCTGCGCTACAACGGCGGAGGATCCCTGCCGGAAGCCGTTACCCTGACCGGCTTGTTCATCAAGACCGGCGCCGTCGTCCAGACGAAACCCTCTGAATTTGGCGATCGGCCGCGGCCGATTACCGACCCTGATCCGTCGATCGTTTGGTCGAAGCCGCTCGTCGTCATGACCTCGCGTCTGAGCGCGTCGGCGTCTGAAATTTTCGCGGGCGCCATCAAAGACTACGGTCGCGGCATTGTCGTCGGCGACGACACCACGCATGGAAAAGGCACCGTTCAGTCGATGTCGGAACTTGCCAACGCGCTCTTCGGCAACTTGCTCGGCGGCTCGCAAGCGACGAACCTCGGCGCCATGAAAGTAACGATTCAAGGCTACTATCTCCCGAGCGGCGTCTCCCCGCAGCTGCAAGGCGTGCAGTCGGACGTCATCCTGCCGCAGTTCACGAGCGTGCTCGAAGACGTCGCGGAATCGGACCTCGATTACCCAATGACCCTGAAAGAAGTCGAAGCGGCGTCCTATCCGAAATTCGCCCTGAACACGCCGGAGATTGTGAAAGCCGTCGCCGAGCGATCGAAAGAACGCGTCGCCAACTCCAAAGAATTCCAAGAAGAGATCGAGAAGATCAAGTTGTATCAAGAATCGAAATTGCGTAAGGAAGTCCCGCTCAACAGAGATAAATATTTCGAAGAGCTCGATAGACTCGACGCAAATAAAGAAGAAACGGATAAGCTTGAAGATATCGTCAACGGCGACTCCGGGGTCGTTCGAGATTACTACCTCGACGAAGTCCTCTGCATCGCCGCCGATTATCACGAAACGATTCAAGCGCTCAGCGCGAACTGAGCGCGAATCCGCCTTGTAACTCACTAGCTATGCGCGGCGTTCTTCTTAGGGCGCCGCGCATTTTTAGTTGTTAATGCTTTCCGCGGCTTCTTGAATCTTGCATTGTATCTGCAGGCAAGGCTGGCAGCTCTCGGCAAACACTGATGACGCTTTGTTATTAGGAAACATTTTAAGGAAACGCTCTTTATATTCTTGCGCTTTCAGATAGTCCTGTTTGTTCAAATAAATCGTCGTCAAACAGAACAACGCGATAGCATAACGCCCTCCTGTTCCTTTTTTGATATTCTCCGCCTCTATTTGCATTAATTCTTCCGCATATTGACCGTCGACCAACGAAATAAAGTAAGAAAGAGCTTCCTCTCGTTCTTTTTCTCTCGCTTGTCGATTTTCTTCGCGTTCTTGCGGATACTCACGAATCAAATCCATTGCCAAAGCATATGCGATTAGAGACGCTTCCGGATCGTCGGCGTGCGACTTGAGCCAGCTTTGCAAGAAAGACCTCGGAAACGCGTCCTGCGAAAGAAAGACGTCGTTGACGATGATTTCAAGATAAGCCGCCGCGGTTAGCCGCTTGTTGGGCGTCGATTTCAACTCCTCCAAAGCCGATTCCATTTTCACAAGGTCGTTTGCTTTTGCCCAAGCGCTCGCTTCACTAGATAAAAGGTATTCGTGGTCGTAGTTCAATCCCGCCGCTCGTTCCGTTGGCTCGCCCAAGGCGGAGAGAAGAGCGCGAGCCTGTTGAAAATATGCCGCCGCTTGTCTAGCCGCGTCTTCTGAGTCGTCCAACCTGAACGCAACTTGGCCAGCCCAGGCGCAGTTAAGCATTTGTTGCTCGGCGTAATATGTTTTTCCCCTGTTCGTACCGGACGCCGAAGAAGTTGTTCCCTCCGATTGACTTTTTGTCGAGTCGGACAAGAGCGTCTCTAAGAGCGCGTTAGACTCGTCGAATAATTTGATTGCAAACAAACCGTCTTCGACCTTCCGAGTCTTCCAAAACTTATTGCGAGCTATTTCAGCATATTCATTTTTGAGCAGTTGTTTCTCATATATCGTCAAATCTTCAGGGAGCAACAATTCGTCCAGGAGGGCAAACGCGGCGTCCTGGTCGGAAAGGGAGTTGCAGAGATAAAGGGCTTCGTATAAAGCGAGACGACGAGCCGGACTTTCCGGATACGCTCGCGCTCGAGCAAGCAAGAGATCCCTCCATTCTTCGTATTTGGGCAGTTTTTCCTCGTAAGAGAGACCGCTCGACCAGGGTTTTCTATACTCGTCAAGAGCTGCTTGAACCGGGTCCGAAGTCTTGTCGGCGTCCTGCGCCTGAACCGAATTCAAAATTAGAGACGACGCAATACCAAACGGCGCCGACAACGTTAGGAACGACACAATTACAAGAAGAATGCGTGAGCGAGATATTGTATTCCTCTGCTGTTTTCTATCAATCTTAGTCAACGGAGATTGCACAAAACGGGGGACGAGCTTAAACGTTGCAAAATTTTCTCGTGCAAAAAAATTTTTCACAAACCTTAGGTCGTCTGACGCGTACATTATACGCAGACTCCCCGAGTTTAGCAACTATTTTTCCTAAAAAGAGAGAAATTATTGCGCCGACGAACGACTTCCGCTCGATTTGTGCGAAGAATCCTTTGCTCTTTGAGAAATTTTCTTGACTTTCGCCCCGCTTTAGTTTACGATGAATATGTTGAAAATCGGCGCGGCGTATGGGATGATAAAAAAGGGCGCCGCGTCTTTTAAGGAAAGATTGTCGTTCGACCAGCGACGAGAAAACAAGCGCCGACCGCTCTTGATTTTGCTTGCGTTATCAGGTAGTATTGGCGTTGCGTCGGCAAACCCGCGCGTAAAATTCCCTCACGAATCGTAGAATAAGCTTCGACCCAGGAGGAAGTGAAATGACAAAGGAAAGACTAAAGGAATTTTCGTTAGTATTGCACGTCGCCGCGTTGTTGGGCTTTCTATTCTTTATCGTCGCAGGGTTTGTCATCCACATTGCAGCGAGGAATCCGTATGATTCGGGGGTTCTCCTTCTCGTGTGTGTAACGCCTGTGTTTGTGGCGGAAGTTGTCAACATATTGGCGTCGGCGGCGGCGTTTCTTGGGGTCGCTGTTAAAGGAGGCTCCAAAGGACCCATAAACTCTTCCGAAGAAAACGAGTCCTGACGGGCTTGTTCGTCGTCTTGGGGAGGTCAATTGTGGGAGCAGCGACGAATAATAAAGCGGTTAGAATAATTTTTTTGGACAAGTTCCAGACACGAGTCGCGGACGCAACAGGCCTTTCAGAGGAGAAGTAAAGTGGACAAAAGAGACATACGGGCGGCGTCGATGCTGCTGCACGCCGTTTCATTCTTAGTTTTACTGATCGTTTTGGCAGGAGGAGCGAGGTTTGTCGCCCCCATTGTCGTCCTTGTGTTTAACGCGGAACTTTTGAACATAGCTTACGCTATAGTGAAAAGCGGCAAAGAAAGAGCCCGTCGTCGTGAAGATTCCTCTCAACATGAAGATCTGGCGAGCGACGAGCTTGTCAAAACGGACGACAAGTCTGACGCCAAAAGAAGGCGTCGTCTCTTTTCCGCGCCCCTTTTGGCAACGCTGTTCATTCTATTCTCAATTGTTGCAGTGAGCGGCGCCGTTTCGCTGGGAAGAAAATGCGACCTGGAACGCCTTCTGCCGGTTGAAAAACACGCGTTCAAGACGTTAAATCAAAAATCGTCGTTGGGGTTCAGCGCTCGAGTTGTCGATCCCGCAGAAAGAGACGACCAAGATCAAAGAATATATCGCGTAACCAAGCTAAAGTGCAGATATGGGCTGGAAGATTCCGACGTCGAGCTCTTTTCGAACTTCAATCGTTTGCAGAGTTTGAAGCTGATGAACTGCCGAATCTCGTCCAAAGGGCTCGGCGAGCTTTGCCAAGCGTTGCCCGACGGAAGCCGCGCGGTAGCAACCTATGACTTCCCGTTACAAAGGAACTTTGTCGTATCAATCGACCTCCGGAGTCCAGGCTCTGTCAAGGTGTTTAACAGCCAGAAGGGAATGAACGCCTTCGTCATAAATACCTTTGATACTCGGGAAGAAGCGCAAGAATATTTGGAAAGCTTGCCGATAGAAGACAACCAGCTCATGGAGCTGATGTAGAGTAACAACCCAAAATGGCGCTCGTCCCCGTCCGGCGTTGACGCCGCGCCCGGGAATCGCGCCGAAGTCGTGCTTTTGCTTGCGCGCGTTATGACCGCCGTAAAGAAACGATGAAAACAAGGAGAGATAAGCAATCAGCAAATTTCGTATCTGTTACAGACGAAGACGACAGTAACGCCGCTTATCCTTTGTCGGCGGATTCGCGCTGAATGATCGGCTGTCTTGGAACCAGAGTAGTTTTTTATTTTCTGCCTAGCGGCGCTTGATTCTACTTTTGTTTTATGGTAATATCTAAGCAATAACTTGGGAATTAGCGTTTAAAATTTCAAATATTTAAAAAAGTTTCATTCAAACCGGTCAATATAACAGCAGACAAGGCGATTTCAAATGGCTAACTTCGATTGGGTTCCCTTCTATGAAGAATATGCGAACAAACTCCTCGAGTATAAAGACGATCGTCAGGCGTTGGTTCCCAAGCTTCGGAAAGTTTATGAAAAAGTCGGGTACAATTTTCCAAAAATGAAGCTTTCTGACGACGTCCCCGATGAAATCGACCCGATCACCGCTTTCGGTTTGTTCAATAAGAGCAATATGACTTCCGCCCCTAAGCGAATTGACGACCTGCAAGAATTGGGCAAGGAATTTTCCTTTCAAACTCCGCCGCCTACTGGATTTGACGGCGTCCCGTTGCTCTATCCGCTAAGCGCGATCATCTTTGATTGGCGAAAAGAAAATCGAAGCGAGGACAGCGAGTCTTTTTGGAACGTCCTTGCCGCCGCTGTCGCCTATGCCGATAATCAAACGGACGAAGAAGCGAGAAACGCCTTTATCCGAGCGTATGACGCTATTAAAGATAGAAGCGGATTAAAATGGCGCCTTTCGATGGGGCTTTTTTGGTTTCGGCCCTATTGCTATTTAAGCCTCGACTCGCGCAACCGGAAGTTTCTCGCCGACTCTCCTATCGTCTCGAAAGAATGCGCCGATTACTTTGCCGCTCTCAAAAACGTTCCAACGGGCGAGGAATATCTCAATCTATGCGCCTTTGTCAAGGAAATGATGAAAGCGAACGACAATTTCCAATTGAAGCATTTTCCCGAGTTGTCTCATGAAGCGTTTATAGGCCCCCTTCCACAGCCAACTTCTTCTTCTGCTGCGCCGCGCTATTGGCTCTATGCGCCCGGCGCCAACGCCAAGCGGTGGGACCATTTCTATAAAAAGGGAACGATGGGTATTGGTTGGCATGAAATTGGCGATTTACGTCAGTACTCGAGCCAGAACGAAATACGCGACGCCTTGAGGGAGAAGCTGTACCCGACGAAGAATCCTACTCAAGCGGCGAATATGCTTTGGCGATTTGCTAACGATATTCGCCCGGGCGACGTCGTCTTCGTCAAAAAGGGCGTGACGAAACTCCTTGGCAGAGGAGAAATTATTGAAGACGTCTATTATTTTGACGACGCGGAAGACGATCTTAAAAACGTCCGAAAGGTTGAGTGGACGGATTACGGGGAATGGGATTTGCCAAAAGGCTGCGCGCAGAAAACCCTAACGGACATAACCGATTATTTGGATCTTGTCGAAACGCTTAATGAGAAGTTAGACAAGGATGGCGACGGAACAGCAGAGACAGGTCGGGGACCTCAGCCAGACGGCTATGGCGCAGAAGATTTCCTTAACGACGTTTACATGAGCGCCGACGATTATGAGCGTCTAGTCGCCGCGCTCGAAATGAAAAAGAACGTCGTCCTGCAAGGCGCGCCTGGGACCGGCAAGACGTACGCCGCGAAGCGCTTGGCATTTTCGATGATGGGCGTCCAGGACGAAAGCCGCGTCGCGATGGTTCAATTCCATCAGAGCTATTCGTACGAAGATTTCATTATGGGCTATCGTCCGATGGAGACGGGCTTTGAGCTTCGTCGAGGCGTCTTCTACGAGTTCTGCAAAGAAGCGGAAACAGACCCGGAGAACAAGTACTTTTTCATCATTGACGAAATCAACCGCGGAAACATGAGCAAGATCTTTGGCGAGCTGTTCATGTTGATCGAGTGCGACAAGCGGGGCGTCCCGCTGCAGCTGCTCTATGCGAACGAAAAGTTTTCCGTTCCTGAGAACGTGTATATCATTGGCATGATGAACACTGCGGACCGCAGCTTGGCGATGTTGGATTTCGCGCTCCGACGCCGGTTTGCCTTTTTCGATATGAAGCCCGGCTTCGATTCTGAGGGATTCGTCGAGTATCAGCACGATTTGGCGAGCGAGGAATTTGACAAGTTAGTTCTCGAAATAAAGCGTCTTAACGAAGCGATTGTCGCAGACGAGGCGCTAGGGGAAGGGTTCTGTGTCGGTCATAGCTTCCTGTGCGGCTTAGAGACCGAAAGCGTCGAGGCTATGCTGCAGAATGTCGTCGACTTAGAACTTATTCCGCTGCTCAAAGAGTACTGGTACGACGAGCCGACCAACGTCGAAACGTGGGCTCATCGTCTGAGGGCGGCGCTCCAATGATCCCGATTCGAAACGTCTATTATATGCTGGCGTACGCTTTCCGAGCGCTGAACGCGCGCGAGTTTCGCTACGTCGAGACCGAAGAATTCGAAAACGCGGTCGAGCTGTGCGCCGCGATCCTTGCCAAGGGGATGGAAGAGCTCGCGCGGCGCGGGATAGGGCGCGGGTTCGTCGGAACGTCCGACGCGATCGCTTCTCCTAGGGGAAAAATCGACGTCGCCGATACGGTGAAGACGCAGAGCTTGCGCCGAAAGCGCGTCGTCTGCGACTACGACGAATTTTCCGTCGACACAAAGCTCAATCGGATCGTGAAATCGACCGCGTTGCGCCTGATGAGCGCGCCAATTTCCAAAGCGCGCAAACAGGAACTGCGCAAAGGGCTTGCGTATTTCGTCGACGTCGGGACGATCGACCTGCATCTGGTCGACTGGAATATGCGCTTTAACGCCAACACGCGGGTCTATCAGCCGCTGATAGCGCTCTGTAACTTGATTTTCTACGGGCTGTTGCAGTCGGATACGGACGGCGGAACTAAATTGGTCTCCCTTATCGACGAGCAGCGCATGAGCCGACTCTACGAACAGTTCCTGCTCGAATACTACCGCAAACATTTTCGCGAACTTCGGCCCGAGCCGAGACTCATCGGGTGGGCGCTCGACGCCGACGACGATTGCGCGCTGCTGCCCGCCATGAAGACCGACGTCATGCTCTCGCGCGGCGACAAAGTATTGATCATTGACGCGAAATACTACTCAAAGATGACGCAGGTCCAATTCGGCGTCGCTAAGCTGCATTCGGGCAATCTCTATCAGATCTTCTCGTACGTCAAGAATAAGCAGTGGGAGCTCGACCAGTCGGAACGCCCCTGCCGCGTCGCGGGGCTACTCCTTTACGCGCAGACCGCCGACGCCGTCCTGCCCAACGGCGATTACTCAATGTCCGGCAACAGAATAGGAGCGCGAGCGCTCGACCTGAACTGCCGGTTCGACAAGATCCGCGAACAGCTCGACGCGATCGTCGGCGACTATTTCGCCGACGCCGAATAACGCCGCGCCTACTCGCCCTCGCGGGAACGCGCGCCGTCGACCCCGACGACCGCAAGGTATTCGCGTTCTTTTGCGCGCATGATTGGCGCGTCTTCGGGAGTATGGTCGTCGTAGCCGACAAGATGGAGCGCCCCGTGAATCGCGTAGAGCAGAAGCTCGTCTTCCGGCGCCCAGTTGTAGAACGGCGCGGATTCGACGGCGACGTCGGAACAGACGGCGATATTCGCTTCCAGCCGGTCCAGAACCGCCGGATCGCCGAGGTTGAACGCGAGCACGTCGGTCGGGTAGTCGTGCCCGAGGAACTCGACATTCATCTTATGCATCGGCTCCGCTTCGAGCACGACGAGTTCGATTCTGCCGCCGGTAACGCCCGCGTCCGCTAGAATGACGCGCAGCGCGCGCTCAATTCGGTCAAAATCGACCGGCAACGCCGACTGCTCGTTAGAAAATTCGAATTCGACGCCGTCCATATTATTCGCTATTTCTCAGAGGCGTTTTGGAACCCGAACGCCGCGCTGAGGCTCCCGTTTTGATCGTTCTTCGCGGGCGCGTCGGACTCGGCGGCCGAGGCGCCGTCTCGACGCTCTTTAGGTTCTTTGTTCTCTTTCGTTTTCTCTTTTTCCGCCGGTTTCTCTTTGTCGGAACTGTCAGGATATTTGATGCGCGTATGTCTGCTGGCGAGCAAGGTCGAGACGAGGCTCTGTTCGACCATATGAATTTCGCCGAGCGTCAAGCCGCAGTCGTTGAATTGTCGGTCTTCGACCCGTTCTTCGACAAGTTTGCGCACCAGGTTCTCGACGCGTCGGGGCGACCAGTCGGTCAAGCTGCGGCTGGCGCTCTCGACGGAGTCCGCGAGCATGAGGATCGCCGCTTCTTTCGTCTGCGGGATTGGGCCGGGGTAACGGAAAGGCGCTTCGTCGAGCGGCGGCGCGTTCGGATCTTTTTCCTCGGCGGCTTTGCACGCTTTGCGATAGAAGAATCCAGCGTTCATCGTGCCGTGATGCTGCTCGATAAGGTCGATAATCTGGCGCGGAAGTCGGTAGCGCTTGCCCAAGTCGACTCCGTCTTTCGTGTGCGCGATGATGACGAGCGCGCTCATCCTCGGCTCGAGTTCGTCGTGAATATTGTAGCCCTTCTGGTTTTCCGTAAAGTGTTCCGGCTGCAGCATCTTGCCGACGTCGTGGAAGTACGCCCCGACCCGGACGAGCGCCGAACGCGCCCCGATCACTTCAGCCGCAGGTTCCGCGAGCGCCGCCGTCTGGATCGAATGGCTGTAAGTGGCGGGCGCGCGGTGGTTAAGTTCCAGCAAGAGCGGGTGCGACGGATTGCTGTACTCGAGCAGGCGCATCGGCGTCAAGATTCCGAAGAAGCGCTCGAAAACCGGAAGGATACCCGCCGTAAAGAAGCCCGCAAAGAAACACCAAAGCGCGCAAAAGGTCGCGTCGGGAATCGCGCGGGCAAAATTGTCGTTCATATAATCGACAACGAGCGACAGGGCGAACGCGGCGATCGCCGAGCCGAACGCGACGCCGAAGAGCTGCGCGCGCGTGCGGACGTTGCGCGACGCCAAGGAGACGATGACGCCGGTTCCAACAAACACAATGAATTCGTTGATTCCGCCGTATCCGGAGAAATTGAGCGCCAGCGCGGCGATCGTGCCGAACGTCAAGGCGATTTCCCAAGTGGAGGCGATCGCGGTGAGTTGGACAAAGACTAGGAACGGCGCGATTTCGCGCTGCGATTCGCTCATCGGGGGCGTCTCCTGCAAGACGCGTCCGACGCCGATGAAAAAGAGCATGACGGCGAGAAACGTAACGCTATGGGACAGCGAACGGCTATGGAGGTTCGCGCCCGAAATATGAAGTTTATTGCGCGTCAGGAAGAAGGCGCCGAGCATGAGGGACGAAAAAAGCGCAAAAAAGGAGACGGACCGCAGGAACCGCTCGTCCCACGTCCGTTCCGCTAAAAGCGCGGCGTGTTCCGCGTTCAGGTGAATCAGGTCTTTTTCGTCGAGAACTTTTTCCGCCTTGACGATCGTGTCGCCGGCTTCGTAGCTGAGGTACCGATCTTCGACGTTGAGTTCGGCAAGGTTTCTGGCTCGCTCCGTCTCTTCGGCGTCGTACGTCAGCGTTTCGGGAATAGAGTTTCTGATCTTATTGGCGATGTAGTTGACGATTTCAGGACTGTCGATTTGTTCGTTGAGAGACGCCTTGACGTTATGTCCGCTGCCTAAGAGCGCTTGGGACGCCAGCTCTTGCCGCGCTGTTTTCGGATCGGCGCCTTTTTCGTAAACGTTGATATAGGTCGCCTTACTGACCGCTTGCGCGGCGGCGGATTCGTCGTGGACCGAGACGAGCGCGCGCAGAACCCCTGTTTCGCGATAAGGCTCGAACGCCAGGTTGAGGGTCTTGCGGAACTCTTCGAGCCCGTCGTCTTCTTCAAAGTAGGCGCGGAGCGCTTCGAAAATCTCGGAAAGGCCGTTTTCGCTGGAGTTTGGGGGCAGGAATTCCGCAAGAAAAGCTAAGCTGGTCTCCGAGCAATTGGTGAAGTCGGGCTCTTCTAAAATGAGCGACAGACCGTTGATAAGCTCCCCTTTGTAATCGTCCAACAACGCCGTGTCGTTGACGAAATAGCGAACTGTTCTGATTCGCGTTTCGTGCCTGTCCGCTTGAGTTAAGTCGGGGCTAAGGACACGGAACGGCGTGCGGCAGACGACGTCGCGCTCCATCTTCGTCCCGAGTTTATAGGGGCTCGGCGGATCCCATGCGCCGCAAATAATCGTAACGACAAACGCGGCGGCAAGAACGAGCCCTATTTTTTTGACGCCGTTGTCCGCAAGGACGTTGCGAAACGTCTTCTCTATCAAGCCGTCGTAGGCGACGCGCGACGCGACGCGCTGAGCGCGCGTGCGTATTCTATCTTTGTCGTTATGCGGAGGTGTTGGCATTAGACGGTTCCTTCTTGGGACCCTTGCGCGCGCGGCGGCTCGGGCGCTGAGTAATCGCCTTCGTCGTCGTCCCTTTCGTACGCGTCGACGATCTTCTGAACGAGCGAATGGCGCACGACGTCCGAACGCCCCAACGTTAGGAATTTGATTTCTTTTACGTCGCGAAGACGCTCAAAGGCGTCGACGAGACCGTTTTTAATGCGGCGAGAGAGGTCGGACTGGCCGGCGTCCCCGCAAACGACGACGCGCGAGCCGAAGCCCATGCGCGTCAGGAACATCTTCATCTGGGAGACGGTCGTATTTTGCGCCTCGTCCAAGATGATATAGGCGTTGTTCAGCGTTCGCCCGCGCATGTACGCAAGGGGCGCTATTTCAACGCGCGAATCTTCGATAAACTCGCGCAGCATATCCGCTTGAGTCATATCGGCCAAGGAGTCGAAGAGCGGTCTCAGGTACGGGTTAATCTTCTCTTGAAGGTCTCCGGGCAGGAACCCGAGATTTTCGCCCGCCTCGACCGCAGGACGCACCAAGACAATTTTGCGCGCTTCGCCAAATCGGAGCGCTTCGACGGCGCGCGCGGCGGCAAGGTAGGTCTTGCCTGTGCCCGCGGGCCCTGAGCAGAAGACGATTTCATGTTCGCGCAGCGCTTCGCAGTATCTCGCCTGGCCCGCGGTCTTCGGGCGTATCGTCTTGCCGCCGTAGACTTCAAACGGGGGCGTTTGGGATACTGGCTGACCTTGAAGGACTTCGTCGATCGCGCGGTTGACGTCGTCGTTGGAGAGCGCCTGACCGTCGCGGTCGGTCCAGCGTTGGAGCTGTTCGAGCAAATAGGCGCATTTCCGCGCCGATTCGGCGTCTTCAGAGCGAACAAACAACTTGCCTTTTTCGGCGTCGACGACGACGCGGACGCCGAGCGCTTTGCGTATTTTCCGCAAGTATATGTCGCTGGCGCCAAGCACGTTCTGTAAAACGCGCGCGCTCAAAACAACTACTGAAACTTCTTCCATTGAGTATCCTTAAAAAGGCCACGCGTCCGCCAGGGTCTCGCGTTGAAGCGCGGCAATTTGCGCGTTTCCATGTTTCGCGAGCGCGAGCAGCGCGGCTAGTTGTTCGTCGTCAAACGTGCATTCTTCGCCAGTCCCTTGAATTTCGACGAAGCGGCCCTGACGCGTCGTAACGACGTTCATGTCGACGTCGGCGGCGACGTCTTCCACGTAACATAGGTCGAGCAACGGCTGACCCTCGACGATTCCCACGCTGATCGCGGATACGGAATCGCGCAGCGGGTAGACGTCAGGATTCGGGAGCGAGCCGCGGATCGTCGCGATCGCGTCGACGAGCGCCACGCACGCGCCGGTAACGCAGAGCGTGCGCGTTCCGCCGTCCGCCTGAAGCACGTCGCAATCGAGGTAGATTGTGCGCGGTCCGAGCGCCTCGGCGTCGAAGACCGAGCGCAGCGAGCGCCCGATCAGGCGCTGAATCTCCGTCGCGCGCCCGTCGGGCCGATCTTGGCGCGGCTTGCGCTGCTTGGCGCTGGCGGGGAGCATACGGTACTCTGCGGTGAGCCATCCTCGAGTCGGCGCTTTTTCTCCGCGCTTCATCCACTCGGGCACGTCTTCGACGACGCTCGCGGCGCACAAAACGACGGTGTCGCCCGCCGAAATGAGGACGCTGCCTGCCGCGTTCGTGAAGCCGCGTTGGATCTTAATCGGGCGTATTTCGTCGTAGGCGCGTCCGTCGCCGCGTTGATAGGATGGCATAGCTGGTTCCTGAGGTCTTGTGGGGCGCGCCGCGACGAATCAAGGCGAACTCTAATCCCGTTCGCGCGCGAAAATTTCGCGCATTGCAAAAACCGTCCACGACTCGAATCGCTCGGGCGCTTCGTCGATCTCCGCGAGAAGTTCGCCGACTTCGCGAAATCGCGCTTCGAGCAAGTCGGGCTCGTTTGAGCGCAGCCGCGGCGCGTCGAGCTCGACGCGGCACACGACTCCCAAATGAACCGACCCGACGTCCGTCGAATCGTCGTTGACGAGACCGACGCGCGAAAAGGACGTTATCTTCGCGTCGAGCGCGACTTCTTCGGCGATTTCGCGCCTGGTTCCGGCTTCGAACACGCTTTCCGACTCCCCGACCGAAAGGTCTCCGTCGTTGATATGGCCGCCGATACCGACGCTCCATTTCGAGCGCAGGCGCGCTTCGCCTTGACCTTTTCCGCGCAGGTACGCAAAAACGAGCCGCTTGCCGCCCTCTTTGCAGGTGAAGATCGCGTAGGGAATCAACTGCTTGAAGTTTGGGTCAAGCTCGGCGTCTCCGCGGCGCATAAAAGTCGTTGCGCTCGGCGCAAAGAGCGGATCGTACCGCTCGATCGATTCGGTCAAAAAGCCTTGGAACGTTCCAATTTGGCGGAAAAGTTCGGTCGGCGCGACAAGGACGCGTTCGTCTTCTTTCGAGCAGACGTTCGGCGTCGAAAAAGTCGGGATAGTCAAAATATCTTTTCCAGAATTATAGCGGTTTTTTACAGCGGTTCAAGAGCGGGCAAGACCAGGAAGGCTCGACCGCGAACGCGCTGAGATGCGGATAAACAATAAAAAAACGAGACGACCGCGAGAGAAAGGAACGCACTGAAAACACTCGCGGCGTCTCGTTGAAAACGACGTTATCGACGAATCACTTGATCGCCGCCGCAGGTTGCGCGGACGCCGTAAAGGGAACGAACGAGCCTTGCGGCTTACCGTCGGGAACCGCGCGCTCCTGCGCCGACGCGCCGACGAGTTCGACGTTCGACTTTGGCGAGTAAGGGTTGGCGATCATGCGCTTGGGCAGCCGGACGACCTCCGTTTCTCTCGGCTCGTCGCCTGCGGCGTCTCCCGGCCAAGTTACGATGCAGAGGATCTCGGCGCCTTCCATAGCGCGTCGTCGGAGCGCGTCGATCGCGGCGTTGAACGCCTCTTCTTCGCGTTCGTACGCGGCGACCGTTTCCGGGTCGGGCTGATTGTCGTATCCTGTCGATCGAAGGCCGCTTGGCGCGGCGTTGGTTTGTTGCTGAGCGCTCATATTATGCGCGGGGCTGAGCACATATTGAACCGTCTCCCCCTCGGGCGTTTGCGCGGAGATTATCAACGGAATATGCGGAGGGATTTGCCGCGGCGCCGACTGAGCCGCTTGCTCCGGCTGGAACACGGGAATAGAGGCGGCGTTTGGACTATTCTTTACGACGCTTGCCGTTGCGGGTTGGGCAGGTTCCGCGTTCGGCGTCAACGCGTTTTGAGCGAGCGGATCTTCCGGACTAATCATGCTGTCGTTCGTCGACGGCGTTTGCGTTTGCGTTTGCGTCACGACAGGTTCACTTGCGTACGGCGACATTTTGGTATACGCAAAGATCGGCTCGTCTTGAAGCATTGTGAGTTCCGACAGCGTAGTGACGGGCTCTTGCTCGATCGGCTCTTGTTCGGCTTGTTGAGTCGGCTTGCCGGAGAGCAGTCCCATTGCGAAATTGATCTCTTCACGCGACGCCGACGTGTCGAATTTGCCTGAAATCTGATCGCGATAGACCGCGGCGAGATTGCGGTTCGAAACGAGCGCTTGCATGAGCGCCGACGTCGGCGTTAGAAAACATTCGGACGTTTCGGCGTCGAGCGAACATAAGCCCGCAAAGTAGAGACGCCCGTTGCGGCGCGCAAAGCACCCGGCGCCTTCTGCAAATGGCTTGCCCGCGAGCGGAACGTCCGCACTAGGACGGTTCACGCCGCTTCCTTCGCTCGGAGAGTCGGGCTGAGCGGCCTCGAGGACTTCGTGAGGAAAAGAGACGAACTTATTGCCGTCGCGCGCGAATTCGAGCGCCTCTTCCCCGGCGGTCAACGACATATGCGTCGGCAGAAACGCGACCGGGAGTATCGAACGAGAAGCGAGCGCCGCCACGAGCGCAAGCCCCGTCTTCGGGTCGCAGTAGACGCATTGTCCGATCGTCTCTTCGAACGTCGCCTCGTGAGGATAGTAGATTCTTGCGGTTACGCGCGGCTCCGACGACTCGACGTCGACGCCGTCGAAAAGGCGCGCCGAAACGACGAAGAGCGCTTCGCGATGTTCCGCGTTGTAGTGGACCGCGACGCCGACGCCTTCGGAATTGGTCTGGCCCGATTCGTTCAGTACGACAATATCGGCTGTCGCCGCGTTAATGCGCGCGCGTCCGATCGCGTCGGAGAGTTCCAAGACGCGGTCGTTAGGGATAGGTTCGGCGGCAGGATCGGCGGGCGCGGCGCTCGCCGGGTCGGCGGCTTGCGCGCGAATGGACGCGCTTTCACCCTCAGAAGAAGGGAAAAGCAAGCCATAGAATGGACGGCGAGATTCCGAATCGCCGGGTTCGGTCGCGGTCGCGCTCTTGTTCGGGAGAAGTTTATCTAGCAAGGACTTCGGCTCGGGCTTAGGATCGGCGCCCGAGACGTTCGTTCCTAGCGAGTATGCTCCAAGAACGGCGCATAATGCGCATAGGGCAACTGAACGTCGTAACATTATTGCGCTCCTTTTTTGCAATTTTACGACAAAATACAAGCGTCGCGCCGCTCGCAAAACGACGAGCGTTGACGCGGCATAACGTCGGCGAAACTCCATTTTCGCCAATACGCCGTCTCCACGATAACGTTTTTTTATTGCAAGCGCAAGAGCGAAATCGCGGCTAAAGAACTTATTAGAGAAATTTAACTCGATAGAAGAACGAACTTTCAGGCGCGACGTCCCCTTGGTCGTAGAGATCGGCGGGCGAGTCGAGCGGCACGGCGTCGAGCGCCTTGAACGAAACGCGCTGCGGATCCGCGCCTGCGAAGAACCCAACCGGGATCGAGAGCTGGAGCTTCGTTCCCTCGACCGCCCACCGCGCGCCGTCAAAGGTCGCGCCGGTCGACCAGGAGAGCGTTTCTTTTGTCGTCTCGTCGAATATTTCTGCAGAAACGGTCCCGTCTGCGGAGTAACTGCGCCCGACGAGCAAATCTGCCCCGCGCCAGCCGGTCGTCAAGTCGTCGTCGGAGTCAAACGCAACGCACAGGCCGTCCGGCGGGGTCGGCGTAATCGGGTCGCGCGTCTCGACGTAAATATAGACCTGCTCGGAGTCGCGCGTCGCTTTGCACACGACAATATCGTTTCGTCCCGACCTGTTCGCGTAATACGCGCCCCCGACGCCTGTGAAATCGCGCGGCGCCGTCTCGCCGACATAGTCGCGTAAACTTGGCTCGACCGTATCCCATTGCTCGAACCCCGCGTCGAGGTCGATCGACTTGCGCGGCGTCGGCGCGGGCAGGGGAGAGGCGCCCTTGTATTTCCGGATACCGTCGACCATTTGCAGATAATACGCGTCGACGTGTTTCGACGACCGATTCGGCTCGACGTCGCGGCTGTATTCGTAATTATATTGGTCGATGAACGCATAGACCATTTCGCCGCGCCGCGTCTCTGGGTTGTAATAGGAAACGCGCCAGCGTCCGGCGATCCATTCGTTCCAGCCGGTGATCATAACAAAGGGCGGATCAAGCTCATAAGCGCGTTCCCACTGCTGCGCGAAATTCAAGCCGAGGTCCGGCGCGTCCTGCTGACGCTCGGCGCCCCAGACGAACGAACGTCCCCGCGCCGTCAGCATACTCATCCAGACAGGCGCGGCTTCCGCGTCCCTTGCGAGATTCTGCGCGGTCGAGACGTTGACTTCCTCCGGCGTGTTTTCGTCGACCGCCCAGCTGTACGTCTGCGGATACGCGGCGACCCATTGCCATTCGTTATGCGTGTTCTTCCTGCCGTTCGTCGGCCAATAGGCGGTCCGGAACGTGAATTTATCGCGCAGTTCCTCGGAAACCTCGGTTCGATTCGCAAGCAGGAGCGGCTTGCCCTCCCATTGGAAGAAGAGGGACGCGTATCGTTCCTGAGAATAGAAATCGTTCCAGAGCGCGTCGACGTTCTCTTTCATGCGCGTGTTCGTCATGAACGTAACCTGCGGCGCCGCGTACCCTGCCGCGCGCATTTCCAGAAGGATATCGCAGAGCGGGAGGTAGACATGGGGGTAGGTCTGCAAGTTTGTGACGTCGAAGACGAGCGTGTCGACTCCGGCGTCCGCAATCAGCCGCATATGCCGCCTGACGACCCAAGGATCGCGGGAATCGTAATAGCCAAAGAGCGGCTCGCCCCAGTAATGCATTTCGCCGTTCTTTCCGAGCAGCTCGTCCTTTTGGACGGGGTCGGGATCTTTCTTGAGGATTTGCGTCAAGTCGTACGGACCGGGTTTATCGACGTGCCGATTCTTCGTGTCGACCGGTATGTCCCCTTGCGTCGAGTCCGTCCAGAGGAAGTAGAACAGCCCGACCGTCTTGTCAGGACGCGTCGCAGGAACCTGACCCTCCGACGCCGTAACGCGTCCGAAATCGTCGACCCCTTGCCAGGGCGCGCCAGGGACTTGAGCAAGCGCTAACGAGGGAAGGGAAATGAATAAGCAAGTTAGCGCTAACGCTAATAAAGTTACAAAGCAAGCTGTTTGGCGCGGCATGGGTCGTCCTTCGCTGAGGGTTAGGGGGTAATGGAACGTATTATACGCGTTCCGAACAGCCTTTTCAAGAAAGACCTCCTCTTTTTCAAAGAGCGGAAGCGAATGAGGACGCGTTTGAACCCCGAATCTTCAGACGTCGCGCTCAAATTGCCTCTAGTCTATTCGTGACTTCTAAGAGACTGAGACCGACCTTATCTGCCGAAACGACCCGTAAGACGCCGAAGATTATCCCGATTCCAACGACTATGAAAGCGATTCCGGAAATATTTCTGAAAATTTTTCAAAAAGAGGCTGGATTTCATTGAAAATCGCGCAGCGTTCCAATATAATCAAGTCGCGGGCAATTTTGACGAGATCCCGCCGTTCCCGTTGCCAATTGATTGTTCACAGCCGTTGAGCGATAAATACCTTGTCAGGAACTTCTCAACGGAAATCGACGCCGTGTCGTCAAAAGACTAGACGAACTGAAACAAGAGGATTTTTATTCAGCTAGAATCGGGGGCCAAAATGGATGCGTTTCTTATTGTCGTTGTTGTCGCTATCGCAGTCGGCCTGACTTTTTTGGTCCTTTATGCGATAGACCTGCGGATTAAACAAACGATGCTGAACAATGCGTTCAAGTTGAAAAGCGTGTTTCCAGCGTCGGAAGAAGATTGCCGTTTGTTGTCAAACTCAGTGCGAGGGTTATATACCGACACTAAAACAAAACCGATGGTGGGGAGCGGTTATTCTTGTTTTGTCGCTGCAACGGACGATCACGTTATCATGTGCATAAGACGAGGACCAGCCGCTATTTTGTGCAGAAGACAAGGAGGGGCGTTTACCGTCTCTTTGAAAATTCCATTGGAGAAAATTCGGCTTGTAGACACTGATATTGAGTTTTCTCTGACTTCCCGAATAACGCTTCGCGTGCCGCTCAAAGACCAAAAGTACAATAAGTATGCGATCGACGACTTTCCGCCGCGTATATTCCTTCCTTCGGATATAACGTCGGTTTATCCCAATTTTCCGGATAAAAAAAATAAAGGCGGCAAAGGGCCAAGCGCGCCTAAAGCTTCTCCAGACGCCAACCAGGCGCCGGAAAACCAAGAGCTGGAGCAAGCAAAAGAGTAAAATCAGACGAAACGCCGCGTTGATAACGACAGATTCGAGAAGCAGACGTTCCCTTCGCGGCGCTTTCAAGGAAATTTTGACAAGATCGCGATCGTGCCGCAGTCGACTGACGATTGACGCCGATGGCGTTCTTTCCTTCTATAACTTGCGACACGGCGTTCTTTTGCAGTATTTGCACGGCGGTTTTAGGTATTCTATGTTAAAGACCGCAAGTTCTTCAATAACGATTTTCAACAGCGTCTTTTCAATTGAGAAAAAATTTTTCCCAATATATTTCTCAATCTATTTGACTTTCGCTTTTTGAAATAGTACAATCGACTTTACTTTTTAACCTCAAGAAAGGAATCATACACATGACGCATACACTCAATCGTCGTTCGTTCCTGAAGACGGGAACGCTCGCCGGCGCCGCAACGATGTGCGGACTGCCCGATTTCGAGCTCCAAGCGCTCGAAGCGCAAAGCGCGGACGCACCCAAGTTCCAAAAAGCTGTTCCGTTATGGGAAAAGGGCAGAGAAGAGGAGATGAACGTTACGCTCGTCTTCTACGCCGAGTTCGACGTCGACGAAGATGCTATTGAAGGCGCGTTTCTCCGGTCGACCGGCTCGAGCATTATGCGCGTTATGCTCGGCGAAAAATATGTCGGCTACGGCCCCGCGCGCGGACCGCACGGGTGGTTCCGCATCGACGAATGGGATCTCTCGAAACTCTTGACGAAAGGCAAGAATTTCCTGACGATCGAGGTCGCCGGATACAACAGCAACAGCTACTATCTTCTCGACCAGCCTTCGTTCCTGCAGGCGGAAGTTGTCGACGGCAACGGCAAAGTTCTTGCGGCGACCCTTGCCGCCAGAGAAAAGGACGTCGTTCCTTTTAACGCGCTCGACTACACTAAGTACCGCGTGCAAAAGGTCCAGCGCTTCAGCTTCCAGCGCCCCTTTATCGAGGTGTACAAGGTTCCGCGCGTCCACGAAATCGAGCCGGTCAAGCTTGCGAAACAGCCGGAAGTCAAGTACTTGCCGCGCCGCGTCCCCTATCCGGAATTCGCCGTCCTCGAACCGACCGGGTGGGGCAAGACCGGAAAAGTGACGAAGCTCGAAAAGCTCGAGCATCCGTGGCGCGATCGGTCCCTCGTCAATATCAGTCCGCAGCTCAAAGGCTATAAGATCGACGAGCTCGAACTCATCCTTTCCGACGAAGTTCAGGCGCTCCAGACGACCTTCGACGAAAACGCCGAGCCGCTCGGGATCGGATCGACCTACAACGCCGGAGACTGCCAGATTGTCGACTTCGGCGCGAACTACTGCGGCTTCTTCGGCATGGAAGTCCAGACCGAGGGCGAAACGGAAATCGTTCTGACGTTCGACGAAATTCTCGATCCTTCTGAAGACGTCAATTTCCTGCGCTTGGGAACCTGCAGCGCGATCAAGTGGACCCTGGACAAAGGCGCCGCGACGACGTCCCTCGAAGCGTTTGAGCCGCAAGTCGGCCGATACGCCAAACTGCACTGCCTGAAAGGCTCCTTCACGCTCAAGAAGCTCTACTCGCGCGAGTACGCCTACCCGCCGACTCGAGAAGCGTCCTTCGACAGCGCCGATCCGCGCTTGACCAAATTGTACAAGGCGGGCGTCCTTACGTTCCGCGAAAACTCAGTCGACGCCTTTACCGACTGTCCGCACCGCGAACGCGCGGGCTGGCTCTGCGACTCCTTCTTCACGGCGCGCTCGGCGTTCGACCTCACCGGCAAGAC
This sequence comes from Thermoguttaceae bacterium, assembly GCA_028695965.1. Classification (GTDB taxonomy): domain Bacteria; phylum Planctomycetota; class Planctomycetia; order Pirellulales; family Thermoguttaceae; genus RUG369. Next base: position 46,839 of record JAQVHZ010000004.1, on the reverse strand, counting down.
CGACGTCGAACAAGTCTTTTACGAAAACTATATGCTTCCGGAGTCGTTCGAATGCCTTCCGGACGGCATGCTGCCGATGTGCTATCCCGCCGACCACTACGACGGAGTCTTTATTCCGAACTGGGCGATGTGGTTCGTCGCCGAATTGAGGGAATACGCGCGCCGTTCCCCCGACCAGACGACAATTAAGGGCTTGCGCAAGAAGATCGAAAAGCTCATGGCCTTCTTCGAACAGTACGAGAATTCCGACGGACTGCTCGAAAAGCTCCCGAGCTGGGTCTTCGTCGAATGGTCCAAAGCCAACGAGTTCGTGCAAGACGTGAACTATCCGAGCAATATGCTTTACGCGTACGTTCTCGACACAGCGGGCGAGATGTACGACGTTCCGAAATGGACGGAAAAAGCGGCGAAGATTCGCGATAAGGTCCGCGAACAATCGTTTGACGGGGAGTTCTTCGTCGATCACGCCGTGCGCAAGGTCGACGGCTCCTTGGAGATCTTGCGAGACCGGTCGGAAATTTGCCAATACTTCGCGTTTTTCTTTGAGACCGCGACGCCGGAAACCTACCCGGAATTGTGGGCGACCCTGCTCGATGAATTCGGACCGAACAGGATCAAAGAAGGCGGCTATCCGGAAGTCCACAAGGCCAACGCCTTTGTCGGCAACGTGTTAAGGCTCGAACTCCTGTCGCAGGCGGACCGCGGCTCGCAACTGCTCGACGAATCGGTCGCCTACAACGAGTATATGGCGGACCTGACCGGCACGCTCTGGGAAAACGACGGCGCGTACGCAAGCTGCAATCATGGGTTCGCGTCCCACATCGTGCGCGTCCTCTATCGCGACGTCCTGGGAATCGCCGACGTCGACGCCGTGGGCAAGAAGATCGAGATTCGCATCCCGAAAGTCGAAGGGCTCGAATGGGCGGCTGGCGTCCAGCCTGTCCCCGGCGGCGCGATCAAGCTGCGCTGGGAGAAGAAAGACGGCAAGATCGCCTATACGCTCGAAACGCCGGACGGATACGCCGTCAGCGTCGAAAACGCGTCCGGGCTTGAAGCGATCTGAATCTGACCGCCGCTGGAGATCGCTCGCAATTCGCGTTGCGGGCGCAAAAAAACGCCGCCGATCGAAAGCTGTTCGACCGGCGGCGTTCGTTGTTAGGAAGCCGTCATGGCGCCGTGCGATTAACGATTCGAGAAATCGGAGTCGGTCGCGTATTCCGCGTGCGGATCGTGCGGACAGAATAGCGTGGCGATATTTCTGGCGAGCCGGACGGTAAAGGTCTTTTGGAACTCGATCTCGTCGTACTCGGACCTTGGAATCGGGTTGGTGGGGTAGGTGTAGGTCGGCATCGATTGACGAACGACCGTTTCGCCGTCTTGGACGCGGATCATGCGGACGAGGACCTTGGCGTTCCCTTGAAAGAACTGGGTCGAGTGGTGAATATCGAACGCGTCGATTTCAACGCCGATGACGTAGTCCGCCTTGAGCTCGTGCCCCATCTTCTCGAAGCTCAGGGAGTTCAGCTCTTCTTCGTCGAATCTGTCCTCGACTTCAGCATAAGGAATCCATACGAGCTTCTTCTTTTTCTTGTCCTTCATTTCCGTCGAAACGACGTACGTAACGCTTTGCGCGAGGTCCGCGTTCGGATTCGCCGACCCGAACAAGTTCAAGTTCGAGCGGCAAATGACGACCATCTTCGAGCCCTTCGGAATCGCCTTCATCTCGTTTTTGTAGACGGCGGGAGCGTCGGTTCCATAGATTAAGTAAATCGGCATAAGGAACGCGCCAGCGCACCCGGACGCTGAGAATAACGTCAGCGACATAAGCGCCGTCAGCGCAAACGTATAGACTAGACCTCGGCTATGGGACATTCTAGGTTCCTTTGAACAGTTCGTAACTTCAACAATGAAGACGCGCCCCTCGACTCTCGAGAAGACGCCGCTTCCTTATATTATCGTCCTAGAGCCTCATTTCAAATAGCATTATTTGCAAAATCGTTAAATTTTGCATAACCGAAACAGTCTGGCTCGGTCAAGATTCGTCAGAAATTTTTTGTCGTTTCATATCGCAGCGCCATTTGAAGAACATGATAAATCCGTTCATGGTAAAGACGATCCACATCAGCAGCGTTGCGACGCTTTCGCCTTCCGTATTGAGCGCATAGACCCACATGACGACCGAGACGACGTCGACGACGATCCAGATAATCCAGTGTTCGATATAGCGCTTGATGAGCAGGAACTGCCCAAAGACCGAAAGAACCGTCGTGACGCTGTCGACGAACGGCAGGTTGGTTGCCGTCGCCGTTCGTTTGTTGAAACGGCAATGTTCCGAATAAAAAAGGTTTTTGGAGAACGATTGAAAAATCGAACCATAGAAAATCAAAAGGCGGAGACAGTGATAAAAGCAAGGGCGCTTTACTTATTTGCGGCGCTTGGGACTACGTGTTTTTGCAGACGCCATTATTCAACAAAGCCGTTTAGGAAAATAAGAAAGTTTTTTGTAACGCTTCGTGTTATCCGAATTAAGTATCCAACTTGAAGCGGGGTCGTTGGCGGTTAAGGAGGAGAAAAATATTTCGTCAAACAATCTCGCTGCTACTTGCTAAGGTCGTTTTGACTTGTTACAATCTCAGATTGCAGCCCGATTCAACCCAGTAAACGACAAGCGCCGTTATTTTTGAACCTTCCGAATTGGGAATGTAACGTTTTGCTCAAAATAACGACTCAAGAATGAAGAGACGCTATTTATATGTCGGCAAGGACTTAGCAATTGTTATGAGACAATTTTGTTGCAATATGAGTTACGGTGAAATCGTACAGAACGAATGTTTTGTGCATTGGGGGCTCCTGTGGGTTTGTTTTAACTACAAGCGCAATACCAAGGGAGCCCCTTTTAGTCTATGATTAGTCTCTTGGAATGCTTCTCCTGATTTTTAAAAAGTGGGGAGAGTGCAGGATATGATGAATTAGGAGAATTAGGATATAACCATGGGAAGACGCGCATACCTTTTGATCTTCTTTTTGGCTTTTGTTTTGGCGTTTTTAGTTCGTAAGGGGGTCTTGCCCAGTTTTGTAGGTATAGCGCTCATTTTTTTCGGCAGTTGTCTCATCCTCGCCGCGCTCGCGGCGGCTTTTCATCCGCCGCTTTGGGATCTTTATTTGAAGTTGCGAGCGCGGATAACGACGGTTATTTCAGCGGAAGAGCGGCCGTCTTCTTTTTCCGATCTTCCCGATCCTGAATCAGCTGCAACTCCAGCCAAACGACAGGAATCGTCCTTTCCCAATCCTGAATCAGCTACAACTCCAGCCAAACGACAGGAATCATCCTTTCCCAATCCTGAATCAGCTGCAACTCCAGCCAAACGACAGGAATCTTCCTTTCCCAATCCTGAATCAGCTGCAATTCCAGCCAAACGACAGGAATCATCCTTTGTCGGTGAGAAAGCGGGGGATTTGCGCGCGCTTGAAATCAATGGCGTTTCCTATCGTTTCCGTTGGTGTCCTGCTGGCAGTTTTATGATGGGCAGCCCAAAGGAAGAAGACAACCGGTTTGATGACGAAGTACAACACGAGGTTGTCTTAACGCGCGGCTTCTGGATGTTAGAGACTCAAGTAACGCAGGCAATGTGGCGGAGCGTCATGGGATACAATCCGAGCGATTTTTCCAACACGGGAGGTGGAAAGAGCAAGGTATCCGGTCTGAATACAGATAATTTCCCGGTGGAAAATGTAAGCTGGGATGACTGTCAGGAATTCATCAACAAGTTAAACGCAATTGCGGAACTAAAAGGGCTAGAATTTCGCTTGCCCACAGAAGCTCAGTGGGAATACGCTTGCCGCGCCGGCACGACGACTCCTTTCTTTTGGGGCTCTTCTCTTAACGGCGACAAGGCGAATTGCTTCGGCTACTTCCCTTACGGAACTGACGTCAAAGGCGAGTATTTGGGCAGGACGTCGCCTGTTGGCAGTTATTCTGCGAATCCTTGGGGTTTTTTTGATATGCATGGCAATGTTTATGAATGGTGCGCCGATTGGTACGACGACTATCCAACTGGTACCGTGACTGATCCACTCGGTCCAGCAGTCGGCTCGAGCCGCGTGCTGCGCGGCGGCGGCTGGGACTTCGTCGCCCAGCACTGCCGGTCGGCTTTCCGTGGCCACAACGACGTCGACTACCTGAGCAACGGCCTCGGCTTCCGGCTCTCCCTTGTTCCTAATAAATAGCGCAGCTAATCTTTTGTCTTGACGCAGCCCGCCACAACAGCGCCGTTAAGGCGCTAAGGCGGGCTGAGTCGAGACAAAAGTCGACGCTTTTCGAAGCGAGCATACCTGCTATTTTAGGAAAGGGGCTTTTAAGGGGAAAACGTTGTTTTCCCCCTAATCCGCGCGGCATACGTTCGTTAAAATAGTTATTCTTGTAATAACTGAAACGGCAAACGGATTCTAATCTTAGTTTGGCGCTACTTGACTTCGTTTACCGTTTCAGGACTCTATGTCAGGTGATAACACGAAAGAAGATATGATGAGATTATATGCCAAAAATATTCCAGTCGTTTGCGCGATTAATTTCCTGCTGTTGATATTGTTCGCATTTTCTGGTCGGACCTATGCGGACGACTCTTCGGAGCGCGGGCTTTCGGTCGTTCCCAATTCGCAGCGCTGGGCGATTCTGGTCGGCGTCAATGATTACGATGACGTCCGGATTCGGGACTTGCACTATGCCGTAGCCGATGTGACCAAGTTGCGAGACAAGCTCATCGACATTGGATTTTCACGAGAGCGCGTTGAATGTCTGACAACGGGCGACGAGGTCAATAGTCCCACAAAGAACAACATAGAAAACCGGATTCAAACCGTTGCCGAGAAAGCAGGCGAGGGCGATTTGATTATTTTTGTTGCTTCATATCGCAGCGCCATTTGAAGAACATGATAAATCCGTTCATGGTAAAGACGATCCACATCAGCAGCGTTGCGACGCTTTCCCCTTCCGTATTGAGCGCGTAGACCCACATGACGACCGAGACGACGTCGACGACGATCCAGATAATCCAGTGTTCGATATAGCGCTTGATGAGCAGGAACTGCCCAAAGACCGAAAGAACCGTCGTGACGCTGTCGACGAACGGCAGGTTCCCGCCGACTTTTTTGAGAAACAGCCCGTAAACGCAGACGCAGACGACGCACAGCGCCGCGAGAAAAAGATTGTTCTTGAGCGTCAAGCGTCTCTTGCAGACGGTCCCCGTCTCCGCGTCCATACTCTTGCGCCACATGAACCAACCGGCGACGTTGGTCGGGAGATAATAGAGGACGTTGAGCATGAAGTCCCCGTAGTATTTCGCTTTCCAGGCGACGATCGCATAGAGAATGATATTGACAAGCCCAAAGAAATAGCTGGACGTCTTTCCCATCCCGCACAAGACGACGAACGTTACGCCAGTCAGCGCCGCGCCTATCCCGACGAGCGAGTCCCCCTGAACGACTGAGATTGCAAGAATAGCGGCGTTTACGACAATCAGCCAGACGACGAGAAAGAGCGTCCACGCGTCGTATTTTCTAGGCGCCGGGGAATCGACGGAAAGAGAAGGGGCGTTGGGAGAGGACATGAGTCGAGCGCTTATTTTGGTTCTAGAAAAAGGGCTGCAAAGGGCGATACTTTTGCAGCCCTAGTCGTTGAGAATCTTCGGGCTTAGAATTGATCGACGTTCACAAAGAGCGAATGGAGAGCGGGTTCTTCGGGGTCGAACGGTTCGCAGTCGCTTCGGTTATGGCTGCCGCGCGTTTCGTTTCTTTGGAGCGCGCCCTCGACGACAAGCCGCGCGACGACGAGCATATTTTTTGTCTCCCACGCTTCCAGTGAGTCAAACTGCCTGGTGAAGAGCAAATTCGACCAGTTGCCGATATACTGGAGCGCCTCTTGCAGCCCCGCCTCGGTGCGAACGACCCCGCAGAGGCGCTGCATCGTCGCGCGAAGGGAGTTGCGGACGTCCGCTATGTCGATCGCGTCGATGAACGATTTTTTAAGAAGCGGATTTTCCAAGGGCAAGGCGTGAAAATCGTCGCTCGTCCGCGTCGCGACTTTACTCGCCGTACGGCCCGCTTGCGCCCCGTAAACCAGCGCTTCGAGCAAGCTGTTCGACGCCAGGCGGTTCGAGCCGTGAAGGCCCGTGCTGCTGACTTCGCCCGCCGCTAGGAGCCCGTCGAGGGTCGTGCGGCTCTGTTGGTCGACAAGCACGCCCCCCATCGCGTAGTGCGCGCCGGGCCGGACGGGGATAAGGTCCTTCGTAATATCGACGCCGAATTCTTTACACATCTTCGCGATGCCGGGGAATCGCTTGAGCGTCCATTCGGGATCTTTATGCCTCAAGTCGAGATAGACGTTCGGCGCGTTCGTCTTGTGCATATGCTGAACGATCGACCTGGTAACGACGTCGCGCGGGGCAAGTTCCGCGCGTTCGTCGTATTCCTCCATGAATCGACGTCCGTTTTTATCGACAAGCCGCGCGCCTTCTCCGCGCATCGCTTCGGTGATTAAGCTCCTGCTTCCGCCGGCGATGTAGAGCACGGTCGGATGGAACTGGATGAATTCAAGATCGCGGCAGACCGCTCCGGCGCGAAACGCCATCGCCACGCCGTCTCCAGTCGCAATCTTTGGGTTCGTCGTCTCTCTATAGAGCTGACCGAGCCCGCCGGTCGCCAGAATCGTTTGTTTCGCCCAGACGAGCTCCGTTTCGCGTTCTTTTTCCCAATAGACGATCGCGCCGCGGCAGGTTTGATCGTGCGTGAGCAAGTCGAGCGCAAACGTGTCTTCCCAAATACGGATATTCGGTCGGCTCTTCACCTCTTCGATCGTGGCGCGCATAATCTCGGCGCCGGTCGAGTCGCCGAACGCGTGAAGGATCCGGAAAGCGCCGTGTCCCCCTTCGCGCCCGAGCTGGAAATCCCCTTCGTCGTTGACGTCGAATCGGGTTCCGTAGCTGATCAGCTTTTTGACTTCTTCCGGCCCGCGGGTAACGACGTACTCGACGACGTCGCGTTCGCACAACGCGCCGCCCGCGACGATCGTGTCGTTGACGTGGTCCTCGAATTTGTCTTCGGGGACGTTCCAGACAGTCGCGACGCCGCCCTGCGCTTTCAGACTATTCGATTGCGACAGGCCCGCCTTGCAGACGAGCAGAACTTTTTGCGAAGGATCGACTGCCAACGCCGCCGTCAAGCCCGCCAAGCCGCCCCCGATGATCAAAACGTCCGTGAAAAAGTGCGGGTGCAATTTCGCATGGAACGGCGCAAGATAGCGAGGGAATCCTCCCAGACGGATTTCGCGGTTTGCCGTTGCGGTCGTCATAGTTTTAGTCGTCCTTAATTGAATGGTTTTATTTACTTTTTTGGCATACTCCGCCACACATGGCATTATAGCACAAATGTTATGGTTTGTTAGGGTAATTTAGAGGGGTAAAATAGTTCTTATTATAGGCGCCAATTTCTCAAATAAGAGCGCGCGTCTTGCAGACGGAAAAATGCCAAAAGATTAAGAGACGTCTTCTTGAGCAACGGCAATTTAATGATAAGATAAATTAATAGGCGCAAGCGTTGATTTAAAGGAATATTATAAGCGCTGCGCGCGCGTCTGCGTTCTGTGCGCCGCGAATCGAAATAATAGCAATGGAGTCCGCTTGAATGAATACGGAAACGTTTAGAATATTTTGCGACGTCGTTCATTATCAGAGCTTTTCGCGCGGGGCAGAAGTGAACAACGTAAGTCAATCGGCAGCGACCCAATCTGTCCACAGATTGGAAAAACAGCTCGGCGTGAAGTTGCTCGAACGTTCGAAGCGTCCGTTTGTCCTGACTCCCGAGGGCAAGATATGCTACGAGGGGTTCCGCGAGATTCTCGAAACGTACGACTCCGTCGTTTCACGGGTCCAAGCGGCGAAAACTCAAGGCGGCACGATCCGCGTCGCGGCGATCTATTCCGTCGGGCTGCACGATATGAGCCGGTGTATGCGCGAGTTCATGACCGAAGATCCAAAAACGAAAATCAGGCTTGAGTTCCTGCACCCGGAAAAAGTCTATCAGGCGGTCCTGAACTCCGAAGCCGACGTCGGCGTCGTTTCCTATCCGACCGCGTCCGCCGAGCTCAACGTCATCCCGTTGCGTTCCGAAGAGATGGTCGTCGTTACTCCATACGACCATCCGTTGGCGAAAGAACGCTCGATTCCGATCGAACAGCTTGAAGGGCTCGATTACGTCGCTTTTGACGCCGGTCTGCCGATTAGGCGCGAGACCGACAGATATATGCGCCAGCACAACGTCCGCGTCAACGTCGTTACGGAATTTGACAACATCCAAACGATCAAGCAGGCGATCGAGGTCGGCATGGGCGTCGCTATCCTGCCGGCTCCGTCGGTACTCGACGATATTGCCGCGCAGCGCTTGGCAGCCGTGCCCCTCTCGACCCCAAAAATCACGCGTCCGCTTGGCGTCATTTATCGCAGGCGCAAAATCTTTTCCTCAGCGACGACCCGGTTCATCGAGATGCTTGGCGGCGCGCTCGTCAAGTCGAACGCGCTGGGCTCGGACGTGAGCGACGACGTTGTGCTGGACGAAAAAGACGGCGCTTTTAAAATCGAGCCGCGCGCGTAGGACGCCCAACGCGCTGCCAAGGATTGTTTGAACGACATAATACTCACCGCTTGAAGAAGATAAGGACAAGATAACATGCTAAAAGTCGCTTTATTTGGCGCCGCTGGTAAAATGGGCAAGATGGTAATCGCGCACATCGCCGCCAATCCCGAATTTCAATTAGTCGCCGCGTTAGAAGCGTCGGGAAGCCCCGGGCTCGGCAAAGACGCGGGCGACAACGCCGGCGTCGGAACCCTTGGCGTCCCGCTGACGTCCGAACTTCCCGAAGACGCCGCGCCGGACGTCCTGATCGATTTCTCGTCGGCAAAGGCGTTTGACGCCGTCTACGCGCTCTGCACGAGCCGCAATATCCCGTTAGTCTACTGCTCGACCGGCGTCTCCGACGAGCAAGTCGCAAAGCTCGAAGAGGCGTCGAAAACGACCTTGGTCCTCCGTTCTCCGAGCATGAGCCCCGCCGTCAACTTGACGATGAAGCTCGCGCAGATCGCCGCGCGCGCCCTGAAAGACGCCGACGCCGACGTCGAAATTCTCGAACGTCATCACCGCTATAAGGTCGACTCGCCCAGCGGCACCGCGCTCAAGTTCGGCGCGCTCATCGCCAACGAGATGGGAATCGACGCGTTCCGACACGGCAGAGAAGGCGTCGTCGGAGCAAGACCGCACAACGAAATCGCCTATCACGCGATCCGAACCGGCGACGACCCCGGTCAGCACACGATCTTGTTCGGTATGTTGGGCGAAACGCTCGAGCTGACCGTCAAATCCTCCTCCCGCGACAGCTACGCGACCGGCGCGCTCGAAGCCGCGAAGTTTCTGGTGAAACAACAGCCCGGCAGACTCTACGATATGGCGGACGTCCTCGGGCTGTAATTGTCGCGTTAAGAATCAAATTGCTTCAAGAGTATCGCGTTTTCGGAACCGTCGCCGCGCGTTCCGGAGACGCGATTTTTTTGGCGATTTTCGGGAGACAGCGAGAATATTTCTGTCAGCCGGTCTTTCATGCTGACCGACTTTATAGACGACGAATTGCCTCTATCCGACAGCAGTTGTTGGCACAAAAATAATACTCGCCTGCTGAGCGACGTCCTATGGTTTCAAACAAGTAACCGGCGCCACATAGACGCCGTCTTTTCTCCTGTATGCAAAGGGGACCTTGGCGCATAAAACGAGCATAAACGCGGGTCCTTTCATCTTATCCGTATCGATCTTTGACGCCAAATCGTTCAAGTTTTTAGCGCCTTCCTCAATCAAACTATCCCCGCCCAGTTTGATTTCGACGAGGCCATAAGAACCGTTTCTTAGGTGAATAACGGCGTCGCATTCCAATCCGGCGCCGTCTCTGTACTGATAAATCTTGCCGTCCAGATAATCCGCATAGATCCTTAAATCGCGGACGCATAAGTTTTCAAAAATGAGCCCCATTGCGTTTAAGTCGTTGAGTAAATCTTGAGGACCAAGTCCCAAGCCCGCCGCCGCAATTGACGGATCGACAAAATATCTCGTGTCGGACGTCCTAATCGCCGTCTTCGACCTCAAATTAGGATTCCAGGCTGGCGAATCCTCAATAACAAAGATTTTGGTCAAGGCGTCTCTGTACGAATAGAGCGTTACAGGATCAAACGTGCCCGGAAGATTCGCTGTTACGTCTTGTCTGATCGTCTCTAAGGAGGCTCGTGTTCCGACGTTTCTCGCATAAGATCTCAGCAGCCTTTTGGCTTTTTCCTTATCCCTTCTCACAGAATCGACCCTGCTTATGTCGGTCGAGACGATCGCTTCAACGTAGTCGATCGCTTGGAAAAGGGCTTGTTTTTCGGGCAAACCAACCGCTTTCGGCCAACCTCCTCTGCAGATTAAAAATGCGATCTCCTCTAAGTCGGCGTCGCTTTTGGCGGAGATCTCCCTATTGGCAAACAAGTCGCTCAATGAAACGCCGCCGTTAGAATCCTGAGACTCATACAAACTCATAGGCCTCATATAAAGTCTCGAAATCCTGCCGGTTCCAGTATGCGCAGACGCGTCAATTTCTGCCGGAACGGCTGACCCCGTCAAAATGAATTGACCGAACTCGTCCCTTTGGTCAACCTCGTATCGAACCGCGTTCCATAAATTAGGGGCTATCTGCCACTCGTCTATTAGTCTCGGCGTCTCGCCTTCCAAGAGCAGCAGCGGAGAAAGCTCGGCCATCGACTGATACTGCTTAGTCATATCCGGCTGATCCATCGATATAAAACTACCGGCGATCTGTTTAGCGCTGGTTGTCTTGCCGCACCATTTGGGCCCTTCTAATAAAACAGCGCCTTTGGCCTCTAATCGTTCTTGTAATAATTGATCGACAATCCTTGGTAAATACGTCTTCATAGACTTCGCCTCGCTTCCAAAACGAAGGTGTTGTAAAACTTTTCAAGTGTTTGAGCGGTTTCTGTTCAAGTGTTTGAGGCTTTTTCGTTCAAGCATTTGTGACAAATACGTCTTCATAAACCTCGCCCTCTTCTCCATAACAAAGATATTATAACAAATTTTCAAGCGTTTGAGTGAATTTTATTCAAGTATTTGAGTAAAAATTATTCAAGCGTTTGAGCGAATTTTATTCAAGTGTTTGTAGACTATTCATTCAAGCATTTGCGGCTGACTCATACTGCAGCTAAAGCAGTTTGCAAACGATACGCGTTGTCGTTTCGAGACGTCTCGGTTGGAAAAAGCTTAGCAATTATTGTCAGGAGATTTTTCAGCAATATGAGATGAATTTTAATAATGCTGCGAGCGAATTCCTCTGACGATAGTGAAGACGATTCAGGAAAATTTTTGACATTTTGTCGAATCGGGGCTTGATTCTGCAGACAAGCGCGTTGACTTTTATTATAATAGACGCAGCGAAAGGATTTGGAAGAAAAACCAAAATGGAACGAATCGTTCGACTGTACAACGTTCAGCATACTCGCTTGCTTCGGTCGCGACGCCGATTACGCTTGGGAAAAGGCGGCGTATGACGATCGCTGACATTTCAGCGCCCTTTTAGGATTGGCGCTAAAAACATTCATACTAAGAGGAAGGCTAAAATGAACGCCGCGAAGAAGACGGTAACCCCAACAGCATAAGGCGATACTATCATGACCCCGACAAAAAGAAAATACTACCGAATTGTTTTGTTTTCAACGACCTTGTCAAGTTTGTTGTTTACACTATTGTATGCAAGCGTCTTGGCTTTGGCTTATATAATGAGAGTATGCTGCGACGGCGTAATCGAGCCGCGCACGTTCTTTTGGTTTTTTCGATACTATGTCGCCTATGAACTGTGCGTCGTTCCTTTCCTCTTCTTGATTGCCGTTTTGTTTATGATTCGAGGAGCTCGCCTCAATTATCGACGGGTCGTCGGGGTCGTTCTTGCGAATCTGATTTGGATAACGTTCGTTTCGTTCGTGTTTCTCTTCACTGTGTTTCATCAGTTATGCATTATTTGTTCTTTGCATAGAGGTTGAAGCCTTACCCACCGTCTTTCAAACTTACAGGATCAGGGGCGACCATGACGACAAAATATAATACAATGAACAAGCGATTTTTTTATGGCATACTCGTCTTTACATTTGTAATGACCTCGCTGTTTGCCCTTTGGACGATGGTCGGATGTATGCTGATCGAGCCCTCGCTTGTTCCTAACGACGCGCCGCCTTTCGTGTATGCAGCGTGTTTTTATGTTTTTCCAGTTTTGTACGGAGTTCCCTTACTTGCGCTTCTGTTTGCAGTCCATATGTGTCGCAAGCTGTCGTTGAATCACATTGACGTCACGATCGCTTCTTTATGCGGCGTCTTTTGGATTATTGCGTCGTTAGTTGTTATGATTTTGGTGTTGTTCTGCTATATCTACTATTATCATGGCGTTCCTTTGCCTCACGCGCCTGCTTGATCCGATGAGAACGATCGATTCGTGAAGCGGCCGCGGCGCCAAATGTCATGCCGGGACCGATTAGAGACTGAATCGAGCTGTGGCGCATAACCCAGGAACGCCATTGTGGTCTTCTAAAAGTGGTTTCATAAGAGAACGGCGTTTACGAAATTTTCTTTCGTGCTAATTTCAAACGTCATATTAGCACGAAAGTAAATAATTCAGCGGTAATACCAACAAAACTGTCCGCGCATAGAATTGTTATCCATGTTTGGCGCTTGGGAGAAACGCTAGAGTAGACCGTCCTTGTGTGTAGTATGTGTGAAACGCTTGACGGCGCGATGTCTCTCGTGAAAAGCGGTCTGGAAGGGTCTGCAATGCGCCAAGCCCCTGGACGCAAGAACTTTTTTGTAAATTCAAGTCTTCAAAAGTAAGCTAGCGTATGGTCGAGGACTGGTTTCTTAATCCTGCTGCTGACGTCAGTATATAATTCATCCAAGCGCGTCATCAAGATTCACTGTAGATTATAGACCCGAAGGATATATTGTCTTTACAGCTTCCATTACAGCATTCCAAGAAATTTCCTGTGCATAGTCATGATGAGATTGGTAAGAAAGCCATAACTTTTTAATATCATTGCTGTTTTCTATTTCGTTCAAGGTTGACTCTGCCTGCTTTAGAAGCTCGGCGCTTCCCCGTATTTGTGCCGTTGCTTCAAGAGCGTCCTGAAGGAGTCGTTTTGAAATATCCGATTCATAGAGTTTTTTCAAGATGTAGATATCATAAAAATCACGCATACGTGTGTTTGTCAAATGTCTTCGTACGATGGTTTCCAATTTCTCTGCTAAAACAGTTTCAAGGTTATAGGAGAGTAACTGAATATACCTATCTTCAAGCATCAATTTATAGGAGTGTTGAACAGCAGCTGGAGTTATGACGTCTCCTGTTGATATGTCGACTTTAATCGGCGTTACCGTTCCATCAAATATGGCTTGCATACTGACTCGTATGCCAGGATATTCTGCGTCGTCCATAATTTGCTCGAGATTTTTGATCTGAAAAAGAACGCCGTCGTCAATAGGAACAGCAATCAGATTTCGCATCGCCTGTTCCATGCTTGTCAGATTGACGTCAACTCCCTTAATTGCCGTATCAACATCCATCGTGCTGCGGAAATTCAAGCCTACTAAAGAAGCGATTAGCGCTCCGCCCTTTAAGATAAAATTTCTTTATACTCAGAAAGAGCAATACGTTCTAACAGCCGCTCCATCATATAAGCCCGCATTAAAGTCTGCGCGTTGGCAGATTGTTCTTTGGCAAGATTACGGATCTTATCTTTCAGTTGTCTAGACGTTTTAATCATATTAAAGCAGCGCCTCCAGATAAGGTTTGAGCACAGCGCTTACCTTCAAAGCGTCTGCATAATGCGTCAGGGCTCTAAGATTCTTGTCCTTTCGTTTGGCATAAGACTTCAAGGCGTCTTGAAATACTTGCGTTTCTATATTGTTTCTGCTTCGTGCAATATCGCAAAGCGTTCTTTCTATATCATAGACGGGAACCATATGCCCAAACGGAGTCTTTGCCTTGCTTAAGCCAACTTCATGCAGCTCCTTTTTTATCGTGTAAACTTTGATACCGTCTTCTTTCAAACGATGAGGATTATATCCTGTCCTTACCGTAACTGAGTAATAAGGCGGTTCTCGGTCAGTCATGTCGTGTAAAAAGAGAGCCGTTTCATGGGAAAAGATAGCCTGCGCAGATCGAAGATGAATGAGATACATCGAATCTAGCCAGACGTCGTCTGAAACATAGACTCCATATGCGGCTCTTTCCAATTCTCTTTCTTTGGCAGACTTATAGAATTCATATTTGCTGACGCCTCGAGCCAAGACTTCTTTTAACGTAATCCAGCCTTTGTTGTCTTGTAAAAGTTGTTTCATAACAGATTCAACGCTCATGATATTTTCCTTTCGTGCTAATATCATATCTTAAATTAGCACGAAAGCAAACCCCCGTTTCCGTAATAATGTCGAAAACCCGTCTGCGGATAGAATCGCGACGTCGTTTGTTCGGCGTCTCTTTTCATCCGTCCATGACGCAAGCCAGTATTATCGTTCCTGCTCAGTTCCATTACAATCTGGCCAGATACGACCGCAACTCCTGCGCGTCAGGAAATTAACCGGTATTTTATCCTTTCCCCTTGTCAAAGAAAAAAGGTTCGCTATAATGGCGCAATGATTGACGACTGGTCGCCCGGCGTTGACGTCGTCGCGTCCTTACCAACCCGAAACACTGACGTTTGTCGGCGTTTGCCCCTTATTAAACGCGCGTTCCGAGCATGACGTTCGAACAAGCGAGCCGCAAAAGAGCGGCGTAAGAGCAGACGGCGCTTGCGTCCCAAATACAGAGATTGTCCGATGAAAGAAAATATTCATCCGAAGTACGTAGAAACCAAGGTAACCTGCGGTTGCGGCAATACCTTTACGACGCGCAGCACGAAGCCGGAGCTTAAAGTCGATATCTGCAACGTGTGCCATCCGTTCTACACGGGCCGCGTCAAGTTCGTCGACACCGCCGGGCGTATTGAGAAGTTCCGAAACAAGTTTGGCGGCAAATACGACAAGAAGAAGGCCTAGTCCGAAGAAAGACCTCCGGGCGCCTTCGGGCTTTCTTGCGCGTCGGGCGACGCTGATTTACAAGCGGGTCCTTGGGCTATCCTGGGGCTCGCTTTTTTATTGGAATCCCGAGTTTGACCGCGCGTCTTCCCTTGGCGCAATTGTCGCCGGAGACGACGTCGCAATAACCTCACGAGAAAACTTATGCGTAAGCTGCTAGAAGATAAACTGGCGCGTTTCGAAGAGCTCGAACGGCTAATGAACGATCAAGAAGCGCTCGCCGACCCCAATCGGCTGGCGTCGGTAGCGCGCGAACACGGCTCGTTGGCGAAATTGTGCGGCAAGTATCGCCGATTCAAGAAGCTCAACGAAGAAATTGAAGAAGCCAAAGCGATGCTCGAAGGCGACGATCCTGAGATGCGCGAACTTGCGGAGGCCGAACTGCCTAGCTTGCGCGACGAACGCGAAGAGCATTGGAACGAGCTCCTCGATATGACGATCGGCGGCGACGACGCGAACCGAACGCGCTGCATCATGGAAATCCACGCGGGGACGGGCGGCGAAGAAGCGGCGCTCTTTGCGCGCGACCTGTTCGAAATGTATCGCCGCTACTGCGAAACGAAGCGCTGGAAAGTCGAAGTGTTGTCGATGAGCCCCTCCGAAATGGGCGGGTTCAAAGAAATCGCGCTCGGAATCGACGGCGAAGGCTGTTTCCGCGAACTGCAGTTCGAGAGCGGCGGGCACCGCGTCCAACGCGTCCCGGAAACTGAAGCGAAAGGCAGAATCCACACCTCCGCGGCGACCGTCGCCGTGATGGCCGAGCCGGAAGACGTCGAAATTGAGCTGAAGGACAGCGACTACCGCATCGACCGGTTCTGCGCGAGCGGTCCCGGCGGGCAGCACGTCAACAAGACGGCGTCCGCAGTCCGGCTGACCCACTTTGAAACTGGCGTCGTCGTCAGCTGTCAAGACGAGAAGAGCCAGATCAAGAACCTGGCCAAAGCGCTGCGCGTCTTGAAAATGCGGCTCTACGACCTCAAGCGCTCCGAAGAAGAAGCGAAACGGTCGGAAGAACGGATGAGCAAATTGGGCAGCGGCGACCGAAGCGAACGCATTCGCACCTACAACTTCCCGGAAAACCGCGTTACCGACCACCGTATTGGGCTCACGCTCTACAAACTTGACTCCATCTTGGCGGGCGATCTTTCTTCTGTCATCGAAGGTCTGCTCGACTACGAACGTCAGGAGCTGCGAAGCTCTTTCGACGCGCTCGAATGAGCTGAGCGCAACAGCACAACCCCTCGACTCGTACTGGAAGCGTAATATGCCGCAAGCGGAAGATTGGTCAATCAAGAATCTATTAGAATGGACGGCCTCTTTCTTTGAAAAAAAGGGGCTCGATTCTCCGCGCTTAGACGCGGAGGTTCTGCTTGCGCGCGTTCTGAAGACGACGCGCGTCGAACTTTTTGTTCGTTACGACGAAAAGCCAAGCGACGACGCCCGAACGCAGTTCCGAGAACTGGTCCGCAGGAGGAGCGCGGGCGAGCCGACCGCCTATCTCGTTGGGAAAAAAGAGTTCTACTCCCTCGATTTTGAAGTCGATTCGCGCGTCTTGATTCCGCGTCCTGAAACGGAAGAACTGGTCCTCGAGGCGATCGAACACATCAAAAGAACGGACAAAGCGTTGGCAAACGACGGCGCCGATTCGCGCGTTTGGTCGATCTGCGACGTCGGAACCGGAAGCGGATGCATCGCCGTTACGCTGGCTAAATATATTCCAAATTCTCAAGTCGTCGCTGTCGATATCTCCCCAGACGCTTTGCAAATCGCGCAAAGAAACGCGCAAAAACACAAGGTCGAGCACAAGATTACGTTCCTAGAAGGCGACTTGCTCGACCCCGTCTCTTTGGACTTGTCAGAAGAAAGACGATTTGATATAATCGCCTCGAATCCGCCGTACGTGTCCGAGAGCGAATACGCTCGACTGGAGACGACCGTTAAGGATTTCGAGCCGAAGCTCGCGCTGGTCGGCGGTTCGACCGGCGCGGAAACGCCTGTTCGGCTTGTTCAGCAAGTCCCCGAGCGCCTAAAATCGGGGGGCAGGCTTTTCATGGAACTGAGCCCGACGACGGTCGGCGCAGTCGCCGAAACGATGAAAAAAGACGAACGATGGACCGACGTGGAAATTCGACGCGATTTCGCCCATATCGATCGTTTTGTATACGCTGTGCGGAAGTGAGCAGACGCGCTTACCGAGCGACGTTTGCCAATTTTTTGTGAAATTAGGAAGACTAACATGTCTGAAAAATGTGTCGACGTATTTGATCTTGACGGAATTCGCAGCCTTGTCGAACTAATGAAGGAAAACGGCGTCGCCGAGATCGACCTTGAACAAGACGGCAGACGCCTCAAGTTGTCGCGCGGCGTCGCCGGAGCCCCTGTCGTCGTTGCGCCGATTGCCGCGCCTGTCGAGCAGGCCGTCAGCGAGCCTGCGGCTCCCGAAGCGCCCAAAGCGGACGATTCCGCCTTTATGAAGACGATCAACTCCCCGATGGTCGGCACATTTTACGCGTCCTCGAGCCCGGACAAACCTCCGTTTGTCAAAGCGGGCGACGTCGTCACGCCGGAAAAGACCGTCTGCATCATCGAAGCGATGAAAG
This sequence comes from Thermoguttaceae bacterium, assembly GCA_028695965.1. GTDB lineage: Bacteria > Planctomycetota > Planctomycetia > Pirellulales > Thermoguttaceae > RUG369. The sequence goes on along the minus strand of JAQVHZ010000004.1, from coordinate 29,041 downwards.
TTTTCAACGACGTTCAAGCGGAACTCTCGGGCAAGATCGTCGCGGTCCTTGTGAAGAACGGCGAAACGGTGGAATACGGCGCGCCCTTGTTCAAAGTTGACGTCCGAGGCTGAGTTTGACTAAATAACGAAACTGCAAATATGTTCAAAAGAATTTTAATCGCTAATCGCGGCGAAATCGCTCTGCGCATCATTCGCGCGTGTCGAGAACTTGGTATCGAATCGGTAGTCGCTTACAGCGAAGCCGACCGCGGCGCGTACTATTTGGAGCTGGCCGACCAAGCCGTCTGCATTGGGCCCGCGAGGTCCGATCAAAGCTACCTGAAAGTCGACCGAATCATCAGCGCCGCGGAAATTGCCGACGTCGACGCGATTCATCCCGGTTACGGGTTCCTCGCCGAAAACTCCCAGTTTGCGGAAAAATGCCGAGACAGCGGCTACGAATTTATCGGGCCGACCGTCGAATCGATGGAGCTCCTTGGCGATAAAAACTCCGCGCGCGCCATGGCCAAGGCGTGCGGCGTTCCGACCGTGCCCGGCAGCGACGGGCTCGTCAAGACGGAAGCGCAAGGCCTTACGGTCGCGCAGCTCATCGGGTACCCGGTCCTCGTCAAGGCGTCGGCCGGCGGCGGAGGACGCGGCATTCGCCAAGCGAACAACGACGAGCAGCTGAAGCGCGCGCTCCAAGAGGCGGCGCAAGAAGCCGCGTCTGCGTTTGGCAACCCCGACGTCTATATCGAGAAATTCATCGAGAATCCTCGGCACGTCGAAGCGCAGCTCCTTGCCGACAATTACGGGAACGTCGTTCATCTTTGGGAACGAGACTGCTCCCTCCAGCGTCGGCGTCAAAAGCTCATCGAGCTTACTCCTGCTCCGGAACTCTCCTACGAAACGCGCAAAGCGCTCTGCGAATCCGCCGTGCGGATCGCCAAAGAAGCGAAATATACGAACGCCGGCACCGTCGAGTTTATCGTCGACCACGAGGGGAACTACTACTTCATCGAGATGAACGCCAGAATTCAAGTCGAGCATCCCGTTACCGAAATGGTTACCGGCGTCGACCTCATCCAGCAGCAGATTCGTATTGCCGCCGGAGAGGAACTCTCGATCAAGCAAGACGACGTCGTTCATCGCGGATTTGCAATCGAATGCCGAATCAACGCCGAAGACGTCGAGTGTAATTGCCGACCGTGCCCCGGCAAAATCGACCAGATCATTCCGCCCGGCGGGTTCGGCGTCAGGTTCGATTCTCACGCGTACGCCGGATATACCGTCAGCCCGCACTACGATTCGATGATCGGCAAGCTGCTTGTCCATCGCGCGACGCGCGAAGAAGGGCTCGCGACGATGATCCGCGCCTTGGAAGAATTCAAGGTCGAGGGGGTCAAGACCTCGATCCCGCTCCTCTTGAAGATTTTGAAGAGCGACGCGTTTGCCAACGAGGTTCCGGACGTCGGATTCCTCGAGCGCCATTTCATGAACTGACGAACTCGTTTCAGGAGCTCAGAGCTGGGAATCTTCTCCCAGCTTTTTCTTTTTTCTGGCTATTCTAAAAAAATTTTTATTTTTTATTTTTGCTCTTGAAATATTATTGAAAAAACTGCATACTATGTATTGAGCGTGTCGATTACGCGCTGCGTCGTGAAGACGCGGGGTATAACGACTAGCGAAATTTCGCCAATCGTCCCTGTTAAACGCGCGGAACCGTCGGTAAAAAGCCGATGCGGCACGAAGTTTTCTCAAGTCGGGCGTCGAGCAAGTCGATAATCCAGACAGAGAGAAAACGCGAGCGCGCGAGCGCCGTTCTCCTTGAGTTCCCGAGGCGTTTCGTTGCGAACGAGACGCTAAGCCAGGGAGTATTGCCCAGTTTTACTAGCTTAACAAAGCTGGGCAATTGAAGGCTGATGAGGAAAGATGGAGTACCTGCGTTGATTTTTCAACGTTTTTTGGCAGTAGAATTTTGTCGTTGATTTGAGTTCGCTTTTTGGCGGCGCAGACACGAATGTAACTTCTGATGACCTTTCAGGAGAATAGAAGATGAATATTAATGGTATCAACGGATTAAACGGCGTCGGCTCCGTGAATCAAACTTCGTCGATCAAGCGCAACAACGGCGTGAATACCGAAACGAAAGCCGTTAATCGCGACGAAATGGAGATCAAGGCGCAAAGCGCGGCTCGCACTACCGAAGCCTCGATGGATATGAGCGACGTTCGCCTTTCGTTAGTCGAACGCGTTCGCGCTGAAATCGCCGCCGGAACGTACTACTCCGACGAAAAATTCGAAATTGCGGTCATGCGTATGTTCGATTCTTTTGACAACTGAATCTAGTGCGAGAACGAACGTTCGTCCTCTGTTGGGCGACGTCGTCGAAGGTTGAACGCCTGCGCTTCATGAATCGATGGGGCGCGGTCTTGCTATTGTTGAAACGCGCGTCGATCATTTGCCGCGCGTTTATTTTTTCTTGTCCTTAGACAGGTCGAGCGACACGCCCCCGTCTTCCCGCGCCCAGCGCTCCAGTTTCTTCGCCTGATATTCGGCGAGCGCGTCGCGCTCTTCTTTGGAATTCCTGTTCAATTGCTGGTCCGTATATTGGCTGCTCCTGAAGCCGCCTTTCGGACGTTCGTAAGAGCCCCATTTGACCGTCTGACCGGTCCGCGTTGACAAAAAGAAGACGGGCTCTTTGGCGCCGAGCGTCTTAAGGGCGTGAATTTTGGAAATCTGGAACTGTTTTACGGCTCCGCGCGTTTGCAGCATCTCGGCAAGCTGCGTCGCTCGGCCGAGATACTCTCGCGGAGGGCCGTACGTCAAGATTGTCGGGAACTGTTCTCTGGCGTCGGGATGGTCGTCGAAATAGCGCGTCGGCAATTCTCGCCCGAATGCGTCGACGAGCTTCTGTTCCGTGACGCTTTTTTCGTGATTTGGCGCGTCGATGGAGGTTTCAAAGGTAAGGGTTTCGAGAAATTCGTCGTCTTCAAAAAGTTTATTGAGCAGTTCGATGAATTCGGTCAAACCAACTTGTGAGGCGTCGAGGAACGCGACGGGAGTTCTGAACTGAATCTTCATATCGACCCTCGCGGGGTACGACACGACCGCAGACTCCACTTTCTGGACCCACGGATGGTCGTTAAAGGCGCGCACGAGATTGGCGATAAGCTGAGGATCGAACGTGTTGAGCTCTTTTTCTTTGACTTCCGGGGGCAGATTTTCGAGCGCTTCGTTGACTAAGTTGTTGGGAATCCATTCCGGGGGATCCCAGACCCGGACGTCGCCAGGTTCGAGCTTATAGACGTCTTGCTCGACGATTTGAGGACGAAAAGAGGACCACAAAATGGCGAGCGCGCCGCAAAGGACGGAGAGAATCACGAATTGCAGGATGAAAAGACGCTGCTTGTAGCCGCCAAGCCTTATCATAGACGCTTTCCAAACGTTCATTGCAAATTCTCCAAAAGGCGCAAGAGAAAACGAAATCGCTCTTGCCCTATTCTCTGAAAATTGTTAGGGTTCTATGCGCTCGTGAAAGTACGCGCGCGTGTGTTTGTGTAGATGAGGAAGTCCAAATGAACTCAATCAGTGGTGTTACTAGCCCGTTATGTTCGCGCCGATCGTTTATATGCGCCTGTCTTGTCGGATTGACTGCCGCGCAGGGATGCGCCCTCTTCAGGCGGTCGAAATCGATCGACGCGTCGATCTACAAGCCCGCCGTCGCCAAGACGACGAGTCAAGCGACCGAGCAATTGTCGCAGCTGTCCGTCGTCAACGGAGGAAAAAAGCCGACCGTATGTTTTGTCGGCGTCATTGGCGACAGCGCAAGCGAAATTTCGTTGGCGACCCGCGCGGAACTTGAAAAGTCCGACAAGTTCAAGCTCGTCGACAAGACCGCGATGCAAAACGCGCTGAAAGTTGCGGACCTCAAAGCGACCGAAATCTTCATCCCAACAAAACGCGCGAAATTTACCGACGCGCTCGGCGAGCCGTTCGACTACATCCTCGCAGGGTACGTCGAAAACATCGAGGAACCGGTCGATCCAAACGACGAAGACAGCAAGAAAATTGCGAAAACAATTTACCGTCTGTCCCTCTTCAATTTAGACACGAACAGGACGTCGGACTTTATCGCCGATCTTTGAGCCGCGCCGTTCCAACAGATTATTGCGCCGCAGCGGAGCCGTTGCGGCGTTTTATTTTCTCAATCTCTTCTTCCAGCTCGCCGACCAATTCCTCGCGCGACTTGTTCTCTACGCTGATTCGCCGCGCGCCTTGTTTCGTCAACGACCGGAACCACGTCTCCTGACGCTTCGCAAAATTGCGCGTCAACTGCTTGATCTTCTCAACCGCCTCGTCGAGCGGAACTTCGCCGCGCAAGACGGCGTGAAGCTCCCGGTACCCGACCGCTTTGGACGCCGTCGGACCAGGCGCCGGACTCCCGCCGAAAAGCGCGCGCGTTTCTTCTAAAAACCCCGCGTCGAGCATCATGTCGACGCGCCGATCGATTCGCTCGTAGAGCGGTTCGCGTTCCCACGTCAGGATGAAGATCCTGCCCGGCTCGAAGAGCGGGGGAGCCGCGAATTGCGTCTGTTGCTCGGAGATTCGTTTGCCGGTCAACTGGAAGACTTCCAGCGCTCGAATCACGCGTTTTAAGTCGTTCGGATGCAGTTTTTCCGCCGCCTTCGGATCGACCTGCCGCAACCGCGTCCAGACCGCGTCGACGCCCTCGCGCTCAGCGACGCCGCGCAGCTCTTCGCGCAGCGCAGGGTCGCTCGGAGGCGCGTCAAAGACGCCGAAGAGCATCGTCTTCAAGTACAGCGGCGTGCCTCCGACAAAGAGCGCCGTCTTCCCGCGCGACTCGATCTCGCGCGCGACGTCCGCCGCCTGCCGCATATACTCGACGACCGAAAAATCCTCGCTCGGGTCGACGACGTCGATCATATGGTGCGCGACGCCGCGCCGTTCGTCGAGCGATGGTTTAGCCGTGCCGATATCCATCGTACGATAGATCGCCATCGAGTCGAGCGAAACGATTTCCGCGCCGATCCGTTGCGCTAACTCTATGCCTAGCGACGTTTTGCCGCTGGCGGTTGCGCCGGTGAGAAAAAAGGACGACTCGAACGGCGACCGCTCGTATTCACGCGTGGACGTCGACGGCATAACAAAAAACTCCTTATGAAAAATCGGCTCGAACCAAGCCCGCAAACGCGCGGCGCCCTCGCTCGTTTCTTTCATGCGGTCAGAGCCTCGCTAATTGTTAAAACAGGCTATTTTCGACGCAAAATAACGCGAAAAATCACGAGGGGAAAGGGCTAAGCAATCCCTTGAAAAAAACGACGTTTCGGGTATAATCTAGTCGTATGTCGCAGGAGCGGAACGGCGCTTCGTCGTTCGTCCTTCGACCGGGCTGGTTTTTCGTCGAAAATTGCGCGTATCGTGTAATAATATAATGACAAAAGCAAGTTTCCCCAATAACCCCAACGGGCCAAAACGTCCAAAAAAGCCGAATTCGCGGTCCGCTAAGAAAAAAGACCCGTTTGCGCGGCCCCCTCATCCGCTGGGATACCAGTTCCTCAGCGACGAACGGCCGGTCCGCGCGACGAAATTCAGCTCGGTCCTGCCGTCGATCATTGCGAAGTACGGGCTAGGTCGGCGGCTGAGCGTCGAGCGGTTCCAAAACGCGTGGCGCGAAGCGCTGCAAGTCGTCTTTGACGATTCCCTCGTCGACGATTTCGACTATGCGGACCTCGAGGACGAACAAATTCCAAGCAAGTTGGAAACTTATATGAAATACGCGCGTCCGGTCTCCTTCAGGAGCGCGACGCTGCGCGTTGAAATCGCCTCGAATCTGCTCTATCAAGAGCTGCAGTTTTACCTTGGCGATATCCTAAAAGAAATGCGCCTGCGCCTTCCCGACGAGAATATCGAGAAGATCAAGCTGGTTGTGAAATGAAGATGCAATTCAAGGCGTCGAGCTTTTTGGCGCCTTACTGCCGCGTCCGGCGTTCAAACAGAACCTGTCGGCCGAGCGCCTTTAATTTGAAGTAATGGAGTGATTATGTCTAGCGTTGATCCCAACGTCAATCCCGCCGAAAACCCCGAATTAGAAAATGAACAACATACGGATCTGAACGCGCGCGAGCGAGAACCTGTGTTGGAGGTCGCCGCGATCGACGACGGTTTTCGCGACGAGCGGCAGGTCAAAGAGTCGTACAACGCCGAAGACATCGTCGGTCTTTCCGACCTCGAACACGTCCGACTGCGCCCGGCGATGTATATTGGCGACGTCGCCTCGCAAGGTCTGCACCATCTCGTGAACGAAGTCGTCGACAACTCGCTCGACGAAGCGCTCGCCGGATACGCGACCGAAATTTCTGTTACGATCAATCAGAACGGCTCCATCACCGTCCAAGACGACGGACGCGGCATCCCGGTCGATGTACATCCGGAACTCCACGTCTCGACGCTCGAAGGCGTTATGACGAGGCTGAAGTTCGGCGGCAAGTTCTCTAAGGGCGCGTACCAAACGTCCGGCGGGCTCCACGGCGTCGGCGTAACCGTCGTCAACTTCCTCTCCGAATGGTGCAACGTGGAAGTGTGGCGCGACGGATACCAGTACTATCAAGAGTATGAACGCGGGGTTCCGTTAGCCCCAGTCGCGCAAGGCGTTAAGTCCGAAAAACACGGCACGAAGACGACCTTCAAGCCAGATCCGGAAATCTTTCCGGACACGAAGTTTGTCTACAGCATCCTCTACAATCGTCTCCGCGACTTGGCGTTCCTGAACCCGAATATTCGGATCAGATTCTACGACGAACGGGACGGGCACGGCGAAGAATTCCATTGTGAAAACGGTATCGTCGACTTTGTGCGGTTCCTGAATAAATCGTATAAGACGCCGGTCCATAACGACGTTATCTACGTGCGCGGCGGACGCGACAACGTTACCGTCGAAATCGCGCTCCAATATACCGACAACGAAGCCGAAACGATGCGCACGTACGTCAACAACGTCCATACGCACGAAGGCGGCACGCACGTCGCGGGCTTTCGGTCCGCGCTCACGAAAACGCTCAATACGTACGGTATCGCTGAAAAACTCTTTGTCAAGAACATCCCCGCCGGCGACGATTTCCGCGAAGGCTTGACGGTCGTCATCTCCGCGCGCGTGCCCGAGCCGAAGTTCGAGGGGCAGACGAAGACGAAGCTCGGCAATACGGAAGTCGCCGGTATTGTCCAAAGCGTCTTTGGCGACGCGATGAAGAAATACTTAGACGAGCATCCGGCGAACGCCAAGTTGATCGCTCAACGAGCGCTGCTCGCGTTAGAAGCGCGCGAGGCTGCCAGACGAGCGAGGCAGCTCGTTAAAGATCGCAAGAATGTTCTGAACGGCGGCGGTATGCCCGGTAAATTGCGCGACTGCACGAGCCGAGAAGTCGATCGTTGCGAGCTCTACCTTGTCGAGGGTAATTCGGCGGGCGGGTCCGCGGAAGGCGGGCGTATTCGCGAGTTCCAAGCGATCTTGCCCTTGCGTGGAAAGATTATCAACGCGTATAAAGCCCAGTCGAGCCGCGTCCTGAAAAATGAAGAAGTCCGTAGCATGATCACGGCGTTTGGCGGAGGATACGGCGGCGAAGGCGAGATGGAACTGAGCAAGCGTCGCTATGGCAAGATCGTCATCATGACGGACGCCGACGTCGACGGTTCGCATATCCGAACCCTGTTGCTCACCTTCTTCTATCGTCAAATGTACGATATGGTCCGCGCCGGATTCGTCTACGTCGCTCAGCCGCCCCTTTTCCGCGTCCGCAAAAAGGGCGGCAAGAGCGCGAGCAGATACGTTCAGACCGAAGAAGAGATGAAGCGCGAACTGCTCGAAACCGGCATTCAAAACGCCAAGCTCGATCCGCGCGACGGCAGGATGATTGAAGGCGCCGATATGGACGCGCTCTGCCGACTCCTGAGCAGGATGGAAGAGTCGATTCAAGCGCTCGAAAAGCGAGGATACAACTTGCGCGAGCTGGCGACCCGGCAAGACCCCGTTACCGCCCGGTTGCCGATCTATCACGTGAACTGGCGTAAGCAGAAGAGCTGGTTCCTCGACCGAACCGAGCTCAACGAGTTCCTGAAGGAGCTTGAAGAAGAGACCGGAAAGACGGTCGACGAGCTTCGAGGCTCGATCGCCGACGCGTTGGACGTCTCGAATAAGCTGATCATCGAAGAAGGCGACGAACTCGACGAACGGCTCCGTATCGACGAACTCGACGAATTGCGTTCTTTAAACAAGCATTTGAAGGATTTGCGCGACAATTTCGGGTTCGAAATCGACTCGCTCTATCCGATCCAGCGCACCGGCGTCGAAGGCTCGCGTTACGGCGTGATTCGCGGCGAAACGGAGACCGGCGTCGAAGACCTGCGCGAAATGCTCAACGCCATTCGCGACGCGGCCGCAAGAGGCTGGCAGATCACGCGCTTTAAAGGGTTGGGCGAAATGGACCCTGAGGAGCTGCGCGAAACGACGCTCGACCCGAACAACAGAACCTTGGTTCAAGTTACCATGGACGACGTCGAAGCTGCGGACGACTTGTTCCGCGTCTTGATGGGCGAACAAGTGGAGCCGCGGCGAGAATTCATTGAGAAATTCGCGCTCGAAGTCAAGAATATCGACGCCTGATCTCGAGCTTAATCCTGGGCGCGTCTGAACGTTAAGAACGTCGGGCGCGCCCTATTGCAATTGCGCTCTTTCGAGAAGCGCCTATTTTTCTGTGTTGACGTCATGACTTCCAAGTTGCCCAACAAACCGAACGGACCGAAAAAACAGTCGGCGAAAGTGTCGCTCGACGCCGCGAAAAATAAGCGCGAACTTGCAGAAATTATGTGCGTCTCCGCAAGGGAAGCGTTCGACGAAGGCGAGTTCGACGACGCCTTTGAAAAGTACCAACGCGCTTTGAAAATCGATCCGGATTTGATTGCCGCAAGGATCGGCGTCGGGCGGCTTTGGCTCGAGTTTGGCGAATACGAGCGCGCCTACGAAGAAGCGGCGCGCGCCGTTAAGCTCGGTCCGAATTGCGCCGACGCGTATGAACTGCGCGGTCATGCGCAGCGCTTGCGCGAGCGTTATCAGAAGGCGCTCGACGATTATACCAAAGCGCTCCAACTCGCTCCAAAAGCTTATTTCTCGCTCTACGGCCGCGCGATCGCGTACGATATGCTCGGCGAAACGGACGCTGCGCTCCAGGATTTCCGAGATTGTCTGGCGATCGCTCCGGAATTTGTGAACGCGTATTACGACCGCGGCGTCCTTCTGGTCAACGAGAACCGAATCCACGAGGCGATCGAGGATTACTCCAGAGCGATCGAACGCGACCCGGAATTTGCGCATTGCTATATTGCGCGCGGAGAAGCCTATACTCAGCTTGGCGACCCGAAACGCGCGCTGCAGGATTTTAACGTCGCCGTCGGGCTCGATCCGGAAAATCCCGACGCGTATTACTATCGTTCTATCGCGTTTAAGCAGCTCGGCGACAATCGCTCCGCAACGCGCGATCAGAACATCGCGCGCGACCTTGGGTTCGACGAGGAAAACGACGCTTAATGCGCTGTATAATAACGGGATAACGCTAAATAGAATCCCTGTTGTCAACCGGCGCGCCAACGAATAAGGACTAAACTATGAAGATCATGGCTCCCGCCGGCGACCAAGACCGTCTCCTAGCGGCAATTAAAGCAGGCGCCGACGAAGTCTATATGGGCGTCGCCGGATTTGGCGCCCGAAGGTTTGCGAAGAACTTCAGCGTCGACGAATACGCTGATGCGATCGACTTAGCGCACCGGTCGAACGTCGCCGTGCATCTTACCTTCAACACCGTCCTTTCCGACTCGGAAATCAATCTAGCCTATCCCGATATCAAGCGTCTCTACGAAACGGGGCTCGACGGCGTCATCGTTCAAGATTTCGGAGTCGCGTCCTGGCTGCGCGAATCGTTTCCGGACCTTTCGCTGTGCGCCTCGACCCAGCTTTCGCCGGGTAATCATTACGAGCTTAACTGGTTGAAAGAACAAGGGTTCAAACGCGCCGTTCTGGCAAGAGAGCTCTCCCTGGAGGAGATGCGAGCGATTCGCGAGAAGACGAAAATCGAGTTGGAAGTCTTTGCGTCTGGAGCGTTGTGTTTGGGCTGTTCCGGGAAATGCTATTTGTCGAGCTTCATCGGCGGACGCAGCGGGAACCGCGGCATGTGCGCGCAGCCGTGTCGGCAGTACTATAAGGCGCAAGAGTTAAGCCCTTCCTACGAGGAATCGGACGCTGCAGATTACGGTTATTTTCTGTCCCTAAAAGATCAGCTCCAAGGGAGCGCCGAAGTTGCCGAGCTCATCAAAATAGGCGTCGACTCGATTAAAGTCGAAGGGCGCATGAAGTCGCCGAATTACGTCTATGCGGCTGTGCGGTACTATCGCGAACTCATCGACAAAGCGACGGGCGTTTCCAGCGAAACTGCGGCAAAACGACTATCGATTAAGTCGTCCGGCGCGCCCGAGTCGGAAGCGGACGAGGAGTCGCGCCGACTCGATATCGCGGGCTTATTCAATCGCGGGTACGATCGCGGATACTACTACGAACACGATCCGAAGATCGTGAACGAATTTTTCGCGTCGAATTTTGGAGTCGAAGTCGGCAGCGTTCGCCGCGACGTCGTCCGGCTTTCTCAACCGCTGCACAACGGGGACGGGGTCGTCTTCCTCGACGAAACGGCGCGCAAACTTGGCGGCTTGAACGTGAGCGGAATCAAATTGGTCGACCCGACGAACTCGCGCCGCTTCCAAATCGTCGAGCGCGCCGAACCGAACGACCTGGTCCGATTCGACGATCCTATCCCCGCCGAAGCGACGACCCTCTACCGAACCTTTAACCATCGCCTGAACAAAGAGATCGAAAACGCGCTCCAACAGACGCGCCGGCGCGAGCCCATCGACGCGGTCCTCGTTGCGAAAGTCGGTCAACCCCTTCAATTGACGCTGAAAAACAGCCGCGTCTCCGTGACGGCGATCGCTCGGCAACACGTCGAGCCCGCGCAGAAAAAAGGGGTCGACGCCGACTCGCTCCTCGAGTCGTTGGATCGGTTCGGCGAAACGCCTTTCTATCTGGCGTCTTTCGAGCCGAGCTTCGATCCTAACGCGTTTGTGCCCAAGTCGTTGCTGAACCAGCTGCGTCAAGACGCCGTCGACGCGCTCGAGAAAAAACTCATTGAATCGTATCGCCGAAAGGCGCCCGAACGGCCCAAAGTCGTCGGAGAAATCAAGCCGGAAAGAATTTGGGCGAGCGGCATTGAAGAGCGAATCGTCGCGACGCCCTTTATTTCTGCCGTCGTCAGGACGCGCGCGCAATATGACGCGTGCAAAAAAGAAGGCGTCCAAAAGATTTACGCGGAAACGCAGCCGGTCCAATTCGAGAGCCGCTTGCGTCTGGAGACGCCCGAGGGCTTTGCGCCGTCCGCGGGGACGCTCGCGCAGGCGATCCTGCTCGAAGAGAAGGGCGAGCCCTTCGCGCTCGACTGGTTCTTCAACGTCGGCAACTCGCGCGCCGTCAAGTACTTGTCCGACCTTTTCCCGCGCGCGAACTCGATCTGCCTGTCCCCGGAAATTTCCGACCGCGCCGTCGCCGCAATTGTCGCCAACGTCGACCCTGCCGTCAAGGAACGAGGCGTGAAACTGGCGCTGCCCGTCTACGGACGTCTGCTTGCGATGTTTACCCAAAAGACCCTTTTCGACGCGCCAAGAGTGAAGATTACCGACCCGTCCGACCGGAGAATTATCGTAGAAAAGAACGCCGACCGATTCGAGCCCGGCGGGGAAGAGGGCGCCGCGCCCGTCACGGGCAGTTCGCTCTATCTCTACGAACAGCTCGACTTAATCGACGCGATTCCATGGATACTCAAGTCTGGCGTTCAAGAGCTGAGGTTCGAATTCACAAACGAGCGATTCGCCGACGTGGAAGCGATTCTGCAGCGCGCCCAAAACGCGAGCGCGTCCGAGCAGTATTCGACCTATTCGTACGGGTTTACGCGCGACGGCGTCTTCTAAACGAAGCCGCGCGGCGTCGGTCATTCCGCGGCGTCCGACCGCGCGTAGACAAGCGTCCAGCGGTACTGTTCCCAGTCGCGCAACAAATTCAACTCACCTTTGGTCCCAACGACCTCGCCGCACTCGACAGCAGAAGCGTCCGTGCCGCGCGCGACCCAAAGGGTCTGCCCGTCTTTAGGCCGCGCAGGGCCGAAGAAGACCTGCGCTTCGCCGTCGGCGACGTCGATATAGCCGACCCATTCGTAATACCCCTGGATCGGCTTAATAGCGTCCTCAAAATTCTTTTCTGCCGAGTCGAGCGCTTTATTGATGGCGCCGAAATCGGCAAGGAGCTTAACTGCCGCCTCGCGCTGCTCTTTGGACTCGGTATTGTCGTAGAAATTCGCTTCGAAATCGAGCTTGGAATCTTCGCAGGCGACCTCAAATCGCTCGTTGACGAGGAGCAAGCCGGGGCAGTCTTTGCACGGCTTCAATAACTCGCTGAGTAACTTTGCTTTAAGGAGCGGGTCGACGGCCGTTTCCGGAAGCGCCGCCGTCTCCCGAATCAGCGTCGAATAGAGCTTGAAGAGCGCCGTCGGATCGTCGTCGACCTTCGCGCTGTTCACTTTCTGATAGAGCGCGTATTGACACGCCTCGGAGATTCCTGCGATTTCCTCGTCCGTCAGCTTCGAGACGTCGTACTTTCTCGTCTCCGCGCCGTCGGCGCGCTCGATTCCTTTCGACTCGGCGCTTTCCGGCTTCGACGTCAGGTAGACGTACTGGTCCGACTTCGCGTTGTGATAGAGCCATAAGGGCGTCGCGTACGGCTCGACCGCTTTTTTCAGCGCGTCGCGCATCGCGGCAAAGCCTCCTGCCTCGGCGAAGGGTCGCCACGTCTCGATTCTGTCGGCGAGCTCGTTATATTCCGGCGCAAAGGCGAGCGCGTCCTCCGCGCCTTCGGCTTTGGCGTCGATCTTTTCAAAAGCGGCGGCGTCTTTTGTCCAGGCTAGCGGCGAGGACGCGTCGGCGAGAAAGCTGTTCCAAACTTTTGCGCGGCTGGCGTTGTCGACGTCTCGCGCGGCTAGGTCCGCCAATTTGACGTCCGCTTCGTCGAGCGTCTCTTTCAGCCGGTCGAGCGTGGCGTTGTATCGGGACGAGACGCCGATCGCCTCTTGTAATTCGCCCGTGATATCGGCGGCCTTTCGCGCGCGTTTCGTCTGTTCGGAAAGCGCGTCGAGCTCGTTGTTCAGCGCGTCGAGCTGTTGGATGAAGAGCCTGTCCTGTTCTTCGCCCGACGGGGAGTTCTTGAAGAGCGCGATCTGCGTCCTGATTTCTGCGATGGCGCCGCGCCGATCAGCGGCAGGCAACGCGAGCGTGTCTTGAAGCTTTTTATCGAGCAGGTTGAGCAGGTCTTGATTCTTTTCGGCTCGGTTGTCGTTATAAGCGAGCAGGACGTCCGTATAGAGCGTTCGTAAGTCCTGGCAGCGCCTCTGATCCTCAACCGACCTCGCGAGTCTCTTTTCCAGGGACGTCGGGTCATGCGGATAGCCCGCCTCGAGGTTTTCGAGGATTAACTTAGCGTTTTTGTCAAATTCGAACGCGCGGCGTTCCTCTTCTTCGGAAATCTTGCGATAACGAACGACCGCTTCGTCGAACGCTTGAACCGACTGGAATTTCGGGCGCTTTTTCGTATAGTCCTCGACCTTTTTACGCGCGGTTTCTAGGGGCGTGTCGTACTTTGTCTCGACGAACTCGTCTAACGCGCCTTCAATCTCAGCGGCCGCTAAGGAGGCGTCTTTCAGGAACTGAGCGCGATGAATCGAGTAGAGAACCGCCGCGCTGAACAAGAAGACGATAACAGCCGCGGAGACGACAAGGAAGGTAGAACGGCGCGACTGCTGCAGTTGGAGCGACTCGATCCGCTGCGCCGCCGCCGTCGCGACCTTATGGTCGACCGACTGTTCCGCATTTTCCGCAACGAGTTCCGCCGACGCGATCAGGTTCGACAATTTATCGACGTCATGAGTCGTTTGGGCGGCGCGCGCGAGTTCGGTCGTCTTGCGTTTCAGTTCCGCTTGCGCCGTCTTTTTCCGTTCGAGCGCTTGCGCCTCGCGGCTCAAGACGTCAAGCGCTTCGCGTTCCTCGGCGCTGAGCGCGTTCAGGAACTCCGCGTAGTTCGAGGACCTGTACTGCGCAAGACACGCAATCATTCTCTTCTCGTCGTTGTTATATTTCGCCTCCGCCCATATGATCACAAACTGCTTCAGCTGTTCGATTTGCGTCATATTGTTGATATAGTCTCTCCACGCGCGCAAGTTTTGCAGCATCTGCTCGGGCGCCGGGGTCGTCCTGACGGGATTTTCCAGTTCCTCGCACGTTTCCAGGATGAACTCTTTCGGCGGATTCTTCGGATCCATGCTTTTCAGCTGTTCCGAAATCTGCTCGATCCGTTCTTTTTCGAGCGCAGCGACCGTATTATCGATAGTCGGGGTCTTCGGGAACTTTGCGCGCAGCTGGTAGAGCAAGTCGAGCCGGTCCTTTGCGGGCGCGACTTCGAGCGACAGGCGGCGGTATTGCCGAAAGACGTTTGCGACGCCTTCAAAATCGAGAATGAAGAGCTGCAGCTCGGTCGCCGCGTCGGCGGAGACCTGAGCCGTTACGTCGCACCCCGCGCCCCGGCAGACGGCGCGCCATAGATCCGCGTTCGGAAAGGAGAGCGCTTGGATCTCGTCGATGAGCTTGCCGTCCCGCTCGAGGCGTTCAGCTTCGCACAATTGCCCGGAGCGGATACACGCGACCGCGCGATCAAGTTTGGCGTTGAGCCGACGACAGCGCGAGGCATATTCAGAGGCGAGCGCTTCCAAGTCCTCGCGCGTCAAGCCTTCGGGATCGACGAGGATCCGTTTGATCTTTTCGATTAATTCAGCAGTCGTCATTAGTATCGTTTCTTCGAATTGGGCGTAGGAGTCGTCGCGCGGGTAATATTAATAACGCCAAGGAGCGCCCAATTATTTCTCGCGGAGTCGTAAACCTGTTCGGTTGTCGGCGCAAGATAGAGCGAGAACTGATGGGGCTCGTCGCGCAGCGCGGTCGCATTTTCGAGATCCAACTGGATATTTTTTTCGATCTCTCTTGCGACTTCGTTCGGATTGGCCAGGGTCAGCCATTCCCCCTGTTCTCGGCTTCTGCGCTCGATATAATTTTGAATCCGTGTGGAATAGTAATTGTCCAATTCGATTTCTAATTCTTCTTTATCAAAGAATTTCGTGAATTCGAGCTGCCGCGCGTTCTTGCTTTTCGCAAAGCGGATCGTCATAAATTCGATTTGGTCGAGATACGGCGTTTGGAACGAGTAGTTGAAATCGACCATTCTCGACTTCATATCGCTTTTGATATGGCTTTCTCCATTTCCGTCGTGAAGAATGACGAGCGCGTATTTTTTCCTTTCGCTGGTGAGCGATTCCTCGTTGACGATCGACGGCTGGGCCTCGCCAAGGGTCGCCGACAGTTCGTAATAGGGCGTCAGGACGACTTTAGCGTCTCTCATATAGTTCCACGGCCTGAGCAGCTGGATGTTTTCCGATTCGAAGCGCAGAGAAGGGTCGCCGTTTTCGGGCGGTACGATAAACGTCCACTTCAACTTTGCCGCGCTCAAGAAGTAACTGCGCGCGGTCGCGCTCGACGCCTTGAACGTCAAGAGTCCGTCGTAGTCTTGTACTTCGCTGAACTGCAGCTCGAGACTTTCGACGATCTCAGGATCCTTCTCGGAAACGACGTTAAACTGAAGGGATCGCGGCGTCTCCCCGGAGACTTCTTCGCTGAAATCGATCTCCTGCGTCTGGACGCGGCTGTTGGCGGCGTTTTCAAAGTTCCACGCGTTATTTACGTCCAGCTCGAGACTGCATGTAACCGCAATTTTGCCTCCGCGCTCTTTGCAGAACCGGTAGGCCTGCTGCATCGAGGATCTAGCGAGCCCCGTCAGATCGTAACGCAGCGTCGGATTGCCGCCGGACGCGATGTTGAAGTCGACGCGCGCCGATCCCTCGTTCAGCGCCTTAATGACGTCGGTTATCGGCTGAAATTCTAACGGGTCGACATAAGGCATACCCTCGTACAAGTCGAGCCCGGCAGGGTCTTGCTCGTCGTCGTTCGAACCCTCTAAAACCTCTTGTATCCATTCTTTAGGGAAAAACGAATCTTCGTCGACGGGCTGCTCGTCGATTTCGGCGTCCTCGTCGACAGGCTCTTCTTCATCTTGCAGTTCTTCGACGTCGTCGGCCTCGAGTTCTTCGCTCGTATCGTCGGCGTCTGCTTCTGTCTCTTCCTCTTCGTCCTCCTCAAATAAGCCGGGCAAATCCTCGCCGATACCGTCGTCGCCGCTTAGGTCGTCAGAGAACGGTTCGTCAGGCGTCAGGTCGTCGGAGACAGGGGCGTCATGGGGCGATTCGTCGTCGATAAATTTGGGCTCCTCTTCGGAAGGCGTCGTCAAATTAGACGCGATCATTGGCGGGGCAAACGGTCCATAACCGAGGCTTTTCATCACAACCAGCGCGGCAGCGCTCGCCGCTAACGCGCCGAGCGCCAGCCAAAAGACGAAACGAACGGCCGGAGGCGCCGACGTACTGGGGCTCTTCTCGTCGGGACTTGCGTCTCCTTTTCGGGCTTTTGTTCTGCGCGCCGAGGGCGGGAGTATGACGGGCGGCGGGGTAATTGGCGGGGGCGCTGCGGGCGGCGGCGCTACGAGGCTCGGATCGTCGACGTATTTGATCGTCGGCAACGGGGGCGCCGGGAGCGCCGATTCGTCCTCTTGCGACGCCTCCGAGTCGTCGCTTACCGCAAATGGACTGTCCGCGTCCGGGTCAGGGGGCGCCTGCGCGCGGTCGGAGCGCGCTAACTCGACGAGTTGTGCCGCATAAGGCATGGCGGCCGCGGCGTCTTCCAGAGACAACTGGCTCGGATTCGTCAGGTCGATCACCAGCGATTTGCCAAGCGCGCGCAGCGCAGATACTTCCGGAGAGCCCTGCAGGACCGCTTTCCATTGACAGCGGATCCCGGGCGGAAGTTTCGTGTAGTAGGTGGAGAACGTTACGTCCCAGCGTTTATAAGGGGGCAGAAGGTCGATCGCTTCCTCATAGAGCCGCAGCACGTTGTGCGTAGGATTGACGATCAGAAGAACCGGCTGATTCGAAAACGCCGTCGACGCCAGGGCGCCCGCCCAGCCCGCGTCGCCGGTCAGCTCTTTCCATTCGGCGCAAGAGAGCGGCTCGCCGCTCGGCGACGGCAGGCGGAACTCGTTCTCGAAATACTTTGGTTCCTTATCCCATTCCTCGACAAAGAGCTTCTCTTCCGCGCAGGTTCTCGCGGGTCCTGCGGCGTTGAGGTCGTACGTGTCGAGGACGAAATGGCACGCAATTTTATTTGCGCGGCCGGAATAGTCTATGCCCGCGGCGCTGACGCGCGATAGGACGCGCTGCGTCGTTACGCCGTCTTCGACAAAGAGATGCGAATAGACGACCGGGTTCGCGCCCGCCGGATCGGACGTAACGCGGCGGTAGCCAGAGAGCTTTTCGAGCGTCAGGATCGTCTTCTCGGAGAGCTTCTTGGAACAAGCGACGGTGCAAAAACCGTAGGTTCCTGGTTTCAGACCTTTCGGAACCGAGGTGTAAACAAGTTCTAACGCCATGGGATCTTCTCCTTTGCAACGAAGACGTATCCGTTCGGACGCGCCATAAGGACGTCCAAAACGTAACAAATCGTTCTACTTTTCTTTTGCGTGCGCAGGGACAAGTCCTTGCGTGAGACGAGACAGCGCATAGAGCATCGGGGCGACGATCCAGATCGGCTTAACGTCTTTCGAACGAAAGCCTCGGCGCTGGGTCTCGGGATCGGTCTCCGGCGAGACGCCCGTCGCGCTGACAGGGATATAAACGACCTCCTTGGCGAAACTCTCCGCGTCAGAAACGAACTCGGGCGTGCGTTTCATGAGCATAGCGCGCACGCGCGCGCTGACCCGCTCTATGCTGTCCGTGCGTAAGAACGAATATTCTTGATAGTTGTAAACTCCGGTCGAAACTGGGTCCTTATCCAGTTCGTTCGTCGGAAGCAGGCCGCGCCAGACGTCGCATTTGGTGACGACGACAACGAGGAGCCCGTCGTAGCGGTCGTGCGCGTACATTCGCCGCGCCGCGCGTATCCTCTTCACCGTTTCCGCAAAGACCGCCTCTTGGCGTATCGGCGAGACGCGATTATCTCCTTGTCCGTTCAGTTCGGCAAGTTGCGGATCGTTCGAGAATTCTCGACACGCGGAGCGGAACCTCGCGTCTTGAATCGGGTCGAAGAGAAAGAAGACGCACTGACTCTTGCCCAGATGCCGCGTTACTGGAAAAGAGAAAGAGTCGGCGGTATGGGTCGGCAAGTAGCTTTCTCCGGCGTTGTCGTACAAGCAGACCGTCTTAGCCAGCCTTGCGGATTTCTTTCTGTTCGGATGGTCCTTTGCAGGAGTAACGGAAAAGACGAACGGCTGAGGATAGACGACGACCTGGTCGTCAAATTGGACGGAATTGTACAGGTCGCCTTGTTCTTCCGTCTTATTGATCTCGACGAGCTGATCCTCTTCGCCGAGGAACTGGAGCGCTTCATATTCCTGAATGCGGCGGTTCATTTGCGGATCGGCGTCGGTGAAGATCACGTTGAATCGTTTCGGGAGCAGCTTGCGAAGGAACCAGGTCGACGACGCGAGATAGTAGGATTTGCCCGATCCGGGCGCGCCGATGATCGACATGAAGACGGTCGGCGCCTCAAGGAAGGACGTCGGAATCGAAAGATGACAATGCGGACACGCGCAGCCGCGGCATTCTTGCCCGAGCGCGTCGACCGCAAAGCCGCGCGGGTTGTATTCTGTCGGCAGGAAACGTTCGCGCTCCGACTCGCCAAGTTTTATGTCGCCCGTGAGGGCGGGGGACTCCGCTATCCAGAGTATATCCTCTGGAGGAAAGGACGTCCAACAGTGCGGACATATAACTTCATCGAGCAAATAACGTTTGCCTCGCGCCGGCGATTCCGACATATCAGCGCTCCTGTCAACTTATCCTAAACGCCCGTCGCAGGCGCGTTACGCGGGTCAAAAATAAAAGGTCAGCGGCTTAGCGGGCTTGACGTTTTTTTGGTTCAAGCGTTTGCCGCTCTCTTTGGCGACTTGCAGCGCTTCCGCAGATATTTGACGGAATTCGTCCGCCTTAGTTCCCTGTCCGTCGACTCCAACTTGGTCATACTTTTGAGTTTCGATCGTCCTTGCGACGGCGTTTGAGTCTCGGTACGCTTTCAGGGCGTCGCCCCTGTTGAGCGCCTCTTTAGCCTCTTGAAGATCTTCCTCTGCGCGCACAAGCGGATCGGAACTTCTCGGCTTGACCGGCGGGGCGGGCTGCGGGGGCGGTTTTGGCGCAGGGGGCTGCTGTTGAGGCTGAGGATTCGGCTTGGGCGTCGGCGCCGGTTTCGGCGGCGGCTGCTTTGCGGAGTTTTGGACGACTGGGTCGTCGGTCGATTTGCGCAGTCCGCCGTTCTGCCGAGGCTGTCGCGCAACAGCGACGCTCAACGCCGTCAGCGCGACGAGACATATCAGCGCGCCGAGCGCCGCTCGAAAAAATGACGTTGTTCGTTGCATAATCTTATCCACGCGGACGCGACGCGCGTCCCATACTTATATTATTTCGGAAACGAGCTGTAAAAACAAGCGCTGCGGACGATTTTTCCCAAGAAAATAGCCGCTTTTTTCGTCTTGGCGCAGAAAAGGCGTCTCAAGCGTTACTGCGCTTTAGTGTTCGTTCCTCCTCTGTCGGCGACGCTCGTGCCGACTTTACCGGTAACCGGGCGCATATCGAACCCTTCGCGTTTGAGGAAATCGCGCGCGGTCGAATAATGCTCGTAGGAATCTGCGGCGACGACCACGACAATCTTCTCTTTGGTCTTGTCGCATTTGGCAAACGCTTCGCTCAGTTTGGCGTCGACGTCCGGCGCGGACAAATCGACGCCCGCCCACGGCTTAGGCTCTGTTCGGATCTCGTTTTCTCTCTCTTCGACCGCGACAAAATCGTCGGTGTTCAGCTCTTGGATCCAGCCCTCGCCGTCGTGCTTGTGCCAGAAATAGAGCCTACCGTACTTTAAGACGACGCCGATTTCCAACTTGAAAGACGGGCGCATTTGGGGCGCGTCCGTCTTTCGGGACCGCTCAACTTTTGCGGCGACGGCGGATTCCTCGGCGGCTTTCACCTCGTCTCGCTGCAGTTCGAGTTCCTCTTCGAGCTTCTTGAGTTCGTCGTCGACGTACTTGGCGCGATTTTTTGTTTCCTTAAGTTCGTCGTCGGCTTTGGCGTTCTCCTCGATCGTCTTGCGAAGTTCCTGCGTCTTTTGAAGGATAACTTCGTAAATCTTCGCCAGCTCAGGGTCGCTGAGCTTGTCGATAAAGTCTTGCGCGTCCTCTACGTTCTTTTCCAGACGCCGCTGCTTGACGACCAACGCGTCGAGCGCCGTTTCCATCGCTTGCAATTCTGCCGCGGGGACGGCGCCTTCATCTTTCATCATCTGTTCGATCGTGGCGTCCCGCGTCGCGCGTATCGACACGACGACGAAGAGCATGATGAAGAGGAACCCGCCAAACATATTGCAGATTGCGTCGAGAAAGAGCTCCAAACTGTCCGTTGATTTCGGTTTACGGCTCATCGTTTGGCTCCTTTCGGCTCTTGGACCGCCATAAATTCCAGCGCGCGGTCCTCGCCTATGAGATCCAAGCCAATTTTGAACCCGATATCTTCAAGTTGATAGGAGAGGACGTCGTTTGCCGCCGCGCCGCTCGGACGCGAGACGAGCACGAAATATTCGCGCGTTCGCGAGCGCCGCCGCGCCCACTGCAAGAATTCGTAAGGGTCGGGAAACTCCTGCGTCTCTTCTCCTTCTATGGTCGGAATCGCGATAATTTTCGAGCCGGAAATGTCGACGAACCACGGCTTCTCCCTAGCGGATTCGTAGTACGAGAACAAGACGACGTTCGCGTCGAGCGGCTCCTTCGCCTTAGCTTGCGCCGCTTTGATCGTCTCTTCGTTCCGCTTGCGTTCCTCGCGCAGTTCGTCGATCTTCTTCTGAACGTCCTCGTTGGAGTCGACGACTTTCTTGGCCTCGTCGAGCTCTTTCTGGAGACGCGCGCGCTCGTTCCTCGCCGATTCGAGCCGCGATTCGACCCGATCCATGCGCTCCTGCAGTTCCGCCGCAGAGAGGCCCGTCGGGTCCGCCGTCTGGACCGAAAGGATCTGCGTCTCCTCGAGCGCCTTGATCGCTTGGCGGCGTTCTTCCGTTTCTTTGCGTATCTCCTGAACGCGTCGAGCGTTCGATTCGAAGGAGATCTCCTCTTCATCGAGCGAGCGGCGCGTCAATTCGAGCGCGAGCAAGAGCGTTATCAAGACGACGATTCCGCAGACTGACGTCATGACGTCTTGAAACGAGAAAAGCGTAAAGGGCTGACCTTTCTGGGACCTACGCATGGGCGGCGCTCCTAACTCGTCTCATTACTCGTCTCGTTCTCGCCCGAGGCGATACGGACGTTCCCTTCGACACGAATCTTCGAAACGATATTGACCGTGCAGAAGTCGGAAATTTCGTCGAGCAGTTCCTCTTCCGATTTACGAACGAACGTCGCGAAGAGCTGGAGCGCAAGCGCGACCGTGAGCGCGA
This sequence comes from Thermoguttaceae bacterium, assembly GCA_028695965.1. Lineage (GTDB taxonomy): Bacteria > Planctomycetota > Planctomycetia > Pirellulales > Thermoguttaceae > RUG369. The sequence continues at coordinate 7,277 of JAQVHZ010000004.1, read as the reverse complement.
CCAGCGTCGTCTCAAAGGCGGTCGCCAGCCCAGAGGTAACGTCTTTCAGCGCGGGCGTCAGTTCGGAAATATCCGCGGCCGAGTCTAAAACGCTCGTGAAATTGCCGATCGCTGCAGAAAGACCGATAACGGTTCCGATGAAGCCGAGGATCGGGATGGCCCAGAGGAACCCGGAGATGAGCGAGTAGCTCGTATCGAGCGCGTTTTCGTCCTGTTCCGCTTGGGACCTGAAGAGCGCGTCGACGTCCGCCACCTGACCGATATTGCGCAAGTTGGAAAGGGTCTGGATGATGCGCCGGTAGAGAATAAAATCTTTTGGCGACTCAGCGTTTTTCCCGATCTGGCTCGTTATGGCGTCGACCGATCGGACCGTCAAGACGAAGTCCGGATCGTCCGGGAGGATTGGAAGGGCGAGCGGCTTGCGCTGCAGCTTGATCTTGCGCGTCTTGAACCATAGGAGAAAGAAGGTCCAGAACCCGAGAAAGACGACGGCGTGTTGGGTCCAGCCGCGCTTCGTGAACATATCCTTAAACGCGCTGTCCGGAAGGTAAAACAACACAATGTAAAACGCGACGGAACAGATCGCGCCCAATAGGCACGTCGGAACCGCGCTGACTTTCAGGTACTTGCCGCCTTCGAAGCCGAACCGACGTTCGAGGTCGTCTCGGCGCCACGATATTTTATGCTCTTTCTTACTCTTTTTCATAGGACGTCTTTATGATAAATCGTTGAGAATGAGTAAGTTGCCCTTATAGGCGCGCGTTACGGATTCAGAACGGCGTCAAGTTGGTCCGCCGCTCTCAGCATTTTCGCTCCGACCGAATAGAATAGAACGACTCCAACGAGCTGCAGCGGAAAGACAAGGAGGCATATTGCCGCGCCGACCGCCAAGCTGGTCGGAACGCCGCGCGCGCGCTGGTTGGGCAAGCCGTGTTGGGCGAGCGCGGCGTTCATGCTCTCCGCGCCGGAGACGAGTACGACGAAGAGCCAGTAGAACTGCCATAGGGGCACGAACAAAAAACCGATCGCGACGTCGGGCGGGACGCGCTGCAATTCGGCGGGTATCGCGCGCCAGAACGCGTGCAGAAACATGAGCGCCAAAACGAGCGAGCAGAATACGAACGCATACGACGCCAGACCAAGTCCCTGAATGAAGAGGACGAGCCCCGGGGAAAGGCGCTCGTTAAAAATAGCTAAAAAGAGAAGCGCGAGGAACCAGAAGAACAGCCCCATCGACAAGGTAAGCCAGCTCCAAAAGTACCGACTCGACATTTTTTGAGGAAGTTCGCCTTTCGGCTTCTTTGCGCTGTGAACCTTTCGTTCCGCGTGCAGTTGAAACTCTTTGGGAAGGGGCGGGGGCGTCGGCGGCGCCGACGCGTGCGGCTCTTGAATTTGCACGGGCGCAGGCGCGGGCGGCGGCTGGGGCGGCTGCGGAGTTTGTCGGGGAGTTTGCGGCGCGGCCGGTCCGAAAAGTTCGGTAAATTCCGTCGCTTTTTTCCAAGAGACCATATCGGCAGAAATCTGAGCGTCAGAACGTATCTTTCCTTTGCTCAGCATCTCGCGCATCGTCGCCAGTTCGAAGGGTCCGAGCGCTCGGCCGCCGCTTTCAATGTAATACCTCATCGATAGTCCTCGTCGTCGATTAAGGTTGAAAAAGGATATAAGACGAAAAGCGCGCCCTTTTACCGGGCTATTCTTTTTATCTGCGGCGAACGTCTCCGGTCGCCGCTGAGTTCGCAGAGCGCCGGGCTCCGCCCTCATTCTATTACTTCTAACATGGAACAGGGCATTTATCAAGCGTTTTTTTACTCTTTAGCACGACAATTTGGCTTATTTGCGGAAATAGGCGTCCGCGCCGTGCCGCCGCGTCGGTTTAACTGATAAAAGTTCGCAGTTTCTGAGGCTTCAATCGAGCCCGACGCAGTTCGACGTCTTGAACGCCGATTCCGAATGTTGATAAACCTTGTAGGGAAAGCCGTTCTCTTCGAAGGAACACTTGTCGAGGCTTCCGCTTCCGTTGGCGTCGACCTTAACGCCGACCTCGTTCCGGATGAAGGAGGCGCCCGATATATTGAGGTCGGCGCCGTGCGTCGCGGTCGCGCCTCGGCCGTTCTCTTCGAAAACGCAGCCGTTTGACGCCGTTAAGGAGGACCAATTAAACGCGTAGACGCCGTCGTTGAATCCTCGGAAGACGCTGCTCTTGAGGTTCGCGGACGCGCCCGCCCCGTTGAGAAGTAAGCCGCGTCCGCCTTTGTCGGCGGAGCCGTCGAGGACGCAGTTGTTCGCGACCGCCGACCCTTTGTCGACGGCGACGAGCGCGTATTCGTCGGGGCAGGAGCCTGCGCGTTTCAGCGTAACGCCTTCGAGCGTCAATCTGCCCCCTGAGATTTCGAACGCGGCGCGTGCAGCGGGCTCCGCGGCGACGAGGATCGTCGTGTAGGCATAGTCGCCCGACTTGCTTTTGAGCGTCAACTTGCCGTTCACCGCGATCGACCCCTTGAGTTTGTACGAGCCGGACTCTAGGACGATCATCTGCACCTGACCTTCATAAGCGGCAAGCGTTTCCGCTAACTGCCGCGTCGAGCCGACGTAGACGACGCGCGAGTTCGCGGGGACGTCGGCAAAGAGCTCGGCGATGGCGTCGTGATCGACGGTCGGTTTGGGGACCGTCTTCACGTTCTTTTCGAGTTCTTTTTCCGGCTTCTTAGGAGCGTTCGCCCATTCAAAAAACGACTCCAAGGGCTTAGGCTGAGAAGCTTCCTGAGCGGGGAACGGCTCGGCGTCCTCGGTCGGCTCCTGGTCGGTCGGGAAGATTGAGATTTCCGGCCCGGCCGCAAGGCTTTTGTTGCGGTTCTCGGGGTAGTCCTCGTAACTATCGAGCCAATCCTCTACGCGGCTTTCATCGTCGGCTCGACTCGGTTCTCCATTTGGGTCTGGGTCGTCGTCGAGCGCCGAGTCTTCCGGTTCGGCAGCAAGGTCTTCGTCGCGATCCTCGAGGCTGCCCTCGTAACTGTCGAACCAGTCCTCCATATGGCTTTTTTCGCCGTCCTGGCTCGGCTGCGTTCCTTCCTCATGCTCCCAGTCTTCCCGATCAGGCGCCTCGTAACTCAGCGCGTCCAATTGCGGTTCGCCGGGGTCGTTAGACCGCCAGAGAGCGACAAAGACGACTCCGAAGAGCATTATTGCGAAGATGATCACGGCTTTGATATAAGGGACGTAATGGACGGGAATCGGCGCCGGGCGACGATTCCGGACGGACTTGTTCTTTGGAAGCGCGTGTTTCAGAGGCCGCGGAAGCTTCTCGATCGCGTCGTTCAGCAGACGGTCTTTCTCAGGATCGAAATCCAACGTGCTTTGCGGGGGCTTCGGAGACGGGTTCTGCGCCGAGTCGGCGGGATCCGGGGGAGTAAAGTTCTCCGCGCCGTCCTCCTCGAGCTGGGCGACGACGTCCCCAACGCGGCAGGGAACGCCTTTCACATTGACCAGCGCGTCTTCGTCGACGTACTTCCTACGCGCGAGGTCCTGAAGCTGCGTGAGCGACACAATCTTTCGTTCGCCGCCGATATCTACGAGAATCTTTTGCATTGTGCTGCGCCGTCGACGACGGCGTCCATTGACGTTAGCCAGCCGACCACTACCGAACGACGAGCGTCCTTCTGACGAGTTCCACGGCGGAACTGCTCCCGGCGCTGACGCCCCACGCGCGCCCGTTGCGTTCGAACAGGACCGATTCGAGCTTGCCGCCGCCCCCTTCTTGCGCGCTGTAACCGACGCCGTTCTGCGTAAATCGACACGCCACCGCGACGATACTGCCGTCCCGACGCGCGCTGGCGCCGATCGCGTTGCCCAATAATTCGCAGTAGGCGAGCGTGGCGACCCCGTCGTGCTGCGCGATGATTCCGGCGCCGCCAAATTCCCAGAACGAGCATCTCCAGAACTTCGCGATTCCCTCTTCGATCAAGACGCCGACCGCGCTTTCCAGGCTGGCGCCCTCAAAGGAGCAGTTCTTGAAGAAGACGTTTCCAGAAAGCTCAACTTTGACGATCGGGTTTGGAAACGCCGCGCTCTCGCCGGGCTGACGTCGAAATTCGACGCCTTTGAAATAGACCCGTTCCGACTGAATCGCGATAAATTCACGCTGATTCAGGACGACGACGGCGTCTTCCGGAACGCCCGTTTCGCCGACGACCGCAATGGGGCGCGACAGGGTCGCGGAACTGCGGTCTTTGAGCGGATTAATGGCGCCGAGTTCGACCCGCGCGCCTTTAGCAAGTTGAACGACGGCGCCAGAGGGCGCGTCTTCTAAGACGTCCGTCAGACTCTTGGTATTTGCGTCGACGATAATGGTCGGCTCTTGCTCTTCCCAGCGTTCCGGCTCGAGCTCGCGGCGTTCCGCCAACATGAGCTCCCACACCTCTTGAATCGTCTCCGCCCCTTCTTTCGTTTCTTCGACGTCGGCTTTGTTCGGCGGAAACGGCTCGGCGCCGATGATCGATTGGGCGCCGACGCGAGCGGGGACGCTCGACAAGACGAGAAGAGCGGCGGCGAAAAGAAGGCAAAACTGGAGCGTGTTGTTGAAGCGGTTCATTGCGGGCAATCCGGCGCGGTTTCGAACGTCTTGCCGCCGCGCAGTTCGGACTTGCCGCGGTAAGACAATGCGTTATTCAAGGAGAGGACGCCGATCTTCCCCTCTGACGACGCTCGGGGAATCTCGAACGGGGAACCCGGCAAAACCGGCTCCTTTCTGCGTTTAGATTATAACGACATTTTGAGCCCGCGTCAAGCGAACGAGAGGATGAGAAACGAACTGCCGAGCCGTCAATGAGGGCTTGTCCCAAACGGCTCAAGGATAAAATCCAAGCGCTTTATTAATTGCAATCGTCCCCGCCGCCAGCGCCGACCGACGCGTCCGGCTTTTTCGTTGTTAGAGACTGTAGCTCCAATTGAGATCGTCGTCCATCCTTTCGGGCGCCGCCTTGTGGGAGATTTGATGAAAATCTTTCTCCAGCTCGTCCGTATAGAGAAAATAATCCGGTTGATTGTCGCGCGCTCCCGATTTTAAATAGCGAATTGGATCTCCCGATTCGCCAGGCTCGTATCCCGATTTCAAGAGTTCGGCTTCCAACTCTTCTGAGTAGTCTATTTCTAACGTATGCAGTTGTGGAAAACGATCCTTCCTTAAGAATTTGACGTCGGGGTAAAAATTTTTAATCCCGCGCAGTTCGAGACAGAACAAAGACTTTGCCGCCGGACTGTCCGCTAAGATTTCCAGCCCGTCGGCAGTTATTGACGCGCCGCCAAGGAACAAAAACCTCAGGTTAGGAAGATCGCGTATGTATTTTAACGCTTCGTCCGTTATCTCTTGATTCAACGTTAGAATGAGATTGGCGAGGCTTGAACTGCTCAAAGACTCTAAGTCTTTATCGCAAATATTGCTGTCGCCCAGATGTAACGTTCTGAGCGCCGGCATTTTCGCGACGTAAGGAACAAAATTGGACGCTCCGGGACTGCAGATTGCGTGAAATTCTTTTAACGCTGGCAAATCTGACAGCAACTCGTCTTCGTCGTTAAACTTATTGAAAGACAAGTCGAGCTCTTTCAGGCAGCTGGCTGAAGTCAGCTCGCTAAAGATAGTTTCGTCGACGCCGGCGTCTTTCAAGGAAAGATGTTCCAACTCGGTGAAATTCCGCAAATAGCCGCGATTTTCCTTTAAGAACGAGGAATGGGTAAAATCGAGATAAGTGAGCGGAGTATTTTCCAGGAATTTGAGACACGAGCCCGTCAAGTTGGAATCGCAGCAGTAAAGCTGACGAAGCCTCGGCAGCGTCGCGAGACAGTCTAAGTTGGAATCCTGCAGACCTTCACAGCAATGAAACGCGATGCTGGTCACAACGGGGCGTCCGCGAAGCGCTTCCAAAAAACTGGCGTCAATACGCAATCTCTCGAAAGTTAAATATCTCGTATTGACTTCGCAAGTCGTGCAGAAAAAATCTTTTGTAATAAAATCATCCATCGGAATCCCTGCTCTTTTGCAAACGATAAGCCTTTAACAAACAACAAGTTGGGCGGTTTTCCGACAGGATTGCCGCGAACCCCGACGCGCTTGACGAGTTTGCCGCGGGGCTATATTTATAATCCGATCGCAACTGCGTTGGCTCAACGAGCTGGTTACGATTCGAACGATAAGTTTTCTAAATATTCTTGCGCTTCTTCCCGACTCTCAAAGGTTAGTCTCCCCTGCGGCCATCCCACGCCGTTGTTCGAGATCGTTACGACGTCGGATTCCTGCTGGAAGACGTATATGTAGCGCGCGAGGTCGTTCGGCCGACAGAAATATATTGCAGCGTCGCTTTCTTCGGGCAAAAATTGGTAAAGTTCGCTAAGTCCTTTGCTTGAAATTCGGCAGTCCACGAGCGTCAGTTCTTTTAGACGCTTGAAATTTGAAAACAACTCAAGATCGGAATCTTCCAAGCCAAATGAGCACGACAGCTTCGTTATGTGAAAAAATTCTTGACCTTGACTTTCTGATTCTGCGGAATCGTCGGCTTGGGCGTGGAATTCCACATAGGATTTTTTCTTTAACGCGTCAAGCGCCGCTCTTTCAACCTGGGGAATTTGATCCAGATGAGAAAATGCAGTTTCGTATAAATTACCTAAGTACCAATTTAAAAACCTATATATATAACTCCATGAAAGCGCTAGACTCAGGACTATTAAGCCGATTTGACGGGTAGTCTTAGTCGGGATTAAAAAAAGGAACACAAGCGCTATTACCAATTGAGCCCAAAGTTCTAGGGAGGTTCCTAACCCTAGCAGCTTCTCCACGCAATTATCTGTAACGTCTTGAATCTTTGCCACATAGGCTAAATCCTCTTCTGAAAGTTTACAATATTTTGTTATTGTTTTCCTGAACAACACTACTGACGCAAACAGAAGAAGGTGCAAACCGCCCCCAATGAGAGAATACGCGACGAGGTCCGACGACTTGGAACAGACGCCGACCAAAAATAGTATTTCACAAGCGGCCAAATAGAGGAAGCTGATAAATCCAAGATTGAAAGACTTTCTAAGTATGCGCATTGTTGATTTTCCTTGTGCGGCGAATTAAGGGGCGCTGTCGTTGCGTTCGTTTACGGCGCTGTTGAATAGATTGTGGGAAGTTCTCAAAACTTCCAGCATTTTTCCCAAAATTGGTCGCCAAAGTCTATACCAATATCATTTTTATGATATAACATATTGAAATAATTTAAGTTACCAACAATCAGAGGTTCAAAAAT
>JAQVHZ010000039.1 GCA_028695965.1 Thermoguttaceae bacterium | reverse complement strand
GCATTTTTGAACCTCTATTGTTGGTAACTTAAATTATTTCAATATGTTATATCATAAAAATGATATTGGTATAGACTTTGGCGACCAATTTTGGGAAAAATGCTGGAAGTTTTGAGAACTTCCCTTAAAAGAATTCGGGCAGTCTGGCGTTGCAACCGATTATTGAAGTTCTGGCGCTTTTTGCGAAAGGTTGTAAATTTGAGCGGTATATTTCACGATCCAGTCCTTATTTTGCTGGTCAGTTTATTTGTTGTCGTCGCTTCGATTCTGTATTTACGCATAGGCGCCTTTTTATCGCTTCTAGCAGGGGCGCTGACCGTTAGTTTCTGGGCGGCTGCAATTGGCGACGAGCCCTTTAATCCAATTCGCAACGTAAACCGTGTCTGTGAGGCGATGGGGACGACGGTTGGGAAGATTGGGGTGTTGATCGTGCTAGGCACGATCATCGGAAAGTGTATGACTGACAGCGGCGCTGCGGACCGCATCGTGTTGGCATGTCGACAGCTTGTTGGTGAAAAGCGACTGCCAGTGGCGCTGGCCAGCAGCGCTTTTATACTTTCAATACCAGTTTTTTACGACGCTACGTTTTATCTCTTGTTGCCGTTAGCAAAATCGATTTATCGTGCGTTTCGAAAGAATTATATTTTATACTTGCTTTCCATAGGGCTTGGCGCAACAATTTCACACACGATAATTCCCCCTACGCCCGGGCCTATTGCCGTTGCCGACGCCTTCAATATTCCTCTGGCGACGTCTCTGAAAATAGGCTTATTCGTTGGCGTCTGTCTCCTTCCTGTCGCTTTAGTTTTGGCTTGGCTTTTGAATAAAGTGTTGCCAAATCCTAAAATTGCTCCAAATGTTCTCATGGAAATGGGACTAGACGCCGAGAACGAAGGAGAAGCTCCGTCTGACAATTCATTGGCGTTGTCAACTTCTGCGTCTAATCGATCGCTTCCGTCCCTGTGGCTTTCTTTTGCGCCTATTGTTCTCCCTGTTATTTTGATAGCAGGCGCTTCTATTGTCGAGGCGCGTTTAGGCAAAATAGATTCTAACGTTGCAATGCCAGCTTGGCGAGGGTTCGTCGCTTTGCTAGGCAACGCTAATGTCGCGTTAGCTATTGCCGCGTTTTTTGCCGCCGTGCCATTGCTTTGGTCGCGCAAAAACAGAACAACGCGCTCTCAAATGGAAGAAAAACTGAATTTCGCACTATTGAACGCCGGAATGATCGTCATGATAACGGCGGCAGGCGGTTCTTATGGCGAAATGTTGCGCGTGTCCGGTATTGGCAATCGAATAGAGGAATTATTCGTGACAACAGGAGAGCTGAGCGGCGTAACAGCGTTGACGTTGGCGTTTCTTTCGACCGCATTGTTAAAATCTGCTCAAGGCTCGAGTACGACGGCAATGATTACTTCTGCCGGTATTTTTTCTGCGATGGGATTCACTAGCGAGGCTTTAGGATTTAATATAGCGTACTTAGCTGTCACGATAGGCGCTGGATCCTGCGTTGTCAGCTGGATGAACGACAGCGGCTTCTGCGTCTTCTCCCGTTCATCGGGCGTAGCCGAAGTCGACTGCTTGAAAGTATGGACGTTGGGCACGGGGCTGTTGGGCGTTGCAGGTTTTGGCATTACTTTGGTCCTGAGTCACCTTTTCCCAATGATTTAAGAAGATACGGAGCGCTCATTTGTACAAAACAAAAAGGCGGACGTTGCAAAAACGTCCGCCTTTTTGACACACAAGTTTGGCTGGCGATTACCTTGATCCGCTCATGCTGAAGCTGAAGACTTCGGTAATATCGTCTGGATCTTTGCTGACTGGGAAGGCAAAGTCAAGCGCGAGCGGAGCAGGTCCCAGCATTGGAATGGAGAATCTTAACCCGAGACCCGGAGCGACACGATATCGTCCCCAATTCTTGATATCTTTGGCAACGGTACCAGAATCAACGAAAAGCGCGAATTGGAATTCGTCTCCTCCAGAAACTGGAATTAAGAGTTCTGCCGTGTTGTAGAACTCAAAATTACCGCCGACTCCAAAGCCGGTCAAGCCGTATCGAGGCGTAACGCCGCGATATTCGAATCCACGAAGGTTAGAAGAACCGCCTCCGTAGTAGCGTTCGTAGATGGGCGCGTCGCTTCCATTCCAAGCAAAATTGGAAGAGAGCCCCAGAATCCAACGCCCGGAACCGTCGATTCGCTTGTGCAGCGTTTTGTAGTAGCGCCCGCCGAGTGAAGCGCGTGGAAACTGGTAGTCGCCAAGGACTTGTTCAACAGTGCCTTTAACTAGGTAACCTTCCGAAGGCTGGTAGGGATGGTTGCGCGTGTCGTATGCAGCGGAGAGTCCGAGCGTGTATTCTGCATTTGTACCGAGGGCGTCGTTTAAGTCGGGAACAAAGGAAACCAGTGGTTCGGAGATCTTAACTCCGTATATGCCTCCGCTCAGCGTAGTGCTGAAACGAGGGGTCCATTGCCGACCGAGACGAATTTCACCGCCGTAACGAGACTCGAACCATTCGTCAAACGAGTGATCGCCGTAAAGTCCGGTAATACCAAATGTGTTTTTCGTGTGGAACACATAAGGAACGTCCCACGAAACACGATAACTCTGAACATTCGTTCCAGGGCTAGCCTGCACGTTGAAAATTTGACCGCCTCCGCGGAATGCGTCTTTCCAACCGTCGCAAGTGAACATATTTGTCGGCGGACGGAAAAGATTGAAGTTGCGTTCGGTGAAGCTGACATTTCCGACGAGTCCGTAGTCCGAATTGACGCCTATCGAAGCGGTAAACATACCCGTACGGCCTTCTTGCAGCTTAATCAAGACGTCTCCGTCGTAGACGTCGTCGTTGTCAGGGCTTATTGGCTCGACTGCATTTTCCGAAATCGAGTCGTAGACCCCGCTAGAGAATCCCGGCGCAGAGTTGTGTTCTTCGTAGGAATCGTTTTGGTATTCGTCTTGATAATTTGCATACTCCTGACCAATTGAATACTGCGAATCTCGGCGCGCGTTTGGATCATACGGCGTATAACCGGAGGACGCATTGGAGTTAGCGCGGGTGGTCACAGAAGAAAAACCGCTTGGAATCGTCGTCTGTGCTCGAATAATCGAATCAAATGGACGGACGGGCGAAATGTAGACTTTAGACGCCGCCGCCATTTTGGGAGCAGAACCATATGCGACGCTGGGACCGTAGGAACGGAATTCTGCTTTCTTCGCTAGGTCGTCGTTTTGCGGCGCTTCGGCAATTTTCGCTTGTTTGACTTGTTCATAGGGAACATAGGCGGCGTATTGGGCTTTGGTTTCTAAAGCTTGTCCGCGAGTTGTTCTAGACGAACCGTTTTCTTTCTCGCTTTCTGATTCCTCTTCATCGACTGGTCGGCGCGCTTCTTTAAGCGTTTGCTTTTTTCCGCGCTTTTCGGTAACATAGACCTTGCTGTCGTCCGGGATGACAGCAATTTCTGGCAACTGACCTTCTGAAGGTTTGTCGTTGAAATAGCCGGAGAGACGCAGCGTATTTTCGCTTTGTCGAATTTTAACGCCGTTGAGTAGTTCGCCGGGCGTCAAGTCAAGCATATTTAGCACGACGGGCGTCATTGTTCGCGATTCTGTTCCAACATAATCTACGATAACGTCGCGCACGCGATAGCGGTGGTCCTCTTCAATGTCATAACGAACGTCGACGACTCCAACTTCGTCGGTAAAAATCAAGTTGGGCGTTATGTCTGCGCGGACGTAACCAAGGTCTTGGTATTTACAGCGCAAAGCGACGCGGTCCGCTTCTACTTCGTTAAAGTAATAATAGGAGCCAGGTTTGACCTTAAGCTTTTCTTCCAGGATTTTGTCGTCTAGGACACGATTACCGCTAAAGGTAAAGTTTCTAATTTTATATCGTGGACCTTCGTCAATAATATACCGAACCGCAACCCAAGCGTTGTCTTTGCCAAGACCGGCAAATCCTGAGCTTTCTTGGTATTCACGGTCGATTCGCGCGTCAAAGTAGCCGAGTTGACGATAGTATTCGAGAAGCTTTTCAACGTCGGCGTCAAGTCGGTCGCGTGTGAACTTTCCTCCTAGAAAATAGAGGAACCCCGGTTTGACCGTAATTAAACTTCGTAGGCGGGCGGCGCTTACGACAGTGTTGCCTGTGAATGAAGTCTTTAATACGCGTTGGTTGACTCCTTCGTCAATAAGGTAAACGACCCCAATATCCTCTGGTCGATCGCCACGTAAGATTTCTACATATGGTTCCGCATAATCCTTACTCTTATAGAGTTCGATGATTCGGAGCCGCCCGTTTTCTACTTCATAAGGGTCCATACGCGATATGCCGGGCTTAATTCCAAGCTCTTCGAGTATGTCGTGTTTCGCAATTTTTGTATTTCCGACGACTTTTGCATATCGCATTAGCCGACGAGGGGTAAGGTCGAAGTTAACGATAACTTTTTCTGGTTTTTCTGGCGTCCATGAAGTCGAGATGGCTACGTCGATAAACTGCTTAGTTTGCAACAGGGCGCGTTTGTCTTCTTCGAGACGCTGTTGGTTAAATTTGGCGCCAATTCTCGTCTTGATGATTTTATTGAATTGTTGCGTTGTCATTTCCAAGCCGGAAATGCGAATGTCTTCGATGATCAAGTTTTTTTGTTCGTTTTCGGACAATCTTGCCGCTTCCAGCGATAGCTCTTTAGAATCAGGTTTTGATACGACGCTGACGTCTGAGGAGGTTGAAGCGTGGTTTGTCGCCGTAAACGTTTCGCGAAACGGTTCCGATTCTGCCGCATTAGATTCAATAGTCGCTTGAAGGGCGTCGGAATCCCAATAAGTCTCCGTTTGGTTTAACGATATTCTTGAAGGCAAATTATTCGTTTCTTGGATTTGCGGCGTCGGTTGAATGCTTACAAACGCTGACGGTTCAGCAAACGCCGGTTCGTTTAAGATTACGTTTGCAGGTGGGAGTTCGTTTTCGACGGGCGCTTGATAGTCGCTAAACGATGGGGTTGAGTCGTCGGCTTGAATAGCAGAAGAATTATAGATTACCGATTCTTCTGCTTTAGGATCGTTCAATTCAACAGCAGAATAATTACTAAAGTCTCCAGGCGCGTAGTTGTCAAATTCTCCGTTTGAAGCGGCCGGTTCCAAAGACTGAGTTTGACGAATAGGATTGGGGACGCCATTTTTTTGCGCAGCGTTATAGACAGCAGGAACGACCGTTTTCGGCTCATTATTCTGGGTTTGGGCGTTTTGGCTGCTCGACGAATTACTTGGCGACGCCACTTGAGCTTGCGCAGTTTCCGCTTTTATATTTTGAGCAACTGGCGCGCCGTATCGTCTTACTTCTGTCGTTGTTTTCTCTTCGCCATAGGAGATAATACGCATTCCTTGTTCAGCGGTTTGCGCTGGCGTTTTTTTACCTAACGCTAGTTCAGGAGTCCAAAGGTCGTCCTCGTCTACTGGGATCGTTCCGCCGTCTGGGTTTTTTAAGTAATCCGGGCTAATCGCGCGTATGGCGTCGAAATCACGCAATGAAACGCCGCTCGCTTCCTCTGGCGATAGAGCGTTATTAGAAGTTTTGGAGTTGCTGCCGCTAATATTAGACGATGCGTTTTGGGCGAATGATTCGTTGTTTAAAACACAAAGAGAACAGACCGCTGCCACTGCGAAAAGAATCGTTGCCGTCGACGCCTGTTTGCGCGTCCATGCTGTCAAGCGTCGTTTTAGCGTCACAACGCGCGAGGATTTCGCGTCAACGGCGCGATAAAACGTTGTTGGGTCTGAAAACCGCATTGTCTAACCTTTTATGTTCGGAAGTATACGAATCGACAGCTATTTGCGTGCGTTTGAGGAACGTTTTTTGTCCCTGGCTGGGCACAATTGACTAGAATCGACTTTGCGAGAGGATACAAAATAATAGCATTTGCTACAAGTCGAATTTTCTTGAGAGAAATTTATGATTTATAAGAAATTTTTGAAAAAAAATGGCTTTTCCTAATCGTGACGAAGGAAAAGCCATGCGTTTTTTATGCAGTCCAATTGAAGCAGTTATTTTGCGGGAGGCTGTTGGCGATCTGCCTGAGGAACATACTCCGCTAATTGCTTGTCTGCGAAGATAGGTTGGAATTGTGTAACCCGTTGACGACCGTTAATCATGGGCAACGACAACATATCTTCGCCAACGAGAGGTTTGAGATACTTTAAGAATTCGTCGGAGACGTCGTATCCGTTCGGCAAGATCCACTCTTTTGGGAAGGTTCGTTCACTGTTTGCAACCTCAGTGAGGGGCGCTTTGTCGTAACGGACGCTGTATATGAACCCTGGGTTTCGAAGAATTGTCGACATATACCCTCCTTGGCCTGTTGCGGCGAGTTCCACCGCTTTTTGACCTAAGCGATATGCTTCGTCCAAATCGACCGGAGAAGCATATCCCATCGAGGAACGCTGATCGGTGCCCGGGACGTTGCAGCGAGCGGCGCCTTTTGCAGCAAGACCTACGTTGTTAAGATAATTGACGATCGTCTGAGCTACTGTAACCTTACTGGCGCCAAAGTTCGTATGTCCAAAGGAATCTTTAATTGCGCCGACGTCGCCAACATTGAAACCTTCGCTGACTACGACGATGCAGCGTCCTGCTTGTTTAAGCGTGTCATTGACTTGTTCCGCAAGCTGTTCGAGCGAGCAGGGCGATTCCGCGAGGTAAATAAGCAAAGGCATTTCGCGTTTAGGGTCGGCGAGACGAGCAGCAGCAGGAATAAAGCCTATTTTTCTTCCCATTGCTTGAAGGACGAGCACGGGGTCTGCCGGATAGGAACCTTTGTTTTCTTCATTTGCGTATTGAACCATATGAGTCCAGTATTTTGCAGTTGAAGCATAGCCGGGCGTGTGGTCGATCAATTTGAATTCGGCGTCGCCGATATCGTTGTCTATAGTTTTAGGCACGCCAACCGCCTGAAGCTCGAGACCGTGTTCAGCAGCAAGCTTGGCAATTTTATTCGCCGTGTCCATAGAGTCGTTGCCGCCGTTGTATAAGAAGTAACCGACGTCGTGCGCTTTGAACACTTCAACAACACGTTCAAAATCTTCCGTTTGCCAAGATTTCAGTTTGTAGCGACACGTTCCGATCGAGCCGGCGACCGGCGTGTACCTTAAGAGCGCTATTTCTTCTTCTGGTTGTGCAGATAAGTTGAGCAACTCTTCTTTAAGCACGCCTTCAATTCCGTGGTTGGCTCCATAAACGTCGCCGACGTTGCTAAATTCTCGCGCGGCGTCAATAACGCCTCGCAGGCTACTGTTGATGACGCATGTAGGACCGCCGCTTTGAGCGACGACAAGATTTTTTCGTTGAGCCATTAGGGACTCCTTAGCTGTATGTTTGTTGGAATGATCGACTCCTGTTACCGGTGAGAAGATAAGCTTTCGATCCTCGGTTCAATCGTACCTTGTTTTTCCCAAAATGCAAGAGAAACACAGGTTGAACGGTTTTAAGCGTCGTGAAGAATCGGGAATGAAATGTTGTGTCGTTGATTCGGATTCGTATGAAATGGGTTGTGGTTTTTAATGATAATTCTAAAAGACGCCAGATTAATTATTTATGAGCCTCATTTTTGCCCTTTGAGTTGTATCTCATTCAGCGCGCCGAAAGCTCATTTTGTTTGTAAAATAAATTAGATTTTGTGCAAATGTGAAAGATATTTGCTTTTAAAGGTTCAGGTTAAAGAAAAATTTGGCGTAAAAGAACAAAGAGAAGAAAAAAAGACAAAAAAAGTTCTTTTTAATTCTTAAAGAGGTTGGCAAAATAGAGCCGATTGTATAAAATAAAGAAACTTGGTTGTCGGCGCAAGAAGAAAGAACAGCGTCAAAGTCCATAGTTGACCGCGCTTTTAAGCGTTTTAGCTTTAACAACTAAACTTTGGCTGTTTTTGCAGCGACGCTTTGATATTGACTATTTAGACAAATTAGCTACAATTGGGCTAGTGCATAAAATTGGCAAAATGAGAAAAGTTTAACAAAAACGCAAAAAACATTTTTTTATGTTCTTCTCATTACCATGACGCCCTGCTAATATATTATCGTTGAGCAGTCGCAAGGAAGCGCTGTATGATGTGCCGATTAGAACCTTGACGACAACGGATACCACTTTTTTCATAATAACTTTAGGCTACTATAATGGGAATTAAAACAGTATTCACCACGGGCGAAGCCGCAAAGATTTGCAAAGTTAGCCAACAAACGATCATCCGTTGCTTTGATTCCGGGCAGTTAAAAGGATTTCGCGTTCCGGGAAGTCGTTTTCGACGTATTCCTCGAGAATGTCTTTATACATTCATGAAGGAAAATAATATTCCGACCGACGCGCTTGAGAGCGGTAAACGCAAGGTTCTCGTTGTTGACGACGACAAAGATCTTGTGGAATTGCTTGTCGACGTCCTGGAAGGAGACGGCCGTTTCGAAACTCGGTCTGTGAATAACGGTTTTGACGCTGGTATGACCGTTCGTGAGTATAGGCCTGATCTTATCATCCTTGACGTCATGTTGCCCGACATTAATGGTAAGGACGTCTGTCTTCGTATTCGCAGCGATAAGTCTCTCGAAGCTGTTAAAATTGTCTGTGTCTCTGGAATGGTTGAGGAAGACAAGATTGAGGAACTTCGTCGCGCTGGCGCCAACGATTTTTTGGCCAAGCCGTTTGAAGTCGAGAAGCTTATTGAGACGATTTGCAAATTACTCGAGATTGAGTCGTTTGTTTGATCAAACGCGCCGATGAGCGTAACTCATTCTCAAATTGACAGTTTGACCGCTTTTAGTATTGTTCGTTGACAGTAAGGTCGTTAGACGAGGAAAGCCGAATTCTTTATCTTGGCTTTTTATCGTTGTCAAGATTCGTTAACGCGGCTCTTTGTGAGCCGCTTTTTTACATCCTTGCTTGTTAAAATAGGTAGGAAATGCAAGATAAAACGATTGACGGCGTCTGTGACGACGCGGGGGCGTTGAGCGCAGAAGCTTTTGAGAAGCGATTGTTTGATTTTATGGCAGAATTTGCAGCAGGAGCGGGGCATGAGCTTAATAATCCTCTTGCAATAATCAGCGCTATATCGCAAAAACGCCTTCGAACAGAAAGCGATCCTGCTGTTCGCGAGTCCTTTGCTGCAATTATCGCTCAAACGCGTCGCGCCTACGAGATGATAGCGGACATACGCAGTTTTGCACGTCCTCCACGACCAGAAATGGGCGCGCTCAACATTGCGGAATTTTTCAAGGACTGGACGAGTCGCGAAAAGAAACGACTGGAGCTTTCTGAGAAACAGATTGAGGCGCGCTTTGTCGGACAGGAAAATTTTGAAATAGAAACAGACGAAGCGATGTTGTCGAGCGTTTTAGACGCTTTGAGTAAGAATGCAAGCGAAGCGACTTGCAAGGACGGCAATTTGTGTTTTTTCTGCATATTGCAGAATCACAATAATGAATTGGCGTTGGGAGAAGGTTTGTCGGTTCTAGAGATAGGAATTGAAAACGACGGGCCGGTTATTTCCGAAGAAGAACGTCAATTTTTGTTTGCTCCGTATTATTCTGGCCGTCAAGCTGGACGAGGTCTGGGGTTTGGATTGCCGAAAGCGCTTCGTTATACGGAAGCGCTCGGTATGCGTTTAATATGCGACAGCGCCCAATTCTTCTCCGTTGGACAGCGTTGGAGCGTTGGATTCTGACATTAACGCTGTCGGTCCCTGTTATTTGAGACAGTTTATAAAGGAAAGACAGAACTAACGATAACGAGTTTGTACAATTGACCGTCTACGCTAACGGCGCCGACGTTGCCTTTGACTCCAACTTTCTTGCCTACAAATTTTTCTAGTATTACGCCCTTAGACGATTCCAGATACGCATTGATATTTAAGCTGCCTCCGGTTGCATCAAGGAGCCCATATTTTGGAGCTCCGTCGCCGGGCGAAGAAACTGCGATTAAAGTTCCTTTTGCGTCGAAGCCGTCTTTACTACGGACAGTAACGGGCGTAAAAGATCCGGTTTGACGAATTTTGTTGGCGCTTTCGCCGCCTGAAGCCTTCTTCGTTTCAGATGAAGCGGGCGCTATAGCTTTGTTGTTTTCTTCTGAATCGCCTGACAAGACCTCCGAAAACTGAGGCGCTTGAAAAACGAGAGTTCCTTGGGGCTTGCGTTCTTTTTTTGCTTCCGTAGACGTAACGAGCGTTTCTGTCTGTGTCGTCTTTACATTGTCGACGTTGCTGGCTTTTTTTTCAGCTTTGTTCTGAGCCTGGGCTACTAGTCGTGAATTTTGACGCGTTTGGCTTAATGGAATACCGACGTTGTAATCTTGTGGCGGCACAATTGTCTGAGGCGTAGGAAATAGGGATGGAAGTCGCGACAAGCTCGGATTCGTTTGTTGGGAAACGTCTCCTGAGACAACTCGAGCGCCTCTCGACTTCGAACCGAACGGAGAATTGCCGTTTGAAAATGCGAATGTCGTCTTTTTGCTTTTTCCCTTACTTGGCGACGATGGATTGGAGGAGGAGTACGACGGAGGGAGCGAACCGACGATTCCGCTACCGTTTTGACCTGCCATCGTGCCGAACGACGATAATTGGTCTTGTGAAAGCACGTTGCCATTTTGGTCAATAGGCAGTATTTGAGTATGTCCATTCTCGTCTATTGCCTGAACCCATTGTACGTTTGAACCATTTATGCCGGTTTGAAAGTTGGGCGTTGTGAAATGGGGATACGACTGCTTATTTGGTGTAAAAGTTCCCTCTGTAAAGGCGCTGCCTTGGAACTCTATAGGTTGTTGCTCTATATTCTGCAGCGTTTCCATTTGTCCCTGATAAGCAGGAGGCTCATTGAAAACGGGATCTGAATTGTTTATAGAGTAGTTTTGGACGTTAAACGCGGCTTTTTCCGTCTTTTTCAATATATCGTAGACGGATTGAAGTTGGTAACGTTCGTCGTCTGTCGGAGCAGCGTCAAAGAGAGCTTCTGTTCTTAATTGAAGGATCTGTAAATCTTCTTGGGAAACGGGCTTCTTTTGTAACGCTTGAAATACGTCGGCGTTAAGTTTAGAGACTTCAACTTTGAAAGCGCTTGGGTCTATCTCATTGTTTTGGGCGTTGGATTTAGGATTATTTTCTCCGGCGAAACCTGCGCCAATAGATTCTTGTGCGGGCGAATTGTCTTTGTCAAAAGCAGGAAGCGTTAATCCAAGACTATTGTTCGCTTCGCCTTGACGAGAATTCGGAGCTTTGTCAGAACTGTTTTGGGCGTCTTTAAATTGTTTCAGATATTCCGATTGGAAGATAAGTTTTGAGGGCAAATGCGCAAGGGCTTCGTCTTGCGTAAGCGACTTTAATTCGATCCATCGAAATTCTCCCGGAGGCGGCGCAATCTTATACCATGTTGAACCGTCTGATAAGCCGACTTTTCCGAGTATTTTTACCTTTTGACCGTGTTGCAAACCAACCTGAACGACCGAACTTGAAGACGGAGAGTCGCCGCCTACTCGTGATGGAATCGCTTTTCTGCTGGGCGATACAATTTTACCTGAGGAGTTATCTGCTAGTTCAACAAATTTGCCGTTGATCCAGGAAAAACTGCCTTGTGGAGGACGGATCGCGCAAAAACCGTCTTTATTACGAAAATATACTTCGACATAACGATCTTTAAGAATCAATCCCGTCTGATAAGAATCACGGGTTGGGCTCGCAAAGACCGGAGCGACCTCAACGCCAATCGGTATGGAGAAGAAAACGACTTGGTCAGTTTGAGCGTCTTTTGCATAGGCGTCGTTATTGCGGACGAACGCCAAGGCTGCTACCAATAGACATAATATGCAGCAAAACGCAAGTTGTCGAGTTCGTTTTATTTTCATTGGGATATCGCTATTTTCGGCATTTTTATAAAGTATGTTTGCCGATTGACAAATGCTTAAAATTTGACGGTTAAACGCCGATAAGCGTTCCGAACGAGTTTACTCATAATTTCTTTATGCTACAAGAGCAATTTTCTATCATATGCGTTCCGTTTTCTTCTCTGGTCAAATTGGGCTATTGTAATATAATGCTGTTTTCCTCGGCTTTGCTGCATTTTTTAACGATACAGCAGGGGATGGTTGCGTGTTGAAGCTGAAACGGCGCGCCGAATCTTCTCAGCGCCTGACGTTAAACATGGGATTGAATGATGAATGAGACGTCTAGATTGTTGGCGTTGGAAACGACTGACTTGACAGGGAGTGTCGCCCTTTGCGAAAAAGGAGAAGTGTTGGGGGTTCGTCCCCTTGATCCCGAACAGAGGAGCGCGCGTTCTTTGGCTCCTGCGATACAAAGTATTCTTCGTGAATTTTCTTGGAAACCAGCTGACGTCGACGTTGTTGCAGCTGTAGTTGGACCAAGTTCATTTACTGCGTTGCGCGTTGGAATTGCAACTGCAAAAATGTTTGCGTGGAGTGTTGGAGCACAAATTGTTGGCGTCGACGCACTCGACGCCATTGTCAACGACATTTATAAAAAGACGTCAAATTCCAATCTTTCCTCTGGGTCAGGAACCCTCGTTTCAGTCGGCATAGACGCTCAGCGCGGCGACGCGGCATTTAGAAATTATTGGGTTGCTCCGTCAGACGAGCAGCCAGAATTGAAGATATTTTCGTTGAACGGAAAGTTTAAAATTTTATCTTGCAAGAAATGGCTTGATAGCAGTCAGCCGATCATTTTAGACGAGTCAGGCGCTCAATTCGAAGAATCGACCTCTGTCTTTTCGTCGGCAGACCAGAGCGTTTTTGAGCTTGCTAAGCGCTATCCGCGCGAGATGGTTTTGTATACCGGTCCAGTTCTTGCTCGCATAAAGAATCGAGAATCGCTCTATTCGGACGCCCTCTTTGCTGAACCTGCCGCGTGGAATCCGTCAGCAGCCGACGTCGCTCGTATTGCTTGGATGCGAGTTTTGAGAAAATCTTTTGACAATCCATTTAGTATTTTGCCGATATATTCTCGGAAAGCCGCCGCAGAAGAAAAAGCTCTTGAAAAAGCGGCGGCCAAGGGCGCCTTGAAATAGCGAGTAAGTTGGGTAGAATGTCCCCAGGTTTTACTGTTTTTTTGCGCGTTGAGGCAATGCGCGCGGTTCTTTGAACCGATTGTTTTTCATAAGGAGTTGAGATGAGTTCGCCAGAAGTCGAAGTGTATTGGCACCAACATGCTGTTTCCCGAGCGGAAAAAGAGAAAATGAATGGAAACAGGGGTTGCGTTTTGTGGCTCACAGGGCTTAGCGCGAGCGGCAAGAGCACCATTGCAAATTTGGTTGATCATAAACTGCATCAATTGGGTAAGCGCAGTTTCGTTCTAGACGGCGATAATGTTCGTCATAATCTGAACGCGTCTCCGAAGGTCTTGATGGAACGCCATTCCGAAGAGTTTGCCAAGCGTTTTGGACTCGGGTTTTCTGCACAAGATCGTGAAGAGAATATTCGTCGTATCGGCGCCGTTGCTAAATTATTTGTCGACGCTGGCATGATTGCTCTGACAGCGTTCATTAGTCCCTATCGAGCTGACCGCGACGGCGTTCGCGCCATGATGGAAATTGGCGATTTCCATGAAATTTACGTCAACACGTCGCTGGAAGTTTGCGAACAACGCGATCCTAAAGGCTTGTACAAAAAAGCGCGCGCAGGAGAACTCAAGGATTTTACGGGCATAGACGATCCCTACGAACCTCCTCTTGAACCAGAATTGGTTCTTGACGGCGGTACTCGGTCTGCCGAAGAGCTTGCTGATGAAGTTATCTACTACTTGAGGCAGCGCGGCGTTTTCAACTAAATTTGACGCCGAGTGTGTTGTGTGAAACCGAGAGACGTTTTAGCGTTTCTCGGTTCTGTTCTTAAAAATTGTTTTTCTTAGGCGTCTTTCTTTGTTTTTTTGCTCTAATCTGTTATACTGATAAAAAGAGAATCGTTTTGCGTTTGTCGACGCGAAGCGATTGTTATGGGCGCATGAAGTTGGTCAAGACGTTGAACAGCTTTTCATGGTTCAATGCGTTCTGTTTGAGTTTTTCATATATGCGAAACACAGGAGTTCTATAAATATGGCGGCCTTTCCAGACGTAACAAAAATTCAGTATGAGGGACCTGATTCTAAAAACCCGCTTGCTTTCCGTTGTTATAACCCCGATGAAGTGATTGAAGGCAAAACGATGAAGGAACATCTTCGTTTCAGTTGCGCCTTCTGGCACACGATGCGTATGAACGGTTCTGACCCGTTTGGTATGCCGACAATGTGGCGTCCGTGGGAGGATGGGACTGACTCGGTTGAAAACGCTAAAAACCGCACTCGCGTGTTTTTTGAATTCCTTGAAAAAGCTAGATTCCCCTATTACACGTTCCATGATCGCGACGTTGCTCCTGAAGGTAAGAATCTTGCTGAGACGAATAAAAATTTTGACGAAGTTGTCAAGGTTTTCAAAGAAGAGTCGGAACGAACCGGCATTACGATGTTGTGGGGGACCGCTAACCTGTTCGGCAATCCTCGCTTCATGCACGGCGCGGCTACTAGCTGCAACGCTGATTCTTTCGCCTACGCTGCCGCTCAAGTTAAAAAAGCGCTGGAGGCGTCCAAAGAATTGAATGCGCAAGGTTATACATTCTGGGGTGGTCGTGAAGGTTATCAATGCATTTGGAACACCGACATGAAGCGTGAGCTCGATCACCTGGCCAAATTTATGCATATGGCGGTTGACTACGCTAAAGAGATTGGTTTTACGGGGCAATTCTATTTTGAACCGAAGCCGAAAGAACCGACTAAGCATCAATATGACTACGACTGCGCAGCTTGTATTAACTTCCTCCGCGCCTACGGTCTCGAAGACAGCGTTAAGATGAATATTGAGACGAACCATGCGACACTTGCCGGCCATAACGTCGAACATGAAATGGAATATGCCGCAAGTCAAGGATTCCTTGGTTCCGTTGACGCAAATACGGGCGATATGCTCCTTGGATGGGATACCGACCAATTCCCGACTGATATCTACATGACGACGAAGATGATGCTCATCTTGCTGAAATACGGCGGTTTCACCACGGGCGGTTTGAATTTCGACGCTAAGGTTCGTCGCGAAAGCTTTGAACCGATCGATCTATTCTATGCTCATATCGGCGGTATGGACGCCTTCGCCAAGGGGCTTAGGGTTGCCGCCGCTATTCGTGAATCCGGAGAACTTGACAAGGTTGTCAAGGAACGTTATTCCTCTTGGGATTCTGGGATTGGCGCTGAAATTGAAGCTGGCAAGCATGATTTCAAGTCCCTTTCGGAATATATGCTGAAGAAAGGCGAAGCCGACGCTTGTGTCAGCGGACGACAAGAGTATGTCGAAAACCTCCTTAATCGCTTTATCTTCTGATAGTTGTGATTGGACGTTTCTCTGTGGCGTCTGATAAGCGTTTTTAAACAAAGCTGTTTCCGAACGCAATTAGTCGTTCGGAAACAGCTTCCCGGCGTCGGGGGACGGCGCAAAATGATTGAAACGTTGCATATTGCTTGTTTGTTAACGTCCGATAAATAAATGTCGTCTACATCTAAATATCCAAAATCTGAAGCGCCGTCTGACATAGACTCCGTTGAATCGTCGATACAAGACTCCTCGGACGTCTTAAATGCAGAGGATCAATCTTCCGCAGAAAAGTCGACACAAACGAGCGAATTTGGAGCTTCCAACTCGCATTCTTTTGAGGACGGTTCCACGCAACGAAGGTCGCCTGGCGCTTCTATCCCCATTGACGAACAAAATCCTTCCGCCTCTGGTTCGCAAAAGCTGCGAACAGAAGCAGACGGTTCGACGGAAACGTGCGAAGGCAGCGACGCCAGGCGCGTGCGCGCTTCTTTTGATTTATTGGACGTTGTTGATTCTTTAGGCGAAGTGTGGGATGAAGTCCCTCTCACTTCCCCTGGAAGTTCTTCCTCAACCTCTCCTTCCGGGCAGGAAGAACGTACTGTTATTTCAAAAGGTTCCTTAGAAACTGACGAATTTGAAGTCGATGATTTTGGCGTTCTGAAGCCCGGCTCCAAATTTGGACAATTTACCGTCATTCGCTATATCGGCGGGGGCGGGATGGGACGCGTTTATGAAGGAGAAGACCGCGACCTCGAACGAAAAGTCGCTATTAAAGTTCTTCCAAAACGACGCGCGCAAGACGACGGCGTAGTCGCTCGATTTTTGAATGAAGCGAAATCGGCAGCGCGTCTGAATCATGAGAATATCGCTCAAGTCTACTTATACGGAAACGTAAACGGCGTTCCTTATATTGCGTTTGAATATGTAGAAGGCGTCAATTTACGCGATTATGTTCGAGACCGCGGCGCCTTAGAATTGGACGAGGCGGTCGACTACGTTTTACAAACAGCCGCCGCTTTGTCGCATGCAGCCGCGCATGGCGTTACACACCGCGACGTCAAACCTTCGAATATTATCGTAACGCCTAAAAAACGCGTCAAACTGATTGATATGGGGCTTGCAAGGCTTCTTAAACCAAAGTTTGACGAGGATCTTACTGAAAGCGGCGTTACGTTAGGAACATTCGATTATATTTCGCCTGAACAAGCGCGCGATCCGCGCCTTGCAGACGTTCGCAGCGACGTGTACTCGCTTGGCTGCACATTTTACTATATGCTAGCTTCTGCGCCTCCTTTTCCGGAAGGAACGATGCTGCAAAAGCTATTGCAGCATCAAGGCGATGAAGCGCCAGACATTCGAGAAGTTAGACCTTCTGTTCCTCTCGAGGTTGCTGTTGTCGTCAAGAAGATGATGAAAAAGAATCCGGACGAGCGCTATCAAACGCCCGACGCCTTGATTTTCGATCTTCTTGAAATAGCAGATATGGTTGGTCTGCGAGTGAATGCTCGCGGATACTCTGATCTTTCATCGAAAGAGAAGTCTGTCGAACGCGTCGGCGCATGGCGTTTGCCAGGATTTTTTGCAGCAGGGTTGTTCATTATTTTTGCTGTTGTGTACGGTCTTTTTCCAAGCAACAGCGACCTATCGCTCCCGGAGGTAGAGCTGCAGCGCTCGAACGAGACACAGTCGTCGGGAGCGTCGGAACAAACTGCAAACGAAATTCGCGGATCGTCAGGTTTAGGGCAGGGAACGCTTAGTTCGGGTCAAAGTGAAGAAACGGTTTCCGATTCTTCTCATGGCGCTTCAGAGCCGTTGCAAACTGGCGTCGAGGTCGAATTGGGCGCGGCGGAATTGAACGAGTTGTATTCTCGTAATACAGCGCGCTACTCCGACGTCTTTTTGAGCGGTTCTATCGACGACGGTCTTGAGTGGCGGAACTCGTATCTGACGGCAGGTTTCCCCGCGTTTGAGTCAACGGATTATGCCTTTGGCTGGCGTTCGCGCGGCGTTCCTGCCGATAGAGAATCTACCAGTATAGACGCATATCTTGAAACTCCTGTTGCCATTGAGACGATGGTCTGTTCGTTTAACGTTTATCCTTTATTAGGCGACGATACAGGCGTTTCTTCCTCGTCTTTTACTGCGCCGATTGTGCGCGTCGTCGATGGGGTAGGTAAGGAGACTAACTCATTCGCTTCGCTGCAAGCTGCATTGGCAAGCATAGTTCCGCGAGAAGGGCAGGTTAACGACGAAACAAGGTTGAACGTTCGCATAGAACTGAAATTTAATAATGCGCTTCCAACTTCTTCTTTGGCAATAGATAGGCAAAATGTGGAGATCGTTGCAGTAAAGGAATATACGCCGACGTTACGCTTTGAACTACCGGAAACTCCTAATGGCGTCGGCGGTGAAAGTATGTTCTTTCTTAACGACGCCGACGTTACGATTCGTGGCGTATCTATTGATTTTACCGTTCCTTCATTGGACGCCGTATCGTCGGAAGAGTGGTCTGTCTTTAAAGACGTCGGAAACTCCACTCTTTCGCTGAGCGATTCCATTCTGACCGTTTGTAATATGTCAGGCGACGTCTACTCGTCTCCTCTTCACTCTAACGTGGCGTTTTTTCGTGCTCACGCAGCGACGTCCTTTGGCGAACTGAGTGGAGACAGCGTCGACGCCCCTTTTACCGTCAAGCTCGAGAGAGTTCTAGCGCGCGGCGAAGCTTCCCTTTTTATTTCTGAACGGCAAGGTTCGCGTTTAGAGGTTAAGAACAGTGGTTTTAATTTGGCGGGAGCCGTTATGCATTATCTTGGAACGCAACAATCGAGCGTTCCTCGAACCCAAGCGTCTAGCTCTTCTAATGAACAACAGACTAATGAATTAACCGCGCTCAATATTGATACGCCCGATAAAATAGCGGAAAGCTTGAGCCCTTGTTTCACCCTGGGTTGTGAACAGTCCGTTATCGTGAGCAAGGCTTGTTTGGCGCGCATTGACGCAGAAGAGACGGAGACGCTTCCATCTTTTAGAGCGTCGATAACCAATTCAATTGTGAAGTTAAACGAGCAAGCGCTCGCTTTGATTTTATCCCCAGCTGATTTTGACGCGTCTGCGTTTGCGAGCCAATGGAAACTCGACGGCGTATTGGCGCTTGACGTCCCGTTTCTGTGCAGGCGAAGAATTGACAGAACTGCGCCTTATCAAGATTATCATTTTACAGAAGATTCGATATCTTACGAACTTGCAAAGCTAAGCGATTTGACGTCCGAGTATGCAAGATTGGACGTCATAGCGCCACATCGCTTTTCACCCTCTAATTTTGTAAACTACATACTTGTTCCAACGTCAGCCTCGATGACCGTGTCGTCTGAGGTTAGAGTTCATGCTGAAATGATTAAAAGCGGCTTTTTCGACGGTCTTGTTAAATTTGATTGACGATAGATTGAATTAGTTGCTGGATAATTTAAATGGAAAATATCGTCCCTAAACTTGAAGTAATCTGTTTTCACAACGGCGTCCCGACAGTCGCCTTTTTCCTGCGCTCAGATCGACCGACGACAATAGGACGCGCCATAGAGAACGTCATTGTTCTTGACGATGAACGTTGTAGTCGTTTTCACGCAACGATTGAAAATCGTGACGGCAAATGGCGCCTTTATGACCTTAATAGCCGTAACGGGACGACGGTCGATGAGATTCAAGTCAAAGGAAGCGCTGAGATATCAGTTGGTTCAAAAATTCAAATTGGCCGCGAGACGCTTTTGGTTGAAGAACAACGTGAATTCGTTCCTTTGGGCGGAGCAAGAGAGAAGACTGCTCGTTTAGAACACAAAGATTACTTCTCTCGTCAAAACGAGATGACTGCTTTGCTTGGCGTTGAAAGAACGGAAAATATGCGTTTGCGTTCTCTGCTGGAACAGAACTCGAAGATGATTGGTCAGTCCAGCGCCATACGTGAACTTGAGAAATGGATTGATCGAGCCGCTCGTTCGAAGGCGACGGTTTTGATTCGCGGCGAGAGCGGGGTGGGGAAAGAGCTTGTAGCGCGCGCTATGCACGAACGCAGTTCGCGCCGGTCCGGACCGATGGTCTGTTTGAACTGCGCCGCATTTTCAGAGAGTTTGCTTACGAGCGAACTTTTTGGACATGAAAAAGGCGCTTTTACTGGCGCAGTGGAGACTAAAATAGGAAAATTTGAAGCAGCGGACGGCGGAACAATTTTTCTAGACGAAATTGCAGAAATGAATCCAGGTTTGCAGGCAACGTTTTTGCGGGTTTTAGAAGGCGCTACTTTTGAACGTGTTGGGGGCAATAAGCCTATTTCTGTCGACGTCCGTGTCGTAGCCGCTACGAACCGAAATTTGGAAGAAGAAGTTGCCGCGGGTAGATTTCGACGCGATTTGTATTTCCGGCTGCGTGTTCTTGAAGTCAACGTTCCTCCTCTTCGTGAACGAAAGGGCGACGTCGATCTTTTGGCGGACCATTTTCGTGAACGATATTCACAAGAAACAGGTCGGCGTTATCTTGATTTTTCCCCGGAAGCGCGCGCCGCCCTCAATGCGTACCATTGGCCTGGTAACGTTCGCGAGTTGAAAAATATTATAGAACGCGCCGTTCTGATGGGGAATCCGCCGACGATTAACAAGGCGGATTTGGTTACGTCCGCATTGGGGAACATTGATGATTTAGAACCGCGACGTTCGGTTAGCAGTAATGCGCCCGCGCCCGAAGGGCAATATGTCAGCTCTAAGAACCCAATCCAGTTTGAACCAACGACGCTAAAAGAAATGGAAAGTAAGTTCATCCTAGAAACATTGAAGTATTATGGATGGAATAAGAGCAGGACGGCCAAGACTCTCGGCATAGAACGTACGACCCTCGATAGAAAAATCGCCCTTTACGGATTGTCGAAAGATATTTGAAATAGTTTTTTATCAATTGTCATTCAAGAGGTAAGTTGAGGAGTTGGCGCGTGTAGTTTGCTGACTCCTCGCTTTTTAGGAGTTATGATTATGGTAGGAATAAGACGTTCGATTTATCGATTGAATCGTAGTTTTGCGGCGCTTGGAATTGGCGCAAGTTTACTTTGGGCTCTTTATATTGCTCCGACGTCCTCGTGGGCGTACGGTTCCGTTTATAATGCGTTTAACGTCGTTTTTTCAGAAGGAAACGTTCAGGCTGGGCGTTCTGGCGAGTCAATTTTTGTTGAGCGCTTTGAGTCAGGAGACGCATGCCCCGAGATTAATAATTACCAAGGTCTTTTGGATATAGAATTTGGGAAAGAGTTTTCCGACGTCCGTTCGTTGTTGATAACGCGTACTAAACCCTTAGTCGAAGGCGTTGAATTTCCGAAGGACACCGCCTTGGCCGTTGCAACGGGCGCTCGTTCCCTAAGCGAAGACTTCTCGGGATGTGAGTTTGTGCTGCGTTTGGAAACGATCGCTGCAAAACAAGTGGTAGGTTCTGCCCAAGGCGACACGTATAGCAGTTGGATCCGTTGGTATGACGTAAATAATGAAGTGATTGAGACGAAAACTTTTACGTTCCTTGCGGATCGCTTTGTTAGTCAGAACACAATCGTCGGCACGGTACCTGTCGCCGCCGCCGCATATGAGATCCAACTTGGATTTGACACGCCCAATATTGAAATCAATGAGTTTGTTGCCATTCGTTCTGTCTCGTTAGAAATTGTCGATTCTGAAAAGAGTTATATTTCTCCAGGCGAATTTGTCTCCAGTATCTTTGAAGGCGGAGACGTCTCTTGGAAAGCTGAAACCCCAGAGGGAACGGAAATCAGGCTTCAGATTTCAAAAGCTGATTTTGTTCCAGATACGGATATGCCCGGCGAATTTACCGAATTTATTGGACCTGATGGAACAGCAAACTCATACTATACGGAACATTTTGAAGTTTCTGCAGCCTTTGTTCGATACAAAGCAGTTCTAATTCCAAATGGAACGATAACACCTACTTTGACTTCCGTAACTGTTGGTAATAAAAAGGACGGCGCTTGGAAAAATGGAGGAGACGTTGACCCGCCTCGCGTCAAATTAGCGGGCGTTTACGCCCAGCCGTCTAAAGACACGCAAGCCGCCCTAGAGTTTGAGGTTTCAGACGATTCGTATGTTTGTTCGTCTTCTGTTGTAATTGTCGTTAATGGAGAGGACGTTACGAGCGCTTTTTCTCGTGAAAAGACCTCTTCTGGATCCCTTTGCCTATGCGCTAAATTGGAAAAGGAGTTTTCGGAGGGGCTCAACAAAGCGACCATTGAAGTTTCCGACGTTCTTGGCAACTCAGTTTTGGCAACGCGCTATTTCTTAATAGGCGACGCCCCAACGACCCCTAATATTACTCTGCGAGAAGACGGCGTTACGCTTATTGACGGAGAACCTTTCTTCCCGATCGGTATTTATGGCGTTACGGAAAGAGAGTTTAACGGCAACAACATTGACGAAGCGTTTCGCGGCTTAAAAGAAGCCGGATTTAACTTCGCGCATTCTTATTCTATGCCGCGTCAAGACAAATTTTTGCAAGCGGCTGAAAAGTATGGTTTCAAGCTATGGTCTGTTGCAAGATTTCCCGATGAACGTTTTGTGGAGGTTGAACGCCATTCTCCGGCAATTATAGCGTGGTACCTTGGCGACGACACTTCAGCCAATACAACGCCCTCTCAGTTGTTCGATTATTTTGACTCGTGCAAAGCCGTTGATCCGACGCGTTTGACTGTCCAGGCAGATCCCATTAATGCAGGTAAAGCAATTTCCAATTACCGTCCCTATGTGGAGGGAACTGACGCTTTTTTGCCTGAGATTTATCCCGTTCGCAAGAAGGGAGTCGAGGGGGGAACGCATTGCGTTGCCCAGACGGTCAGAGACGTTAAACGCAGCTTCTCAGACGCGCGCGAGGCCAATGACGGACCAAAAGCCATTTGGCCGATTATTCAGTATTTCCAAGGTTGGGGATGGGAACGTTTTCCGACCTATCAAGAATTGCGCGGAATGAGTTTCGCTGCCCTTGCAGCAGGCGGTAATGGTATCACCTGGTATACCTACGGAGGTTTCGTTAATCCAGAGGCGAAGGTCTTCAATTATGGCGTTACGACGACTCCGGAACGTTGGAAGAATATTTCGACAATTGCGACTCAGATTAATGAGTTGTCGCCAGCGCTCCTGCAAATGACGGTCCCTGAGCTTCAGCCGCAAGCAACCGTTCTTGACGGTCCGAAACACGATCCGGAAGGAAATGACTCTATTACCTGCTTGTTAAAGCAATATGACGAAAAAACGTACCTGATTGCCGTTAATTCCTCGCCTAAGCCTGTTGACGTTCAATTTGAATTTCCAACTGTTCAAGACGGTTCGAAACTTGAAGTTATGTATGACGAAAAAGAGATCGCTGCACCGAGTTTTGAAAAAGGAATTCTGCGAGAACGATTTGAAGGTTTGGGCGTTCGCATTTTTCGCTGGTAAGTTTTTCGTATTTGCATAATTGAAGTCCGATGCAGCTTTGACTCCGAAAAGAGTTTGCTACGTCGGTTTTTAGTTCTTTGTGGATGGTTGCGAGTACTTTCAAACATAGAGGCTTTCCGTTCTCTAAGATTTCGGCAATCTGAAGGCGTTAATTTGAAACGTCAACGGGCGTCAAAGGTATGGTCTTGTTCTGAGCGACTCCCTTTTATATTTTCTCAACTTTGTGAAGAATTAGAACAATTGGATATTTCCGAAGATTATTATTAATATTTTGACTAGGAATTTGCCGACTATATGAACAGTCTGTCTACTGCGCCTTTTGAGCGCTGTGCAATGGAGGATATGGTCAATGGAATGGCGAATTCGAGCAACTTGTTTATGCGCGTTTGTTTTCAGCATATGCGCTTTATGGACGAACGATTTAACGTCTGTTTTTGCAGCAGAGCTGGTGAACGACGACGTATTTGTTGAAGCGCCGACGCCGCGTAATAGCGACATAAGCTTGCGCGAATCTATTGTTGCCATTCCTTTCAGCGAGGAAGCGTACGACGAAGAAGCAAATGACGACGTCATGAAAGACGAGTCGTTTAAGGAATCGGACGAAGAGTACGTCGACGCTTGGGTTGCAAACGACGCGGCAATCCTATCGCGGCGCGGCGGCGTACTGACTGGCGGAATCCCGGAACTTGAAGCGCTCCAGGATCAGATAGCCGAATTGCAAAAGACAACTGAGGAATTGAGGGCTGATTTAGAAGCAGAGCAGAAGAAGAACGCTAAGAAGGATCCCAAGCCAAGCGATCCCTTCACGATGAAACTAACAGGCCATGTTTCCATGGACGCTGTTTCTATTTCCGAAAATGACGAGGCCAAGGCAGCTTTTGGCGATACAAAGAATTCATTTACTTTTCGAGATACTCGTATCACAATGAAAGGCTCGGGACACGGCAACTTAGAATATGCCTTTGGAGTTGGCGTGAACAATAAGATTTCACTGAAAGACGCTTACTTGCGCGTCAAAGATATGAAGTATCTGGGCAATATAACAGTTGGACACTTCTATACAGAATCTGGTATGGAAAGCATTCAGCTTACATACGACCGCGTTTTTGCCTCTGTTGACGAATGTTCAACGAGTTTCTATCTCGCTCGTCGCCTTGGCGTTTCATCGACGCATTATGGAGCGGATCAGCGTTCCCGCGCATTCTTTGGCGTCTTCGCCGCGCCCGCTGTTTCAACAACGCCACATTATATCTGGGACAACGATCCTGGCTTTATTCTTAACACACGCTTGACGGCTGCGCCAATTCTTACCGTTGATGAAGATGGGTTCACTCGTGAAGTCTTCCATTTGGGAGCAAGCCACTATTGGCTCTGTCCAGGCGGCGAAAATAAATTACGTTTATATACACGAGGTCAAATGTGGACGGGTGATAATCCTTATTTCCTCGACGGCGCCATTCCTTTAGCAGGTCGTTCCTACTCCGTTTCCCAAGCCGAAGCGGCGTATCAACGCGGAGAATTTGCGCTGACGGCTGAGGGATACGTCTGCAACGTCTACGATGGAGGCGGAACAGCTTATGGTACGGCTCTGGTATCTCGATATTTTCTTACCCCACACTGTTCGCGCACTTATGTAAAAGACAGCGGACGTTTCGGTTCGATTACGATGCCTGAGGAAAACGTCTTCTTGAATTTCAAAGAGCGCACAGTCGGACAAAATTGGGGCGCTTTAGAAGCTGTCGCCAAATGGACGTGGACGGAAATGAACAATTTAAAGTATGTTCCTGGCGCGACTTATGGAAGCGTGCATCGCGGCGTTATGGGCTTCAACTGGTTCATGAATCATCAAGCGTTCATTGCGTTTAACTGGGAACATGCCTTTGTGAACGCTCATAAGAATAACAAACGAGCCAAAGCCGATTATGATACGTTCATCACGCAATTGACCTTTAAGTTCTGACGTTGAATGTTCCGACGTTTAATTTGAACCCTAACACGTCCATTAATTGATATAGAATTAATGGACGTGTTTCTTTTGGAGCCCCTTCTTTCACAACTGTTGACGATGTTTCTAGTTTTCTTATAATTGCTTAGGCGATGGCTGGAAGTATTAAAAAACAGGGAGAAGGCGATGCGGTCAAATCTAAGCTGCAAAAATAATAGTAATACAAGCCGCTTTTACAAAGCCTTTTTAACTGTATTTTTTCTAACATTTCTTTTATGCGCCTTTTCAGTTGGAGGTTGTTCGGGAACAAAGAGCGTCCCGACAGATTTTGAAACAATTGAACTGCAGCCAACGATCTTTCCTGATTATCGAGACGTCACAATTCCCGTAAATATTGCTCCGATGAATTTTGACATATGCAATAGGACGGCTGAGACAGCTCTGACAGTAGTGTCAATTGCCGATAACAAGGGAGAGGTTCTGAAAGAGAATTTGGCAGTTTTCTCTGGAAAGAAGGTCCGCTTCTCTCCAAAATTCTGGAAAAAGACGCTTCAAGATAATGTGGGAAATTCGCTTTTGTTTTCCGTCTTCGTGAAATCAGAAGGGAAATGGCGTAAGTTTAGCAATTGGACGATGACTATTTCCTCTGACGTTATTGATCCTTGGATTTCTTACAGAAAGATTGAACCAGGCTATGAATATTTCACTGATCTGGCGCTTTGGAATCGCAGCTTGGAGTCGTTTAACGAACGCGCTTTTTTTCGCGCAAGATTAGTTAACGAACGCACTTGTACAAATTGTCATTCTTACCAGAACTACGGAACGAACGCCTTTTTCTTTCATCTGCGTTTTCATAACGGCGGAACCGTTTTTAATGTTAATGGAGAACTTGCCAAGCGAGATCTTATGGCCGATGGAATGCTTTCTGGATGCAGTTACTCGGCATGGCGTCCTAATTCTCTTCATATTGCCTTTGTTTCATGCCAAACTTTCCAGGTATTTCATACGAAATCGGATGATCGAATCGACGTGCTAGATGCCTTTTCCGATCTCTATCTTTACGATGTTGTGAAAAATACGATAAAACCTGTTTTTACCCCTGGCGACGACACGCTTGACACTTATCCCACCTGGTCGGCAGACGGTAAGACGCTTTACTACTGTTCTGCTAAAAACCCAGGTTTTAAGACTTCGCGCGAGGATCTAGAGAAGCGAAAAAGCGAAACGATCGACCTGCGAGAAAAGCTACATTACGATATTAAAAAAGTTTCCTACGACGAAAAAACAGGAACCTTTAGCGAACCTGAACTCGTCTTCGACGCATCTTCTAACGGTCAGAGCGCGCTCTTCCCCAGGCTTTCACCTGACGGTAAAACGCTTCTCTTTACATTGACTCGTTATGGATGTTTTCCAATTTGGTATCGAGACGCGAATCTCTGGACCCTGAACCTGGAGTCAGGGGAGGCGCGCGCGCTCGACGAAGTTAATTCGAGCGAGGAGTCAGACAGTTACCATTCGTGGAGTTCTTCTGGACGCTGGATTGTATTTGCTTCTCGTAGAGACGACGGTTCTGTTACGCGCCTCTTTTTTGCACACTTCGGCGAATCAGGACGTTTTTCCAAACCGTTTATGCTTCCGCAGAAAGATCCGCGTCAAACGTTGGAAGAAGCTCGTTCGTATAATCTTCCTGAGTTTACCCTTGAACCTGTTAAGATTCCGTCAAGGGCGTTGTTGGAAGAAGCTAAAAAAACTGATCCTGAAAAGGCTATTTTGGAGTCGTTGTGATTTAGGCACAAAACCGCAGTAATTGGCGACGGCGTTGATTTCTATTGATTCTCTATTGATGGTGAAACAGGGCGACACGGGCAAATTTGACCGCTTCAGAACGCTATGCAACAGGAATTCAGCTGAGTTATTTTAACGACGATTCTTTAAAATACACGTTAAGCGTTCTAAGTTGACGCGGTTTAAATTCCAGACTGATGGAGCTAGCGTTAGTCGGCTCAATTGTTTCTTTACTTAGGGTTCCGATTCGGTTGAGCGACTCCACCCGATCTATTGGCAGGAACGAACGGACAACGGCGTTTGTTTTGGCGCTATGAGTTTCTAATAACGTCAGGCGAACCCCTGTCAATGTCCCGTCTTTATCCGTAGTCGATTCAGAGAGAATCGGGTGCGTCTCGATTATCTGAACATTCTTTTCGCTCGAGGAAAGAAACGTTGAAGTCAACCGTTTGGGGCAGGGCGTTCCTTCTAATCTTAGTGGATCAGGCGAGAGATATTCAAGCGCAGCCGAATGCGGATCTTCCAAGTCTATTCCTATAGCAAATCTGAATCGACGTTTGGTTTCGCCTTTTGGAATGAGGATAGCGTCAAGCCTTGTGTCGGAGATTTTTTTGAAATAGGGAATGCCGGAAGATAGAATCGTTATGCCGATTTGGTCGTCGCTGCGGACGTCTACACTTTCAGGCGCTTGTATATAATCTCTCATCGTGCCAATGAGCGAGGCAGCTACGCCGCCTCTGATTTCTGCCAGAGCGTCCTTCCAAGCTAGACGGCAACCGTAATAGGATTTCCACGGAGAGGAGCCGGGTAATAGGAGCGGTTCCAGTTCTACTTCAACTTCGATTATTTTGCTCTTTAACCGAACAGAGATCGTGTGGGTGAATCTTCCTGCAAGTTCGCCGTTGGGAGCGACCATACGACCGATGATTTGAACACGACCAATTGCAGGTCCTGATGCGAGGATTTCTATACTATCAACAGCAGAGGTCGTATAGCCATAATACGAATCGTCTTCCGGACGGTGGTCTTCTTTTAGCTGTTCGTCAGAAAGTTTCAAAGCAAAGTCCCAGGCGAGACGGTTGCCAATACCCGGCTGACGCAAAACCCCATCGGTGAAGCGCACGTTAGCGTCATGAGTGGTCAAACGACGAACAGAGCCCATAACCGGATCGATTCTGATTTCAAAGAAATCGTTGTGAAGTCGGTAGTACTTTTCAACTTCTGTCGCAGAGTAACGTTTCACAACGTATTCGGCTAGGACCGGAGAATCGTTTTCTGGATTTTCTATCGTGTTCACGTTGGCTGTATTATGGACCTCGCCTCGGAGTTTGGAGACGAGTCTTTGAAAGAAGCGACCCCTTTGCTTTTCGGACGACTCGTGGGGAGGAGCGTT
>JAQVHZ010000003.1:47566-93413 GCA_028695965.1 Thermoguttaceae bacterium | reverse complement strand
ACCGTCTCTCCGGCAAGCCGATTGAAGACGGGATTCTGTCGGAATTGACAGAAGACGATTATCGCGCGCTCTACAACGGAATGCCGATCGAAGGCCATAAGCGCAACTTCTTCACGTGCATTCGCGAAAATGGAGTTCCGGTCTCTAACGTCGAAGAGAATGTGCTCGGTATGCACGTCTGCCACTTGGCGAACATCGCCTGCCGTCTGCAGCGCGAGATCAAGTGGGATCCGACCAACGAAAAGATTGTCGGCGACGAGCTTGCGGCGTCCTTCTTCTCACGTGAACAACGCAAGGGATACGAACTGCCTGCGCTCTCCTAATCTGTCGAAATTAAGCGATGTCTAACGAACAACTAACACAGATTTCAGAATCCAAGCCTTTGCGCAGGTTGGACGTTTGGTTCATGTCCCTCCGGCCCAAATCGTTGGTGGCGTCGTCGATACCGGTCCTTGTGGCGCTTTCGCTCGCTTGGAGCGATTTGGCGAGCGTTTCGGGCAAATTCCGGTGGATACCTGCGATTTGCTGCCTCGGCTTTGCGATGTTGGCGCAGGCGTCGGCTAATTTGATCAACGACTACGCCGACTTTGTCAAAGGGGCAGACGGGCCGGACCGCGTGCGTTCCTTGAGCGCCGTTGCGTCCGGCTTGATCTCGCCGCGCGCGATCTTGATTGCGACGTTATGCACGCTGACTCTTGCGTGCTGCTTCGGTTTGGGTACGATTCCTTACGGCGGCTGGGTCGCCGTAGCTGTCGGGATCGTTTCCTGCGTCTTTTGTCTCCTTTACAGCGCCGGTCCTTTTCCTTTTGCGTACAACGGGTTAGGGGACGTGCTTGTCGTCGCCTTTTTTGGGTTCGTCGCCGTCGGGTTTACTTACTATTTGCAGACGGACGCGCTTACGTTGGACACGGCTCTGCTTGGACTAGGGGTAGGTTTTGCGGTCGATTCGATCCTTATCGCGAATAATTATTGCGACCGGGAAGAAGACCGCGCGCATCGAAAATTCACGTTGATTGCGATCTTTGGCGAACGCTTCGGCAGGTACTTCTACCTGGCGAACGGACTCCTGGTCGTCGTGACGCTTGCTCTAGTTTTCTGGCGCCGCAACACGCCGCTCAGCGTCATGTCTCTTGTAACGCTTGGCGTCTATTTGGCGCTCCATTTACAGGCGTGTGTAACGCTCGCCAGGATTCGGTCTGGGCCCGCGCTCGCTAAGTTGTTGATATTGAGCGGTCGAAACGTCGTCGTCTTGGGTATTTTGCTCGTTTTTGCGCTCACGGCGTAACCGCTGAAATTTAATATGACAAACGAAGAACAAACGCCAATTTCTGAACCGAAGCGCCCGAGCAAATTAGGCGCTTGGTTCCTTGCGGCTCGGCCGAAGACGCTGGCGGCAGCGTCAATGCCGGTCGTTGTGGCGCTGTCCCTTGCGTGGAGCGACATGACGGACCTGTCGGACGAGTTCCGTTGGACGCCCGCGGTCTGCTGTTTCTGCTTTGCGCTTTTGGCGCAGGTAGCGGCGAATTTCATCAACGACTACGCCGATTTCAAGAGGGGGACCGACGGAAAGGAACGCAAAGGGCCCGCGCGCGCCGTTGCGTCCGGCTGGATCTCTCCTCGCGCGATGTTGACGGCGACCTTTTTAACGCTTGCGCTTGCGTGCTGCTTCGGCTTGGCGACCCTTCCTTACGGCGGCTGGAGATTGATCGTCGTCGGGGCCGTCTCTTGCGTCTTTTGCCTTCTTTACAGCGCCGGTCCTCTTCCTCTTGCGTACATTGGGCTGGGGGACGCGCTCGTCGTCGCCTTTTTTGGGTTCGTCGCCGTCGGGTTCACCTACTATTTGCAGAGGGACGAGATCACGTTAGACGCGGCGCTGGTCGGGATCGCCGTAGGTTTTGCGGTCGATTCGATTCTGATTGCGAATAATTATCGAGATCGGGACGAAGACCGCGTCAATCGGAAATTCACGTTGATCGCGCTCTTTGGCGAACGATTCGGCAGGTATTTCTACTTGGCGAGCGGACTTATCGTCGTCGCGCTTCTGTCCGTCGTTTTTTTGCGCCGCGACGCGCTCTTCAACACGACGACTCTTGGCGCGCTCGTCGTCTATTTGTGCTTTCATTTTCAGGCGTGGCGGACTCTCGTTAGGATCCGAACCGGCCGCGCGCTCGTCAAAGTGTTGGAGCTGAGTTCTCGAAACGTCGTCGTCTTAGGCGTCTTGCTTGCGTTTGCGCTCCCGGCGTAGAGGGTTGAATTCGGCAAAGAAATAGAGTCGTTGTTGGAAAGAACGGCGTTGTTTACCGGGGAAGCTTTGCGCTTCTAGGGTTGTTTTGTTTCACAAACTGATTATAATACGCAGTCGTTTGAATCGATCTATCGTCGATTGGTTCCGCATGGAGGTCAGCGATAACTTCCTGCGACGCGGCGATTTCCTTCGGGGAATCTAAGTTGGCAATATCAAAAGGCGTTACAATGACTTTTATCAGACCTAACGTTAAAGCGATGGCGGGGTACGTCCCTGGCGAACAGCCGAAAGAGGGCGAAGCCGTCAAGCTGAATACGAACGAGAATCCTTATCGGGCGTCCGAAAAGGCGTACGACGCGATACGCGCCGTTGTTGATCGCGGGCTATCGCGTTATCCTGATTCCGTTGGTCGATCGTTCCGCGAAGCGGCGGCGGAGCTTTACGGCGTCGAGCCGAATTGGATCATGTGCGGGAACGGCAGCGACGACATTCTGACGATCCTGACGCGCACGTTCGTCGGGGAGAATCAGCTGCTGCGTCTTCCTTACCCGAGCTATATCCTCTACAAATCCCTTGCGGAGATCCAGGGCGCGCGCAACGAAGAAGTCTATTTCCAAGACGATTGGACGCTGCCGGACTATTTTTCGCAGGTCCCCGCAGCGGGCCCGACGGCGCCTTATCGGGTCAATCCGCTTGAAGGGGGCGTCGCGCCCGACTCTTTGCGGCTCGTCTATTTGCCAAACCCGAACTCTCCTTCTGGAACGGTCCTTTCGGTTGAAGAGGTTGAAAAGATCGCGAATAAACTTCCTTGTCCGCTCGTTGTCGACGAAGCGTACGCCGACTTCGCGGGCATAAACTGCATCGAGCTCGTCAAGCGGAATCCTCGCGTGATGATTACTCGGACGATGAGCAAGTCGTACGCGCTTGCCGGGCTGCGATTTGGCTTTTTGATCGCCCGGCCGGAAATGATCGAACAGACGTTGAAAGTCAAAGATTCGTACAACTGCGACGCGCTTTCGATCGCCGCCGCGACCGCCGCGATCCAGGACCAAGAATGGCTCCAAGAGACGACGAAAAAGATTATTGCGACTCGCGAACGTCAATTGACGAAGATGAGCGAATTGGGGTTCGTCGTGCCGGAATCGGCTGCGAACTTTACGTGGAACGTCTACCCGGAGACCGATTTCAGTCACGAGGAACTTTATCTCTTCCTCAAGAAGAACGGGTACCTTGTGCGCTATATGAAGTACCCTGCGTGGTGCGACGGCCTGCGCATCAGCGTTGGACTCGACGAAGAGACGGACGCGTGTTTGGCGCTTATCGAACGGTTCATGAACGGCGCGCGCTGAGCAAATTGCGCGTTGGATAGTCAAGGAAACGGCGGTCGGGCTTTTGTTAGTCGGCCGTCGTTTTTTGCGTTGAGGCGAGGCGTTGATTTTACGCGTCGACGTCTTATAATAATATCCTGTTGCGAGGCGCCGCCTCCGTGAATTGTTAATGGAAAGAATCGAGGTAGAGATGAGAACGGCTGCAATCGAACGCGATACGAAAGAGACGCAAATTCGCTTAGAGATCAACCTTGACGGGACGGGCAAGTCGTCGATATCGACGGGGCTTGGCTTCTTCGATCATATGCTCACGTTATTTTCCGCGCATTCGAAGGTCGATCTTACGCTTGACGTTCACGGAGATATTGAAGTCGATGGGCACCACACGGTCGAGGACGTCGGGATTGCGTTGGGTCAGGCGTTCAGCAAGGCGTTGGGGGATAAGAAGGGGATTCGCCGCTACGGATTCTTCGCGCTTCCGATGGACGAGACGCTTGCGGAAACGGCGATCGATTTTTCCGGGCGTCCGTTCCTTGTCTTTAACGCGAATTTCCCGGTCGAACGGGTCGGTAATTTCGACCTTGAACTGGTGAACGAGTTTTGGCAAGGGTTCGCCAACGCCGCGGCGTGCAATTTGCACGTCAACGTGCCCTACGGCGGCAACGGACACCATATTTCCGAAGCGATTTTCAAGTCGGCAGCGCGCGCGATTCGCGCGGCGGTTGAAGACGATCCGCGCCAGACGGGCGTGCCGAGCACTAAGGGCGTTCTGTGAGATAGAGGCGCTTTTCCGCAGGGCTCGACTCGAGCGTACGGTTGCGCTTGAGTCTTAATAGAAAGAATCCCGCGTTTGAGTTGAACGCGGGATTTGTATTTTCTTGTTAGTCGATGCTGATAGCGACGACGCCGGTCCCCGGGGTGGCGCCCCTTCGGACGCCGACGCTCTTTCGCGCGTTTCTTTCGATATAGATCGGGCTATTGATCCGTTGCGAAGGCGCGTTCGTCGAGATCGAGCCGCCGGCTTGCGTTACGTCGTTCGGCTGTTTTCTGTTCTGCGCCGCTTTGGTTTCGGCGAAGAACCG
The DNA here is from genome assembly GCA_028695965.1 of Thermoguttaceae bacterium. GTDB lineage: Bacteria > Planctomycetota > Planctomycetia > Pirellulales > Thermoguttaceae > RUG369. Next base: position 88,758 of record JAQVHZ010000003.1, on the reverse strand, counting down.
CAACGAATCTCGCGGCGCGGGCGGGACGTAGGTGTGCGACCCGTCCGACCTGAGCAAGGTTGAAGGCATGAACGCGAACTCGGCGTTGGCGGACGATTTATTGCCGTCGAAAACCGCATAATCGTTGATCGCGATCGGTTGAATTTCGGCGAATTTCGGCGTCTCATAGGGCTGATACGCCAGTTCAGTTTGCCAGATGGAATCCATATCGACGACGGGATACGCGCTCTGATTGGAATCGAAGATCGAGCCGACGCCAAATTCGGCGCCTCGCATGAGCGCGTCGTCGTTTACCGACAGCCTCTCGGAAAGAAGGGACGCGCCGTCGCCAAGTTTGACGTCGCGCATCTCGGGGAGACCGAGATTATTCAGCGCTTGGTTCTCCTCGGCAAGGCTTGACGCTAAGACGCCGTCGACTTCACGCCCCGCGCCGGACAGACAGACCTTGCCAAGCTCGATGCGATTGTTGATGCTGGCGTTAGCGATTCCGACGACGCCAGACTGGTCGAGATGGGCGCTCATTGTAGAGACCGTCGCCGCAATTCCGCCAAAGCAGCCGACGCATAGAACGGCGGCGCCCAGCCGTACGACGACGGCTCGAAGCGAACTTGAGTGTTGGCGATAAGGTTTCATGACGGCGATGAGGCGAAAGTTGAATGAATGCGTCGTATTGAGCTGACTGCGACTCTGTTGTTATCGTCTATTTTGACGGTTCGGCGCGCAATTTAGGGAGCCCGAAATTGCATTTTGGCGCACAAAAAACCGCTTGTAACGGTTTTTTGCATTATGTCCCTTTTGCGCCCTTAGATTATAGTACGCAATACGCTCAAGTTTATATCATAAAATATGGTATAAACAAGGATTGGTCCTAATTTTTTGTTTTTTGCCAGTACAGCCGTTAAAATCGTTAAAATTAACAAGGGATGACGGGGAATGAGACGGAACGCCGCGCTTCTATCTCGTTTCATGCAGCGGCCCCTATTGGTATTTCTGATTCTGGGAGCGTCTATTTTCGATTTTTCCTAGTCGATTCTGTTTTCATATTTTGCCAGTGGATTATAATATACGGACAGCGCGCCAACGATTAGACGCGCGTCTAGGCTTAGCGCATTTTGCGGTAAGAAGCCGTTCATAAGGAAAGAGACGTTAAATGAATTGTCAAAAGGAACATGACGAGCTGATTCTCGTCCTTGATTTTGGTTCGCAGCATACCCAACTGTTGGCGCAGCGCGTCCGAGAAACCCAGACCTATTGTGAGATTATCCCTTGCGGCGCGACCGCCGAAGAGATCGCCAAGCGCTCGCCTATCGGGCTAATCTTCTCCGGAAGCCCTTGCGGCGTCCACGACGCCGACGCGCCGAAGGTCGACCCCGGCGTCTACAAATTGGGCGTTCCGATTCTTGGCGTCTGCTACGGCGCGCAAGTTGCGTCTAGGGAATTCGGCGCGACAGTCGCAGAATCGGCAGGTCGCAACTATGCCGCCGCTGAACTTGAACTCAACGCCGCTGGCGCCGCGAACCCGCTCTTTGACGGCGTCTCGCGCAAATCGCAAGCGTGGACGAGCCTATCGGACCAAATCACGGACCTGCCCGCGGGAGTTACGGTCCTTGCGTCGACGCCGACCTGTCCGAACGCGGCGTTCATGTGCGAAGCCGGGCAATTCTACGGCGTCCAGTTCCAGCCGGAAGTAACGCAAACGACCGAAGGGCATCGCGTTGTCGCGAACTTCGTTAAGAAGATCTGCAAGTCGTCGTGCAGCTGGACGATGGCGAGCTTTATTGAGACGTCGATCGCGCAAATTCGCAAGCAGGTCGGGACCGAACGCGTCATTTGCGGTCTTTCCGGGGGCGTGGACTCCGCAGTCGTCGCCGCCTTGATCTCTCGCGCGGTCGGCTCGCAGCTGACCTGCATCTTCGTCGACACCGGGCTTATGCGTAAGAACGAGATCGATTCGGTCGCAAAAGTCTTCAGGGAGAACTTCGAGGCGAACCTTGTCGTCGTCGACGCCGAAGATCGGTTCCTGACGCTGCTGAAAGACGTCGAGGACCCGCAAGAGAAGCGCAAGATTATCGGCAAGACCTTTATCGACGTCTTTTCCGAAGAAGCGACCAAGATCGACGGCGCGAAGTTCCTAGCGCAAGGGACGATCTATCCTGACATTGTCGAGAGCGGCGGCGATAAGCCCGGCCAAGGGGCGACGATTAAGTTTCATCATAATGTCGGCGGACTGCCGGAAGATCTCGAGTTCGAGCTGGTCGAGCCGCTGCGCGAACTGTACAAAGGGGACGTTCGGCGCGTCGGGCTCGAACTTGGCTTGCCGGAGAATATCGTCTGGCGCCATCCGTTCCCGGGCCCCGGGCTCGCGGTCCGCTGCCTCGGCGACGTCACAAAAGCGAAGCTCGACTGCCTGCGCGAAGCGGACGCGATCGTCGTCGACGAAATTGTCAAAGCCGGGCTCTACCGAGAAACGTCGCAAGTCTTTGCCGTGTTCCTGCCCGTGCGCAGCGTCGGCGTTACAGGCGAAGGGCGCACCTACGAGAATGTGATCGCCGTCCGGTGCGTTTCGACGATCGATTTCATGACCGCCGACTGGTGCAGAGTTCCGTACGACGTCCTGGCGAAGATTTCGACGCGGATTATCAATGAGGTCGACGGGATCAATCGGGTTGTGTACGATATCAGCGCCAAACCGCCGGCAACGATCGAATGGGAGTAGTTTCAGGAGGCTTGGAACTTCCCTTGGAGATTAAAACTCACATTGCAGCCTGAATTGATCGAGTGAGAAATAAGCGCTGTTATCTCGAACCTTCCAGTTTGAGAGAACAAAGCGCCTTTCAAAAACAACTTAAGGTTAAAGCCGCGCTGCTAGCGCTGCCGCTTAACGATTATCGCAATGAATTCGGCTGCAATATGAGTCTTAAACAGTTATTACGAGACTTTTCCAGTATTTTGCGCCGCATATGAAAACTTTTTCGGAAACATAAAGCGTTTTTCGAAAGAGTTGGATTCCCTATTGGCTGAAAACTTTCAAATTCTTGATCAAGCCTTGTAAGTTGGAAAACTCAAAGGCGAGGAGCATACAATCGGAAAAGAAGAATGGGAATAAGGAGGCCTTGAGAATAGTGGAAAGTCAGAATATTGAGTGGAAAGAGTCATGGCATGACGAATATTTGAAATGGATTTGTGGCTTTGCCAATGCTCAGGGTGGAAAAATATATATCGGGACACGAGACGACGGAACTGTAATTGGCGTCTCGAATGCCGAACGCCTGCTTGAAGATTTGCCAAATAAAATTCAAAATAAGTTGGGGATTGTGGCGGATGTAAATTTGCTTACTGAGGGTGAACGTGAATATATTGAAATTGCCGTGAGCCCCTGGTCTTTTCCGGTTAATTATGACGGCGCCTATTATTATCGAAGCGGGAGCGCAAAACAGCTCTTGCGTGGGAATGCATTGACAAGCTTTCTGATGGATCGGACGGGGCTGAAGTGGGATGCTGCGCCGATCGCCAACATCGGCGTGGATGATTTAGATAAAGAGAGCTTCGATATTTTCCGACGTGAAGCGTTGCGTAGTGGACGCATGGCTCAAGAGGATTTGGATATTTCAAATGCTGAGCTTTTGGAAAAGTTGGACTTGACGGTAGACGGGCAAATTAAACGCGCTGCTGCTTTATGTTTTTATCGTCAACCTGAGAGAGTCATTGGCGGGTGTTATGTTAAGATCGGCAAATTTGAAGGCAGCGAGATCTTATATCAGGATGAAGTGCATGGCTCGCTGTTGATTATGGCTGATCGTGCTATTGACTTGATCTATTTGAAATACTTGAAAGCCGCAATTTCATACCATAAAGACACAAGAGTGGAAACCTATCCTTTTGCGCGTGACGCCATTAGGGAGGTCGTTTTTAACGCCTTGATTCACTGTCGTTGGGAGGAAAATGTCCCTGTGCAAATTCGGATTGAAGATGAAGTGATGTATGTCAGCAATTGCAGTATGCTTCCATTTGGTTGGACTGTAGAGACGCTTTTGGGTTCGCATACGTCCAAGCCATATAATCCGGATATTGCACGTGTGTTTTACAGAGCAGGCTATATTGAAAACTGGGGGCGCGGGATTCAGAAAATTCGCGACGCATGTAGGGCGTACGGCGCCGAAGAACCGGAATATATCGTCCATGGCGGCGATATTATGGTTAAGTTTAAAGCGCTCCAAAGCGCAATTGCTATAGACTCTAAAGAGTCAAATGTCACAAAGGACGTCACAAAGGACGTCACAAAGGACGTCACAAAGGACGTCACAAAGGACGTCACAAAGGACGTCACAAAAGACGTCACAAAAGACGTCACAATAGAAGAAGCGATAGTAAGTTTAATTAGAGAAAAGGGGACGATTACAACGGATGAGATGGCTGAGCGTTTGTCCGTGACCAGGCGAACCATTCAAAGAAATCTAGATACTTTGAAAGATGAAGGGATCGTAGAACGTAAAGGGGGCAGGCGGTTTGGCTATTGGGTAATTCATGATTGAGTAAAAGAAAAATCCGGATTGACGCGCTGTTTTATTTAAAAAGTGAGTTTGAAGAATGACGCCAAGTAGTAAAATAGTGTCACTGTGAAGTCAGATTGATACTAAAAACTCATATTGCAACCAAATTGGCTCATGATAATTGCTAAGCCCTTGCTAACATAAGAATAGCGTTCCTTCATTCTTGTGTTGATTTTTTGAGCAAAACTCTGTGTTCCCAATTCGGAAGGTTCAAAAGTAACGGCGCCATCGTTTACTGGATTGCTTCTGGTTGCAATATGAGTTTGTGACCTCAAGTGACAATACTATTCATTTTGAAGTCGCAAAATGCGACCTCAAGTTGATATAATAGAACCGGTCGCAAATTGTGACCGGTTGAGGAAAGTACGATAAATGCTACAGTGTATGATATGTATTTGATATAGCAAATTGCGTTATCAAACACGAGAAAATATGAAGTGGTCGCAATTAGCGACCGGTTATGAAAAAACCGGAGGTAACTATGGCAGACGATAAATTACCTGTGATAGTAGAAAATAGAGAAATTCAGAGCATGATATTCACTTTTAGGGGCAAGCAAGTTATGGTAGATAGGGATCTTGCAGAATTATATCAAGTTCAAACCAAAAGACTTAATGAGCAAGTCAAGAGAAATATTGATAGATTTCCGTTGGAATTTTGCTTTCAACTAGATAATAATGAAAAAAATGAACACAAGAATGAAGCATCGCTAATCGTATGTTAGCAAGGACTTAGCAATTATCATGAGCCAATTTGGTTGCAATATGAGATCTTAAGATAGCAGGCTGGGCTTTAAACTCTGAATATTTTTGTTCGATTATGCATGAATTACGTAGCGATATGAGTTACCGCGCTATTGTGGACGAACTCATTATCGTTCCAGAAGCTTCGGATACTCGTGATACGGAAGCTGTCAAGCGTATTGCAACGGCATATCTGAAATTGCTATTTCCTCACGTTCGTAACGCAAATGACATAACTGCTCGTGAGTTTAAGCGCTACTGCCTTGATCGCGCGCGTAGAATGCGAGATACAATAAAGTATCAGTTAGGAATACTCGACGTCGAGTATCGTGGGAAGGATATGCCTGTGTTTAAAGTTAGATCTGACCCGGATGAGATGGAGTGATTAGACAGTTTCTTCACAACTTCCAGCACGCCTTCCAAACATTGAGGTCGATAATGGCAAACTCAACTTGCTGTTATCGACCTCAATTGCTATTTTATCTGCAAGAGACTTTTACACAAAATCCGGAATCTCCGACCGTTTGCCCAAATACGCGCTTGTGGCAGGCGTTGGGGCGGCTTTGTCGACTAAGGCGTTGCTTGGCGTTTCTTGTTCTTGCGCGGCGAGTTTACTGTTGGCGGAGGCGAGCATCAGCTTGATTCGGTTGAGCTGGTTGACTTCGCTGGCGCCGGGGTCGTAGTCTACTGCGGCGATGTTGCTTTCGGGGTAGGTCTTTTTTAGGGCTTTAATGACGCCTTTTCCGACGACGTTGTTAGGCAGGCAAGCGAACGGCTGGATGCAGATGATGTTTGGGACGCCGCTGGCGATGAGCTTGACCATTTCGCCTGCGAGGAGCCAGCCTTCGCCGTATTGGTTGCCTAGGGACAGGAACGGCTTGGTCATTTCGGCGATTTGGTAGATGGAAATCGGCGCGTCGAAGCGTTTGCTTGCTTTTAGGGCTTCGACGGCGGGCTTGCGCAGGGATTCGATGAGTCGAATTATTAATTTAGAGGTTATCGCAGAGGATTTCTTGCCGCCGAGGAACTCGGCTTGGTACTGGGGGCCGTAGGCGCAGTAGTTGAAGAAGTCGATGAAGTCGGGCACGATCGCTTCGGCGCCTTCGCGTTCGAGCAGGTCGACCAGGTAGTTGTTCGCAAGGGGCATATACTTGACGAGGATCTCGCCGACGATTCCGACTCGGGGCTTTACGATTGTTTCGTCGATCGGGAGATGGTCAAACGCCCAAACGATACTTTCGCACAGCGATTTGTGCGTGTATTTGTTTTTAGCCCCGGTAAGAGAATCGACGCAGATCTCGCGCCATTTCTCGCAGAGTCTATTTGCCGAGCCGGGCTTCTTTTCGTAGGGTCGAACGCGGCACAGGCAGCGCATCAGCAGGTCGCCGTAGACGACGCCCTTCAACGCTTCGATAATCAGCTTGGCCGGCAGCTTGAACCCCTCGTTTTTCTCCAGTCCGCCGGGGTTGAGCGAGACGACGGGGATGTGGGAATAGCCCGCGTTGTCGAGCGCTCTTCGGATAAAGGGGATGTAATTGCTTGCTCTGCAGCAGCCGCAGGTCTGGGACATGATGAGCGCGAGTCTGTCGGTATCGTATTTTCCAGAAAGGACCGCGTCCATGAACTGGCCGACTACGATGATCGAGGGGTAGCAGGCGTCATTATTGACGTATTTTAAGCCGGTATCGATGGCGGCGCGGTTGTGATTGTCCATAAGTACCGTGTTAAAGCCGTAACTCCGGAAGACGGGCTCCATAATATTGAAATGAATCGGGCTCATTTCCGGCGCTAAGATGGTGTACCCGTCTTTATGCATCTGCTTGGTGTATTCGACGCGGCGATACGCCAACGGCTTGGGGTCGGGCAGGATCTTCTGTTCCTGTCGCAGATTCATTGCGGAAATCAACGTTCGGATCCGGATGCGGACGGCGCCGAGGTTGGCGATCTCGTCAATTTTTAGGAGCGTGTAGAGCTTGCCCGAATTGTCGAGTATTTCATTTACCTGGTCGCTCGTTACGGCGTCGATGCCGCACCCGAAGGAGACGAGCTGAACGAGTTCAAGGTCGTTTCTCTTGCACACGAATTCCGCGGCGGAATACAACCTGGAATGGTAGACCCACTGGTCGACCACGCGCAAGGGTCGCTCGGGCTCGAAGTCGATCGGCAGGCTGTCCTCGGTGAAGACGGCAAGGTCGTACGACGCGATCAGTTCCGCGATACCGTGGTTGATCTCAGGGTCGATGTGGTAAGGACGGCCCGCGAGGACGATTCCTCTCTTTCCGGCGCGTTCCATCGCGTCGAGCTGGCGTTTGCCTTCGGCGCGGACGTCCTCTTTCGCCTTCAGCTGTTCCGCATAGGCAAGCGCGACGGCGGCGCGGACTTCCGTTTCGGGGATATCCCATTCCTCTTTGCATAACCGGACCAGGCGGTCTGCCTTCGTTTTTTCGTTGGTAAAGGCGTGAAAGGCCGGATATACCGAACGGTCCCGTCGAAGACCAGTTCGACGTTATTCTTTAAATTCTCGGCGTAGGACGCGACGATGGGGCAGTTGAAATGGTTCTGAGCGTCGGGAAGTTCCTTGCGTTCGTAGACGACGCAGGGATGAAAAATTGTTTTAACTCCTTTTTCGATAAGCCATTCGACATATCCGTGCGCGAGCTTTGCCGGATAGCACGCGGATTCGGCAGGGATCGACTCAATGCCCAGCTCGTAGATCCCTCTTGTGGAAAACGGAGAGAGCTCGATCCTGAACCCGAGTTCTTTGAAGAAGGTCGCCCAAAAAGGATAGTTCTCGTAGATGTTGAGGACTCTCGGGACGCCGATGACGCCGCGCGGAGCGTTTGCTTCGTCGAGGGGTTCGTAAGCGAAGATACGCTTGCACTTATAGTCGACCATGTTGGCGGTTTTGGTTTTCGCTTTATCGCCGCCGATCCCCTTTTCGCACCGGTTGCCGCTGGTGTAGCTTCTGCCGCCTTTAAAGGTGTTTTTCGTCAGCATACAGCGGTTAGAACAGCCGTTGCAGCGTATCATTTTGGACGAATACTCGAGATTGATCATTTCGTCCAGCGCGAGCATTTGCGTCTCTTGTCCGACGTAATGCCGTCTTGCGGTCAGCGCGGCGCCGAACGCGCCCATCAGGCCTGAAATGTCAGGGCAAACGACGTTGACTCCGGCGATCTTTTCAAAAGCGCGGAGCACGGCTTTGTTATGAAAGGTCCCGCCTTGGACGACGATGCGTTTGCCGAGGTCTTTCGGATTGACCAGCTTGATGACCTTATAGAGCGAATTTTTAATCACCGAATACGCAAGGCCGGCGGAGATATTCGAGACGTCGACGCCTTCTTTTTGCGCCTGCTTGACGTTCGAGTTCATGAAGACGGTGCAGCGGACGCCCAAGTCGACGGGGTGTTCGGCAAATAGAGCGATTTTGGCGAATTCTTCGGCGGAGAATCCGAGCGAATTGGCGAAGTTTTCGACGAAGGAGCCGCATCCGGAAGAGCAGGCTTCGTTCAGGATGATGTTGTCGACCGAGCCTTTTTTCAGCCTGATGAACTTCATATCCTGTCCGCCGATATCGAGCACGCACTCTACCTTCGGGTCGAAGAACGCGGCGGCAGTGCAGTGCGCGACGGTCTCGACCTTGCCTTCGTCGAGCGAAAAGGCGGATTTCAAGAGCATTTCGCCGTAGCCCGTGGAACAGGATCGGGCGATTTTCGCGGTCTCTGGCAAGAGCTCTTTCAGTTCGCGAACGGCGTTTTTTGCCGTTTCAACGGGGCTGCGATGCTTGCTCGAATAGAACGAGTAGAGGAGTTCGCCGTCTTCGCCGACAAGGACCATCTTGGTCGTGGTTGAGCCCGCGTCGACGCCGAGGAAGCAGTTGCCGCAGTACGAGGTCAGGTCCGCTTTTTTTACGACGTTTTGCCCGTGTCGGCGGCAGAATTCGTCGTATTCTTCTTGGTTTTGGAACAACGCGGGCAGCCTTGGCATTTCAAAAGAGAGCGCGACGCCTTCGCCTAGCCTGTCGATCAGGGCGTCGATAGAAACCGATTCTGAACGAGCGCTTTCGAGCGCGGCGCCAATAGCGGCGAAGAGGTGTGAATTCTCCGGGTCGACGACGTTGTCTTCCGTCAAATTCAGCGCGCGGATAAAGGCTTTTTTCAGTTCCGGCAGGAAATGGAGCGGTCTGCCCAGGAAAGCGACGCATCCGCGAATCGGTCTGCCGCAGGCGAGCCCTGAAATCGTCTGGTTGACAACGGCCTGAAAGATCGAGGCGGCGAGGTCCGGCTTCGCGGCGCCCTCGTTGATAAGGGGTTGAATGTCGGTTTTGGCAAAGACGCCGCAGCGCGCCGCAATGGGGTAGATTTGCGTGTATTCCTCTGCCGCTTCGTTCAGGCCTGCGGCGTCCGTTTGAAGGAGCGCCGCCATCTGGTCGATAAAGGAGCCCGTGCCTCCGGCGCAGACGCCGTTCATGCGCTCTTCGAGACCGCCTGAGAGATAGAGAATCTTCGCGTCCTCGCCGCCTAGCTCGATGGCGACGTCCGTCTGCGGATAGCCTTCTTTCAGAGCCGTTGCGACTGCGGCGACCTCTTGCACGAAATCAATTCCCAGCGCTTTGCCAAGATTGATCGAGCCGGAGCCGGTAATATTAATCTGAAGCTTACACGCGCCGATTTTTTCCCTTGCTTCGATGAGAAGCTCGTGTAAAGTTTCTTGCGTGTAAGCGCCGTGTCTTTTATATTTACCATACAGGATATTATTTTTATCGTCAAGCAAAACCAGCTTGACGGTCGTTGAGCCCACGTCAATACCGGCCCGGTATTTTTTCACATTTACCTCCTAGGAGAACCTGCGTATCATACTGTATCGTAAGATAACCTACTCTTAATATAGCATGAAAAAGCGTAAAAGCAACAAAAAAACGCAGCTGTTTGACAGTCCGGAAAGCTGTTGCAGAGAATGAGTTCTGTATCTATTTCGGCGATTTTGGGTAATTTTCTAATTTGTTATGGAATGGTCGTCAAATATGCGGCGCCGTTATTATCGTTATATTTGGACCAGGCGTCGAAACGCTTATTCGTTGGCGCGGCGGTTTGGCAGGGTTGGGGGAGAGACGGGTAAATTGAGGGGGATTATATGGCGGGAAGGGAACGATATATTATCAAAAAGCAGGGCGCTGTTTTATAGCGGACGAGTTCAGCGATAAAGAGCTAACTGGTTTGAAACGACTCGGTTAGCTCTTTGCTCTTGCCGCGAGACGCCGTTATGCGGCTTTGCGCTTGTTCTTCCATTTGCGCCGCAATACGAACGCGACGACGAGGCAAATGACGATCCCGACGGCATAAGGGATAATCCACAGGAACGCCAGGTGAGGCGGAGCGCTGGCGCCGGTATATTGGGCGCCTATCGACAGCTCGCAATACTTGTAAGCGACGACGGCGCACATGACGTATGACAGGATAATCGCCAGGAAGACGAAGACGTTCGATAAGAATTTCATAGGAAATCACCAATAGATTCTCTTGACCTGAGTTGCGCGGCAACCCTTGTAACAGACGGTTATTACAAGGTCTTTCGACTTTCCGTTTTCCGCAAAAGGACGACGTCAAGTCGGGAAGGGCGCGCTGCGGAATTTCGACGCAGGAATATTTCCAGAACGTTAAGGAAGTCCGCTGCGCGCATTTTAAATAGTTTTTCTGCTTCAGCAAGCGTTTTGCATAAAAGTTGCGGTTTTTTAAACTTTTCTTTAACGCTTTTTACGTTTGTCTCTTTGGTAGAAGGGAGAGAATTAGACGAAGCGTTATGGAGCTGAGGAAATAGAATTATTCTGAAGCGAAAGGAAGGAGCAGGGACCGGCATTGCGGCGCTTGTTTCGACTCAGAGGCGCAATTCGCAGACGACGGGCTCGCCCGACTCCTGCATGAGGTCGGCCAGCGTGATCCCGTAAAAGAAGTCGTCGATCATTTTCGAGAACCTGTTCCACATAGAGAAGGTGCGGCATTGATCTTTTCTGTCGCACGGTTTGGCGTCTTTCATCAGACACGCGACGGAGGCGATAGAAGTTTCCGTCAGGTCGAGAATTTCGCCGACGGTATACTCATGCGGCTGGCGCGTCAACTTGTAGCCACCGCCTTTGCCGCGCCGTCCTTCGAGCAGATTCGCCTTGATCAGCGATTTCAAGACGATTTCGAGGTATTTGACGGAAATGCCTTGTCGTTCCGCTATTTCGCAGAGCGGAATAAAGCTGTCGGTCTTTTGCTCCGCCATGTCGATCATAACGCGCAACGCGTAGCGTCCTTTGGTGGAAATCATTTCTAACCTTCCTAAGGAGTATTTTATTTCGTCGTTTTTGCAGCAAAGGAATAATTGCGGTCTTTATACTTCTGATTGGAAAACTTACGAGTTTTTGGAGCGTTCCTCATTTGACCAAATCGGCGGTCTTCGCGTCGACAAACTTAATGAGCGCGTTCGGATCGAGCGCAATCTGCATCCCGCGCATCCCGGCGCTGACGTAGATTATCTCGAAGAGTTCCGCCGTTTCGTCGAAGAGCGTTGGAAAGTTTTTCTTCATGCCGACCGGCGAGCATCCTCCGCGAACATATCCGGTAAGATCCTTGAGATCTTTCATCGGTATCAGGTCGCATTTTTTGTCGCCGATCGCTTTTGCGGTTTTTTTAAGGTCAAGTTCGTCACAAACGGGCAGGCAACATACGAAATACCCGATTTTTTCCCCTTTAAGGACGAGCGTCTTGAATATCTGTTCGGCGGGAATATTCAGCTGCTGCGCAATATGCATCCCCGACAGGTCGCTTTCATCGACTTCATACTCGCGCGTTTCGAAAGGAATTTTCGCGTTTTCCAGGAGTCTGGCCGCATTTGTTTTCGTTTGAGTCGCCATAGAGCGTTTCTTTCCGTCGTCGTCTAGCGTTGAAACCGACTTGAAATCGGTTCGATTTCCTACTAATTCTATTCCTGAATAAAAGCCGCGTCAAGACGGCGCTGTTGTTCGTTTGGAAAACGCAGGTTTAGGAGCCCTTGGGGACTTGAATTGCCGATACAGAGTCCTATAATGAAGGGAATTGTGTTAGTCGATCTTCGGTCGATTAGATTTGCGTTTGCGCTTCATATGAACCTAGCGTTGGTTGAGTCGGATTATTCAATTCGCAGCATTTATAGGAACCGATAGTTATGCATGCTCAGAACCTGCCTCCTATTGAGGAAACTACTCCCATCACCGAAATATTAGAGCGCAACGCGTTGTTGTACGGTTCCGACGTCTGCCTCGTTGAGATTAATCCCGAGGTAGACGCGACGCGCCGCATTACCTGGAAAGATTTTGACCTTGTCGAATCGTCGGCGTTGTCTCCTGCCGGTCAGCGCCGCTCGACGACGTGGGCGCAATCTAATAATCTTGCGAATCGTTTCGCGAACCTTTTGCTCAGCCGCGGCATGAAAAAAGGAGAAAAAGTCGGTATCCTCTTGATGAACTGCCTCGAATGGCTTCCGATCTATTTTGGGATCTTGAAGGCTGGCGGAATTGCAGTGCCGCTCAATTTCCGCTACACGTGCGACGAGATCAAGTATTGCATCGAGCTTGCGGATATTGATTTTCTTGTATTTGGTCCTGAGTTTATCGGCCGTATCGAATCGATAGCGGACCGGATCAACCGCGTTCGCGGCTTGTTCTTCCTTGGCGAGTCCTGCCCTTCGTTTGCAGAGTCTTTCCACACGCTCACGCGTTATTGTTCTACCGAATCTCCTGAAATTGAATTGTCGAGCGAGGACGAGGCGGCGATTTATTTTTCATCGGGCACGACCGGTTTCCCGAAGGCGATACTTCATCCTCACCGCAGCTTGACGTCCGCGTGTTTTACGGAACAGAACCACCACGGTCAGACGCGCGCCGACGTTTTTCTTTGCATTCCGCCGCTTTATCACACGGGCGCGAAGATGCACTGGTTTGGCAGCTTGCTTGTCGGCGGTAAAGCGGTCCTGCTCAAGGGCGTTAAGGCGCAGACGATCCTTCATGCGGTTTCTGAGGAACGCTGTTCGATCGTGTGGCTGCTGGTTCCGTGGGCGCAGGATATTCTTGACGCGATCGAGTCGGGCGAAGTCAAACTCGAGGATTACGTACTTTCACAATGGCATTTGATGCATATTGGCGCTCAGCCCGTCCCGCCGAGCTTGATTAAGCGCTGGAAGGGCTATTTCCCGGATCACAAATACGACACGAACTACGGCCTTAGCGAATCGATCGGCCCCGGCTGCGTTCACTTGGGCGTCGAGAATATCCATAAGGTCGGGGCGATCGGCAAGCCCGGCTACCGCTGGAAGGCGCGAATTGTTACGCCGAATCGAACGGTCGTGAAGCGCGGCGAGGTGGGCGAGCTGGCAGTCAGCGGTCCAGGCGTCATGCGCGAATATTATCACGACCCTGAGGCGACCGCCGCGATCAAAGACGACGAATGGCTCTATACGGGCGATATGGCGCGCGAAGACGAAGACGGGTTCATCTATCTTGTCGACCGCAAAAAAGACGTTATCATTACCGGCGGAGAAAACTTGTACCCCGTCCAGATTGAGGACTTTATGCGGCAGTGCGAGGATATCAAAGACGTCGCAGTCATTGGTCTTCCGGACGCTCGTCTTGGCGAAATAGCCGCCGCGATCGTCGAGCTCAAGCCGGGCCGAACGACGACGGAAGAAGAGCTCAACCAGTTCTGCATGGCGCTTCCGCGCTACAAGCGCCCGAGAAAGATTATTTTCGACGCCATTCCTCGCAACCCTACCGGCAAAATCGAGAAACCGAAACTTCGCGAGATCTATTGCGGCAAGAGTTTGGTTGCGACTCAAGTAGAACTTTGATTTTCTTACTTGGTTGTTGAAAACCAACGACGACTCTGTTATAATAACATTTAAGTGGCGCCTTTTTTGCTACGTGATAAGAGTTGCGAGTTGCTTTTACTTGCAGGAGAATGAAGACATGAAAATAGCAGTAACACACAAAGACGGTCAAATTTTCCAACACTTTGGTCAGACGACAGAATTCAAAGTGTACGACGTCGAAGACGGCAAAGTCGCGTCGTCGTCAGTTGTTTCGACGGACGGCGCCAGCTGCGGCGCTCTTGCGGGCTTTCTCACGACCAATGAAGTCAACGCGGTAATTTGCGGCGGAATTGGCGAGGGTGCGCAAAACGCGTTGGAGCGAGCTGAGATCAAATTGTACGCCGGCGTCAAAGGGGACGCGGACGCGGCGGTGGAAGCGCTTTTGTCGGATACTCTTGAATATGAGACGGGCGCCAATTGCTCGCATGAGGAGGAAGGACACGAGTGCGCTGAACACGGTCTTGGACAAGGCTGCGGCGTGCATCGGCACGGTCATGGTCACGGCCCTGGTCAAGGTTTAGGTCAGGGGTTGGGGCTGGGTCCGGACTGCACGCGGAAAGGGTTTGGTCCCGGCGGCCGCCACCACGATTAAAACTCGATAAATTCTGGAAATTGCAGAATTTCTAAGAAAAGTTGTTAAAATTATAGGTTGTTCGCAAGCTGAAGAGCAGGTTGTTTAAGGCTTTGGCGTTGATACGCAGCGTTTCGTTCTAGTCTTCATCAGCTTGAAAGCAGCTTGCCGAACGCCTCTAATGTGACGCAAGGCGGCTCGAATCCGAGCAGACGTCCGACGTCAGTTGCGTTTTGTGAAACGCGCCTTACTACTAACCCCTGGTCGGGCATAACGCTCGACCCTAATAGGAGAAAATTAATGTCAGGAACGAACAAGTACGCCGACACTCAAACAGAGAAGAATCTCGAAGCCGCTTTTGCGGGCGAAGCGCAAGCGCATACTAAATATCAGTACTTTGCGTCTCGAGCGAAAAAAGAAGGCTATGAACAAATCGCGGCTATCTTCCAAGCGACCGCCAACAACGAAAAAGAGCACGCGGAGCTGTGGTTCAAGGAACTTGGCTGCCTTGGCGATACGGTCCACAATCTCGAAAACGCCGCCGACGGCGAAAATTACGAGTGGACTGAGATGTACGACGGGTTCGCAAAGACCGCCGAGGAAGAAGGGTTCCACGAACTGGCCGTTAAATTCCGCGGCGTCGCTGCAATTGAAAAGCGTCATGAAGAACGCTATCGCGCGTTGCTGAACAACGTCGAGACTGCCCAAGTCTTCGAAAAGAGCGAAGTCAAAGTCTGGGAATGCCGCAATTGCGGACATATCGTTGTCGGCACGAAAGCGCCGCAGCTGTGCCCGGTCTGCGAACATTCGCAGGCTTACTTTGAAATCTCTTGCGACAACTATTGATTGCGCGGGAACCGTATTTTAAAGAACGCAAGAAAAAACTAAGGAAATCAAATGGAAATGAAATTTTATAAATGCGACATTTGCGGTAAGATTGTTGCGATGGTCAAAGAGACCCCTGTCCCGACGATCTGCTGCGGAAAACCGATGGGTCTCATCGAGGCTGGAACGTCGGACGCGTCGGAAGAGAAGCACGTTCCCGTCTATACGGTCGACGGCAATAAGGTAACCGTTACTGTCGGTTCCGTTGCGCACCCGATGGCTGACGACCATTATATCGAATGGATCGCTCTTGAAACGAAGTCTGGCAACCAGCGCAAGGCGCTCACGCCGGGTATGGAGCCGACGGCTTCCTTCTTGATTGGAGACGGAGACGAAGTGGTCGCTGTTTACGCCTACTGCAACCTGCACTCCCTTTGGAAAGCGTAGTGTTTACGCCCCGTCACTGCTGCGTCTAAGCGGAGAATTTCCGCTTGGTTAGGTAAATAAAAACGCCGAGTTAAGAAAGACTTAACTCGGCGTTTTGTCGATAGGGTGGAAGAGGGGAGTCGAACCCCCGACCTTCGGAGCCACAATCCGACGCTCTAACCAAACTGAGCTACTTCCACCGTCCAGCGCAAGAGTTGATCGCTCCAAGAACGTCAACTCCAAACAACTTAACACATTCTAGTAACGAAACCCAAACGGTCAAGGGATTATTTTGCATTTTCGTTGTTTTTCCACTTGGCTCTCTTCTTTCTTACTTGAAAAAGGCGCGATAGGGTTTGACGTCAAACGTTATATTTGTCATAATGCAACCAAACGGTTTTAGGCGCTTTGAGTTTATATTGTCGGCGGAGAATATCCCGTATGAGTCTAGAAAAAGCGGACGCTTTGGTTGTCAAAAGCGTGTACTTCAGCGAGTCGAGCCTGATTCTCAACGTTTTCACGCGCGAAATGGGCAAGGTCCGCGGGATAGCGAAAGGAGCGCGCCGACTCAAAAATCCGTTTGAAACCTCTCTTGACTTACTGGCCTCTATTCGGTTATCCTTCATCAAGAAAAATTCGGACGCGTTAGACGTCTTCACGGAGGCGAAGCTTCGTCGTCGTTTCCGTCCTACGTCGCGTAATCTCCGCGGACTTTACGCAGGCTACTACGTCGCTGAGCTTTTGGACTTTGGCACGGAGGATTACGAGCCTTTTCCGGACCTTTGGACGCTAGCGGACGCGACGCTCGAACGATTCCAATTTCGTGAGAACGTCGGTGCGCGGTTGGCGTACTTTGAAGCGGGATTCCTCAAGGCGCTTGGGTTGTTTCCTTCGGTTCGGGCTTGCGTCGATTGCGGAGAGAAACTTCCGTTGGATCGGATGACGAATCTCGATCGCCGCATTTTTTTCGACGTTTGTTCCGGCGGAGTCGTCTGCACTCGTTGCTGCGAGACGAAACAACATTTCGGCATGGTCTCGACGACGGTCGGCGCGTTGAAGGTCTTTGACGCCTCGCTTGTCGGTTCGGAAAAGACGCTTGACGTTGCGCGCACGCTCGAGAACTGGCGCCGCGCGCTTGAAGAGGAAGCGACGGGGATTTCGTCGATCGCTCGATTGGAACGCGAGGCGCAGATTCGTCAGGCGTTTGAAGCGCTCGACGACGAAACGCTGACGCTGTACGAATCTTTTCCGCCATGCGCGCGCGTTGCGTATCGGGACCTTGTAGGGAAGTATGTCTGCCAGGTCTTGCGCCGTCGTCCGCGCTCCCTCGATTGGCTGCCTTTTGCGCTTGCGCGGCAGTCGTCGAAACAGCCGGAAGAATCGACGCTCGAAGCTCAACCTTCGGGGTCGACGCCATAACATGACTTCGCGTCGCAGGGAAGAAACCGACGCGCAATTCCAAACGGATCAGAAGGACAGGAAAGTCTCTATGTTACCTAAGAGCCCCGCGATTTCTACGAACGCACGATCATTAGCAGCGCGTGCGTTTGCGCTTGGCTTAGCCGTTCTTTCCCTGAACGTTGGCGGATGCGCGCTTTGGACTTGCGACGACGGTTATTGTCCGGTTCCATACGGGCCGGTCTATGTCGTCCCTGCCGATTCGGCGCCCGGCGCTCCCGGCGTCTATTATTACACGCCTTCTGCAAGTTTCTACCATTTGGGTCAAGCGCCGACGAAGGTCTCCGCAGAAACGCAGCCGAGCGAGTCTAATTTGGTTCGCGGTCAAGAGACGTACGGCGATTTTCCTACTTTTGACGATTCGTTTCCGACGGTCGATTTCCATACGGCTCCCCCGGAATCGAGCGAATTATCTGAATTTGCAACGACGGGCGCGGAGGTTGCCGAGCCGACCGGACAATACGAATCGATCGATTACGACGAGAATTTTCGTCCGCGGCCGAAACGCGAATCTCTTGCGGACCGAGCAAAGACTGAAGAGGAATTAAAGGAGAATTTTGAGACGTGGCTTCTCGAAAAAGAGGCGCAGCGTAAAGAGAATTCCAGGAGGACGAAGCGTTATCTTCAACCGATCGACGACGGGAATTGCGAGCTCTTTGACCGCAGTCTGGCGTCGGAATCGGAGGAGGAAGAGTCCGAAGGGATGATTTCGACGGTAACGCTCGCCGGTCTGGAAATGATGCTCGAGAACGAGGAGTCGAAGCGCGAACTGTACGACTGGGAAAAGGAAGTCCCTACGCCGATCGATTGGTCGAAATACGCGTTGTCGCTCGACAATATCCGCTCTTGGATAGGGTTGGGGCCGAACGAACGCGCCGCGCTCGAATATATGCGCCGCGCCTGCAATAAGCAAAACGAGTACATGAAAACTCAGGATAAGAAAACCCTGCGCGAAGCGGCGCTCCTCTATGAAAAGGCGGCGGATCGTTGGCCGGGCCCCGCGCTTCGACCGGATTACGCGCGCAAACATCCGTACGATATGCCTAAGACGGGCACGCTCATCGAAGAGGACGGAATTTTCTTTGCCGGCGAATGTTGGTTTTTCTGCCGGGAATTCAATCGCGCTCTGACTTGCTATAAAGCGCTTGTGTCAACCTATACCAGCTCGATTTATAAAGACATAGCGATGAAACGCCTTTATTATATCGGGTGTTACTGGGTCGAATGTTCTGAAGAAGCGACGGTTCCCTCGATAAACGTTACCCAACGAGACAAGCCGGTATTCAGCAGCTTTGCGGGCGCCGAAAAGGCGTTCAGCACGATTTTTCTGAACGACGCGAGCGACAACGGATACGCGCCCGAAGCGCTCTTTGCGCTTGCGAACGCTTATATGCGCCGCGGGGTCAAGCAGGGGGACGGCTCGTTCGACAGCGCCGCGCGTTACTATAAGCAGCTTTACGAGTTCTACCCCGGCAACCGACACGCCGAAGACGCGTGCCGCCTTGCGGTGATCGCGCTGCATAAGTCGTATCAGGGCGAGTTCTACGACGACGCTCCGTTGAACGAGGCGCGCCAACTTGCCGAGACGATTTTGAAGAGCGGCCGCGGCGATATGGACGTGATTTACGAAGAACTCGAGAGCATCAAGAACGAACAGGCGCATCGTCTTTACGCGCTCGGCGGTTATTACGAACGCCGCGGCAGTTACGCTTCCGCGCGCACCTATTACAACCGACTTGTCAAAGAGTATCCGAATTCGGATTACGCCGTCGCCGCGGCGCGTCAATACCAACTCATTGCAGACAAGCCCGCCGAGGCGGACCAACTGGGATGGGCGCGAGCCGTGGTTCCGTTTTTGCCTAAGTCGAATAATCAATTTTTCGAAGAAGCGCCCGCCGCAGAGCTCTCGGAGATTGCTCGTCGGGACGAATCGCTCGACAGTATAGGACAAGACCCGGACTCAGAGTCCCGAGAGGCTCTTACCGCCGAAGCGCCGTCCGAGAGGAAACGGTTTTTTTAGCCGACGTTTCGCCAGGACGTCGGCGGAACAATAGTTTCACATAGACCCAGCGATATTGCAGATTCCCTATGACAAACCTACGCGACCATAAGAACTTGACGACGCGCCGACGCTTCCTTGGAGCGTTCTTGGCGGCAATTGCCGCGTCTGCGGTCGGCTGCGCTGGTCTTGGCGGGTACCATATCGGTCCTGACGGCTTGTACAACATGGAGATTAAGACGGTCCATGTGCCTATGGTCGAAGCGAGCACGTATCGTCATGCTTTTGCCGAACGTCTGACCGAAGCGATCGTGAAGAAGATAACGGAACAGACGCCCTATCGAATCGCGACCGCGAGTAACGCCGATTCGATTCTTACGGTTAAGTTGACGGGCGAAACGCAAAGCGTCTCCGCGCTGAATCGTTACGACGACACGCGCCAGAAGAACGTCGAATTGACGGCGACCGCCGTTTGGACCGACGTTCGCGGCTTTGCGTCTGTGAATCAGTCGCCGAACCAGTCGCTTTCTAAGCAGTCCGGCGCGACGATTCTTTCTCAGTCTTTTCTCGTTCCAGAAATGGGGCACTCGACGGCGACGGCGCAGCAAGAGGCGATCGACAAACTTGCCGACCGGATCGTCGGGTTGATGGAGACGTCGTGGTAATTCGCCTAGAATCGCAGAAATAAAAAAACGCCGCAGACTCCAAAGGGTTCGCGGCGTTTTTGCATTACCATTCCCATGCAGACTCGACCGCGTCAAAACGGCTGTCTTTCTTTTTGACGTCCTGATTCAAGGGCGGCAGGAACATTTCGGCAAAGGCTCTGGCTCTCGTTTCCCCTTCGTTCAGCGCTTCTGCAACCGAGACGACGGGGACGGCGTCAAATTCTTCCTCTTCCAGCTCTTGGATCGCCCCGCTGACGGCGTCCTCGGTTCCGGGCACGGTAAATTGCGCGACGTTGTAAACGTATTCGTCGAGTCCGTCGCCGGAGACTAAGGTCAGAGCGATAGAGTAGGCGACGCTTCGATCAGTTTTTTCGTAGAAGCGTCCTGCGGTAAAGGCGTCTTTGTAACTAACGCTCGAGGAGCCGTCGCCCCAATCGACGCGCCACGAACGATCAGGTATTTGACCGAAGAATCGCGCGTCGAAGGCAATAACGATCGCGTTGTCAAAGAGAGTCGGCATGATTTCAGCGGAGACCAGGGGCGCCGACTTCAGGACTTGCAGCGTAACGGTGTTTTCCGATTTCGTCTTTCCGTCTTTCCCGACGACTTTCGAACGCAAGTAGTAAACGCCGGGCGTCAGCCCTTGTTTCAGCGCGTCGACGTAGAAGCTGGCGCTCGTTGCGACGAAGGCGCCGGTTCCTGTTCCCGAGAGATCCCAGTAGACTTTGTCGCCCGAGACGACGTCGACGGCGAGTTCAAAGGCGCAGTTCTCTTGGACCGTTATGTCGACAGCGTTGGCGTTTTCGTAAGCGCCCAGGTCGATTTTCGCGCCGATATACCGCGCGGAGCCCGCCAAGTCGAAGGAATACGCGCCGATTCCGTATTCTCGCGCGTATTGAGTCGAGCCCTTGTCGAGCGCTTGCGAATCGTCCGCGAGGAGGAAGACGCCGGCGTTTGCGTTAACAAAGAGCGAATTGGCGGCGTTGTATTTGTAATTTTGCGTCTGGTTGGCAAAGGTGAAGGACGAGAGTACGGCGACGGCGGTTAGGTTGGACGTCGCGCCGGCGATATCGGTTGAATTCATAGCGACGATAGCGTTGTACAGCTTTGCCGTTCCGCTGTTTATGTAGAGCCCGCCGCCGGAGGTCGCCGTGTTTTTGGCGATGGTGCAGTTGACGAGCGCCAGCGCTCCGGTTGTGTGGTAGAGAGCGCCGCCGGAAGTTGCGGCGGTCGAATTGACGAGCGCCGAATTGACGATCGTCATTTGTCCGGCAGAGTAGAGCGCGCCCCCGCTTTGCTGCGAAGCGTTGTTTGTAAAGCGCGTATTTCTGACGGTTAAAGCGCTTGCGTTGTAGACGGCGCCTCCGGAAGTCGACGCTGCGTTTCCAGTAAAGCTCGAATTGAGAACCGAAGCGGTCGCGTTCTTTCTATTGTAAATAGCGCCGCCGATTTTCGCTTGGTTGTTTTTGAAAGCGCAGGCGTCTATGTCGAGGACGCCTTCGTTGTAGACGGCGCCCGCTTGACCGTCCGAATAGCCGTTGGCAAAAGTAAGTCCGGAAAGAGAGAGCGCCGCGTAGTTTTTCAGGATCTGGGTTTGGCCCTTACCGTCAAGGGTTATGCGTCCGTTGGCGACGATGGAGACGTTCTTGTTGATCTCCAACGTTTGCGTTAGGTATATCGTGCCGCGCAAAGCCGGATCAAAGACGACGCACTCGCCTCTCTTTGCGAAGTAGAGGGCTTCTCGAAGGGAGACGACGTCGTCGTTGAGATCGAACGAGTCGTCGAGCGTTGTTACATAGGTCGATCCTTCGGTGAAATATTCGTAAGCGCCGAGGTCGACGGCGTTATTGAAGATTCGATCGTTTCCGTCAAGGTCGATGATTCCGACGACATATTCGTTGACGCCGATATCAATAGCGACGCTCTCTTTGTTCAAGCGCAAGTCGAACGAATCGGCGTTTTGAAGGACGCCGGCGTCGGAAAAGACCGGCGCGACGATGAAGGACGGGTTGCCCGCCGTTATATTGCGGACCGATTCGGTAACGGTTCCCTCGACGTTTGCGTTGGGGAGAGGCGAAAAGTTCCTGGCGACGATCGAATTGTACATATTGAGTATGAATCCGTTCGGATCGACGTAGACGCCGCCCCCTTGGACGCCGGCGTAATTGCCCGCGATCGAGCAGTTGACGACGTTCGTCTTGTTGATGCAGTCCGGCAGATTTTCGCTGTAAATACCTCCGCCGTAACCTTGCGCGGTATTTCCAGAGACTTCGGAGTTGTCAATTTCGAGCATACCGCCCAGGTTATAGACGCCGGCTCCTGAGCCTGACGTCGCGTTTCCTCTAACGAGCGACGTGTAGACTTTGAGCGAACTTGAGAATCTTGCCGTTTCGGAGTACACCTCGCTTATGTTGACGAGCCCCGACGCTTTGTTGTTGAGGACGGAGGACGTCGATATGGTGGCGGAACCTCGGTTCGTCAAGCCCGCGCCTGTGTTGCCGGAAAGGGTAACGCTTTTCAATTCGACGGTTCCGAAATTGTTATAGATTCCAGAACCGGCGTTGTTCCGGATAGTGCAGCTGGTCAGCCTGGCGTTGTTGGTAAGATAGAGCCCGTGGGACGCGTTGCCTTCTATAACGGCGTTTGTCATTCCGACGGAACCGAACGCGCAGACGCCGGAACCGGTAGTCGCATCGGCAATCGTCGAGTTTCTGACAGTGAGAGAGTCGAGCGCGTATATGTTGCCGTTAGGACCGCTGCCGGCGGATTTCCCTTTGGCGATAATCACGTTGTCGAGGGTTAATTTGCCTTGACTGTAAATGATATTTCCCAGAGACGGAGCAGAGCCGTTGGTCAGCGTGACGTTGGCTAGCGTCAAGTTGCCTTCGTTCAGCATGACGCGCGTTTTGGACTGTCCGTTGATTGTGATTCTTGACCCGCCGTTGATTGTGATTTTATTGGTGGCGATGAGTTGTGATTTTAGGTTAATCGTTCCTGTCAGGGAGCTTGCGAAAGTGATTGTTTTGCCGTCTTGATTAGCCCAGTAGAGCGCTTCTCGAAGGGACGTCTTGTTGTCGGTAAGATCGAAGTTGTCGACGAGGGTCGTAACGACATAGGACGGTTCCGGACTTACTTCGCCAGTTCCTTGGTATTCGTATGCGCCAAGATCGGCGTTCGTTCCGTAAACGCGCGGATTTCTGAGCAGATCGGTCGTAACGCCGGGCCCGACGTAGGCGTAAGAGCCGGCGTTGACGGCGGCGCTGTTGGACGTGAGCCTGAGGTCAATGGCGTCTGGATTAGTCAGTTTTTTCTCGACATGATCGAAGATAGGCGCGACGACGAAACCGGGCGCGCTGCCGACGAGCGAGTAGTTCGACAGCGAAATATCGCCGGAAACGTTCGAGCCGCGGTCTCCGGCAAGGTTCATGGAGACGATGGTGTTGTACAAAATGAGCAGGGCGTTGTCAGTCGACGCGGCGACGCCTCCGCCTTTGACGCCAGCGTAATTGCCCGCGACGGTGCAGTTTGTTATCCTAACGGAATTTGCGCCCGCCGCATGGACGTCGTTGTAGACGCCTCCGCCCGAAGAAAGCGCGGCGTTCGCGGAGATTTCGCAGTTGACGAGCTCGACGACTCCGAACTTGTTATAGACGCCCGCGCCATTTTGAGCGGCGTTTTTGCGGATGACGGAGTTTTTGACTGTTACGGTCGAGGTAACGACGTTCTTGTCCGAAATAACTACGCTGTCGTTAAAGACGCCGGAATCGGCGTTCTTTTCGATCTTGCTGTTTTCTATCAACGCGGCGCCGAGATTATAGACGCCTGCGCTTCCATTTTCGTAAATATTGGCGTTTCTTAGCGTAACGTTTCCATGATTATTGACGATTCCGCGTCTTCCGTTCTGGAAGATCGAGGAGCCGTCGACAGTCAGCGCCGCGCTAGTGAAGAGAGCGTCTTTTGAGACGTTCCTAACGACGCACCGGGTCAAGGACGACGTTCCAGCTAGGTAAAGCGCGGTCTCCGAGGAGGATTTTTTGAAGATAGTCTCGGTCGCGTTGAAGGCGCCTGTCGCGTAGACTAGCCCTCCCAGGGCGTCCGCGCCGCATATTCCGCCGTCGAGGATCGACTTGTTGAGAGTCAGCGCGCCTTTGGCGTGGACGAGCCCGCCGTTTCCAGAAGTTGTTCCGTTGACGAGCGTTATGCCGTCGAGGGTCAGGGGCGCTTCGACGAGGAACGCGCGCGAATTATTTTGCGCGTCGATGGTGATGCGTTGACCGCCGTTTACGGTAATAGGCGAGGAGACGACGAGCTGCGAATTCAGGGCCAGGACGCCGGTGAGATTTTGCGCGAAGGTAATAACGGCGGCGGGGTCGTTGGCGAAAAAGAGCGCTTCGCGAAGGGACGTTACTGTGTCGGAAAGGTTGAAGGAGTCGTCAAGAGTCGTAACGACGTACTTGGGTTCGTACGCTTGTTCGCCGGTGTTTCGGTATTCGTACGCGCCTGCGTCGACAGATTTTCCGAAGATGCGCGGATTTCCGGCAAGGTCCAGCGTTCCATTGGCAACGCGCGAGCTGTCGCCGATGTTGACGGCGGCGCTTCCTGCGGCCAGGCGCAGGTCGAGCGTTTTTGCATTTAATATGCGGCCCGTTGCGTAGTTGAAAATAGGCGCGACGACGAAGCTTGCCGACGAACCGATTAAATTATTTTTGGAAATGAAGGCGCCGGAAACGTTTGCGTCGAGCTGTCCGGCGAAGTTCATGGAGACGATCGTGTTGTAGACCGCTGTTCCGATCGGGGAATCGACAAATAATCCGCCCCCTTGGTTGGCCGCCGAGTTTGCTGCAACCGTGCAGTTGACGAGCGTCGTCAAGTTGAGATAACCTTGTTGGAACTCGGAGTAAAGGGCCCCGCCGTTATTGGACGCGACGTTTTGCGCAATTTCGCAATTCGAGAGGGTCAACTTGCCGGCAAAGTTGTACGCTCCGGCGCCATTAGCGTTTTCGTTGCCAATAATTTTAGAGAGTTCAACGGAGATTGTCGCGGAGATAAAGGCGTCGCCCGACTTGAAGGACTGGTTGAGAATGCCTGAGGCGGCGTTTTGGGAAACGAGGGTTCTTTTGATTGTCGCGTCGCCGGAGTTTAGGACGCCCGCGCCTGCGTTTCCAGAGATTGTGCAGTCGAGCAGTTCGACGGAACCGTATTTGTTGACGAATCCGGAGGAGCCGTTGTTGGAGATTGAGCAGCTAGAAAGCGCCGCGGGCGTTTCGGACTCGACGTAAATTCCAGCGCCAACGTTCGAATCGACGGAACATCCTTTCAAGGTCAGAGCGCCGGTCGAGTAGAGGCTGTACCCTCCTTTTGCGTTTGTGAACGACGAATTGACGGCTAGAACAGTTCCGCTTGAATAAAGGTTGGCTCCAAATTCGGAGCTTCCGGCGGAACCGTCTGAAAAAGCGCAGTTTTTGAGCGCAAGTTCGCCTTTGTTGTAGAGGAGCCCGCCAAAATCGGTCGTAACGCCGTTTTTCAAAGCGACGTTTCCCAGTTGGAGCGTGCCGACAGCGACGGTCATCGCGCGGGAAAAGCCTTTGGCGTCGACGAGAAGCTGTTTGGGACCAAGCGCGACGATCGTGGTCTTCCCAAAAATGTCGTAATCGAGTTCGACGGTTATTTGATCGGACGCTTTTGTGAAGGCGATCGTGTTGGCGGCGTTGGTCGTTCGAACGACGATGAGATCGTCTTTTTTGGTCGAGCCGGCTTGCTCTATCGCGTCTTTCAGGGAGCTGATTGAAAGGTCTGCGGCGGGAATCTCAATGATATTGACGGAATTAGCGGACTCAGGAAGTTCGAATTCTTCGTAAGCGGCGCGTATGGACGCGTACTCTGCAAGAGAGACGGCGAGTAATGTTCTTGCTTCTAACGGTTCAAATCGAGCAGTTCTTTCACGCATATTTTTTCGCGCGGCGCGGGAACGTTTTTTTTCGTCGGGGCGTGGTTTGAAAAAAAACGAATCTGACGTTGTTCTTTTCATGATAGAGCGTCCTTCCTCCCTGTGTAACGCGATAGTTTCCAATAGTTTTCGTAAATTGCAAAAATAAGTGAAAATTTTCTGTTTCCCGAAAATGGCGGAACCCTTTTTTGCCGCGTAACAATAGTCATAATTTTGACGCTTATCGGCGTTTTTCAGTTCAAAAAATTGTTTTTTTTATTCGACGCTTGAATTTGAAACTTCTTTGTCCTATAATCATGTCAATTCTTTGAGCTTCCTTTTAAGGGGGTAAAAAAGAGGAAACGGCATATTTCATACGAATCGCAACACAGCCCACACGGTTCTCTTATGACAACAAGACGAGAATTTCTCAAGTTAGGCGCGGCCGCGTCTTTTTCGACAGCGTTTCTTCCTCGCGAAATCTATGCGAAATATGAGTCGGACGCCGAGACGTCAGGCAACGACGTCGTTTTGCGCTGCTGTATTATGAGCGACGTCCATTTCAACGGTTCGCCGACCGCCAAGGAAGTCCCGCGTTTCCGCCGAGCAATTGACCTGACCTATAAGTATTCGTCGGATCAGCCTTACAAGAATTTTGACGCGCTGCTCGTCATCGGCGATATGACGAACCATGGCACGGAAGATCAAATTGGTCTTTTCAAGAAGGAGATGGACGCGGCGCTCAAGCCTGGTACCGACGCGTTTGTCTGCATGGGCAACCATGAGTATTACGGCGGCAACCGCGAGCTGTGGGAATCTGTCTTCGGCGTGAAGTGGAACGACCGTTACGAGCGCAACGGGTACCAGTTCATTGCCATTTCTCCTGAACATGGCCGTTCCGAAGACGGCGCGTATCTTTACGTGATCGATTATCTCGAAAAAGAGCTTGAAGCGGCGTATCAAGCGGGTCCGGAAAAGCCGATTTTCGTCTTTCAACATATTCCGCCAGAGCCGACCGTTTACGGCAGCCGGGCTCCGGACGACTGGGGCGCGAAGGATCTCTTTGACACGCTGCAGAAGTACCCGACGGTCGTCAATTTCTCGGGGCATACGCACACGCCGATCAACGATCCGCGCAATGCGTGGCAAGGTAACTTCACGGCGTTCGGAGCGGGCACGCTGAGCTATATGTGACACGGCGAAGAGGGCGGTCGGTTCTGGGTAACGGTTCCAGACGACCAGAAATACGCGCAGTTCCTCATTATGGAAGTGCGCCGCGATCATTCGATCGTTTTGAAATTGTTCGATCTTACAACCGATTCGTTCTTCGATCAGGTCTTCTATGTAGGCAAGGCGGGGGCGATCGATTCGTACGTCTATACGGACGATCGTTTTGCCAATTCGGAACTTCCAACGTGGCGTGAAGGAACCGAACTCAAAATCAATGTTGAAGATTCGTATTTTGCAAGCGTAGAATTTGTTCAGGCGGCTTGCAGAGACGTCGTTTTAGGGTACCGCGTCGATATTGAACGCTTTGACGCGTCGGCTGACAGATGGGTCGACGACCCGGCGCAGTATTTCTGGTCCCAATATTTCCTGCGCGATATGCCCGAGATTGCGCGAGGCTCGCTCTCGCTGCAGGAGCCTAATACGAAATATCGTATCAAAATAACCGCAATCAGCACGTTCCTTCGCGAGAGTGAAACGACGTTGGACGGCGAATTTACAACTCCGTCGGACGCTTCTGCCGAAGATAAGAACGCGGCGGCTCCTAAGGGTAATTTTTATGACGCCAAAGTCGTCGACGGCGAATTTGTGAATACCGCCCTTTGCGCGTGGGGCGCGCAGAAGACGCTTGCCAAGCACGGGGCGCCGAAAATTGTCAACGATCCGGAGATCGGCGCGGACGTCGTCGAGTTCAACGGCGTGGATCAGTTCTATCGTTCCGAATGTAGCGACAGCGATTACCACCGACTGCGCCGCGCGACGATTTTCGCTCGATTCAAGTACGACGAAGCGCCGACGCATTCGAACGCCATTTTTGGCAATACGCAAGGGAGCGGAATAGAAATCTATTACGACGTCGGCAAGAAAGTCCTTGAACTTTGGGCGTGCGTCAATTCCCAATATGTCGTACTTGCCGCGCCTATTGAAATGGGCGAATATTGTTCCGCTTGCGGAACGTTTGACGGTCAGACGGTCGTTTTCTATATCAACGGAAAAGAGGTCGCGCGCGAAGAACGCAAAGGCGCGCTTACCCATCCGAGCCACGCCGACGTTCGCGCGTTCTGTTTTGGAAGCGACGTCGCAAGCTGGGGCGGCGAACTCTTCTTCAAGGGCCGTCTCGAGTCTGCAAAATTGTACACGTGGGCGTTGTCTGCCGAACAGGTCGCCAATATCTCACGTTAGCATTAGCGCGTGTTCGGAACCGCGTGACGTCGGAACCGGACGGATCTATGTATAAGCCGGACGTCACCCGCGCTAGCGCGATTGAATCGATGCGTATATTGCGATTCAGTCGCGCTTTTTCTATTTTGGGGGCGCCGTTTTGTTTCGCAAAATATTGCAAGTTTGCCAAGGACGCTTCAAATTGCGCCGACGGCAGAAATCAACAAGATAAATTCTCGTCGCGTCCGTCTTGATCCGCAGCGCCTTCAATAGCGTTGGAATTGGATTCGACAGCTCGAGCTCGAATGCAAGAGCGCAGTTGGAGCAGTTCGTTTCTTCCGAACAAGTTGAATAAGGGCAGCGCTGTCCAATAGAGGACCGCCGCGCCTAAAGAGACGGCGTCGGAGCCCGTTTTATAGGAAATCACAACAGCCGCGCTGAGCGGAATTTGCAGCAGTATCAACGCGACGACGACAGGCGCGCCTTTTCCGAACCGACGTTCCAGGAAGTGATGAATGTGGTCGTGGTCGGGCGCAAATATGCTTTTGTGTTGGGTCCGTCGTCGGAGAATAGCGGCGGTTAAATCGATCGCGGGAAGCGTCCACAGGCAAAAGATTGGGACGGGGCGAATGTATTTGTTATAAGAAAAGACGCAAAAAGTGAGCGCGGCAAGCAAGAAGCCGATCAGCAAACTGCCTGCGTTTCCCAAATGGAGTTTGGCGGGCGGGAAATTTAGGACGAGGAACCCCGCAAGGAGCGCCGCGGGCGCAAGACATGCAAATATCAAATTGGGCGAGGGCTCCTCCCACGCCAAGAGGATTATTTCTAAGGTTATAGCATAAAGGATCGCAAGCGTGGTCGCGAACCCGTCGGCGCCGTCAAGCGCGTTGAACGAATGAACGCACGCGAGAATACTTAACGTGATGAAACATAGTCCGACGACGCTTCCTAACTTCAAGTACAACAAGTCGTTGGTTGGATGGACGTAAATGAATTCTGTCGGGAAAACGAGCGGTCGAAAGATGAGGAAAGCGGCGCTTGCGGCGGGCAAAATTTGCAGGGATAACTTGACGTTCCCCGGCATATTGTTTCGATCTGCCGAATGACCAATCCACGCATAATAAAGCGCGATGAAGGCGATGAAGAACGTCCTGCTCCATTCGAAGCCAGATTGCGAGCCGTTCGACGCTTGAAAGAGGGTCGCTCCGACAAAGAGCGCAACGACAACGATTCCGCCTCCGACCGGCGCGTTCCTCTCTTGCTGGTTTAGTCGGTCGGCAATCCTTAATCTTGCGGCAATTTTAGCATAGAGAAAGGAGCCGACGTATCCGGCGAAAAAGAGGGTCAGGACGATATGGAACAGCATCGGTATATTTTGCGGAACGGCCGCGATAAAAGCGCTAAATCAATTCTGGTTTGACGGGCTCGGAAGACCCTGATTCCACCCATTTCTACTCAGATTTCCCGTTGCGTCAAGTAGCGCTGGGAGCCGTCGTCGTTGGAAATAGCTTGGGAAATTTTTCTTTTGATTGTTTTCATCGTCTCCTTCCGTTATAATAACGTTGACGGCGCGTCGTTTTCTCACGCGTTTGGTTTTTATCAAGTTCCTTAACGGAGTTTTGTGTTATGTCGCAACGAATAGGAAGAAGGACGGGGCGCGCCTTGGCGTTTGCCTTATGCGCGTGCGCGTGTCTTTGTATGCTTAACGCAGGTTATGCCGACGATTCGATTCTCGTTACCAAAGGTTTGTGCGATAATCCGGAAGCGATGATGCGCGCGAAATTCCTAGCGGATATCGCCGCCGCTGAACAAGAATGGATTGCAAATTATGAAGCGGTCGATACGAAAGAGGACGTCGAAGCGTATCAAAAGACGCGTCGGGAAGCGTTTATGAGGGCGCTTGGGCCGATGTGGGAACGCGCGCCGCTGAACGCGCAGATTACCGGTCAAGGCGTCAAAGAGAAGTATCGCTACGAAAACATTATTTTCGAAAGCGCGCCGGGCGTCTATGTAACCGGCACGCTTTTCCTTCCTCTCGAAGAGAGGTTCAAGGGACCGTACCCCGCCATGTTGGTGGTGTGCGGACATACGACTAATGGGAAAGCGCATGACGAATATCAAGGGATTGGCATTCTTGCCGCCGTCAACGGGATAGCTGGCTTTGTCGTCGATCCGATCGATCAAGGCGAGCGGTTTCAGTACTTGAACGACGAAGGCGCTCCGGTTGTCGTCGGAACAGCCGCGCATAATCTTGTTCATGCAGGGTCGATTTTAGTTGGGCGCAACGCCGCTACGTTCGAACTTTGGGACAATATGCGCGCGATCGACTACCTCCAAAGCCGTCCGGAAATTATTGGCGATAAGATCGGCGTTTGCGGCACGAGCGGCGGGGGCACGCAGACGTCTTACCTAATGTCGCTTGACGACCGCGTCGCGCTTGCGGCTCCTGCCTGCTACATTTGCTCGTTTTTCAACGACCTGACGAAGAATCTCGGTCCTCAAGACGGCGAGCAAAACATTTTCGGTCAGCTCAAGTTCGGGATGGACCATGCGGACTATCTCTTCCTTCGCGCTCCTATCCCGACGCTGATGTGCTGCGCGACCGACGACTTCTTTAACTGCGACGACGGTTGGCGCTCTTATCGCTATGCGGCTCGAGTTTTTTCGCGCTTGCAGTACTCTAACCGTATTTCGATTATCGAAAAAGACGAAGGACATGGATATTCCGAAGACGTCCGCGTTGCGACGATCCGTTGGGCGCTCTTATGGTTCACGGGCCGCAACGACGAAATTGTCGAACACGATCAGCCGCTCCTTGACGGTCAAGAGATTCTTTCGATGAAAGACGGCAAGAGCGTCTTGACGCTGCCGAACGCGCGCGCGTCTCGCGAACTCAATCTTGAACTGGCGCAACAACTTAGGCCGGAACGTCAGAAGAAATGGGCAGACATTGACGCGGCAACCGCCGCGCAGCTTGTTCGCGAACGCGCGCTCGTCCGCGCGGCGACGCCTGCGGCGAAAGTCGTTGCAGAAGAAGGCGACGACGTCGTTTTTGAAACGGACGAAGATATTTATTTGACGACTCGCGTCAATTTTGGAGCGGACGAGCAATTTGACGAGTTGACGATTCGCATCAGCGACGTCGGCCGCGCTTCTGAACCGACGAACGCCGCTTTTGCCGCCGAGAATTGCGGTAAGATAGCCGCGGTTGAACTTCGCGGTTACGGAGAAACACAAGCGGTTGGCCGCACGTACTACAATCACGACTATTTTGGAACGGACGGTTCCGATTACTGTCTTGCTTACCTGCTTGGTAAGAGCTACGTCGGTCTGCGCGTCGACGACCTCCTTGCAGTTGCGAATTACTATCGCGAAAAGACTGGCGCTAAGATTAAGCTTCAAGCTGAAGGTTATGCGGGCACGGTCGCTTTGGTTGCCGCGATCGCCGCGCCCGATATGTTCGAATCGGTGGAGCTTTTCGGCGACCTTCCGACTTGGGAATCTCAACTTGAAAAGCCGTACGGCCCCGTCGTTATGGCGAACGCGATTCACGGCGTTTTGAACGACTTTGATATTGACGATCTTGTCGGTTACCTGACGAAGACGGGCAAGTTTGTCAAGTGATTTTGTTCCTTTCCAACTTGGAAAGGTTCCGGAAGACGCTCTTCTGTGCGAAGGACGTCTGTTTTCTGAAAGTAAACCATTTCAAATCGAGCGCCGCCGTCCTAACTTTTTGTCGGGCGGCGACGCGTTGGTTTTTGTTTTTGACTTTAATGGAGTATGTTATGCTGCAACGAAGAGTGAAGCGCGCGCCGCGTCTAATCGCGTATATGCTGTGCGCCGCCGCAGGTCTTTTTGCTCTGGACGTCGGTCACGCCGCCGACGACGCGTCGAAAGAATCAATCCTGGTCAGCAAAGGTCTGTGCGACGATCCAGAAGCGATGATGCGCACGAAATTCTTCGCGGATATCGACGCCGCCGAACAAGAATGGATTGCGAATTACGAAGCGCTCGATACAAAAGAAGACGTCGAGGCGTATCAAAAGACGCGTCGAGAAGCGTTTATGAGAGCGCTTGGTCCGATGTGGGAACGCACGCCGCTGAACGCGCAGATTACGGGTCAGGGCGTTAAAGAGAAATATCGCTACGAAAACGTTATTTTCGAAAGCGTGCCCGGCGTCTACGTTACCGGAACGCTTTTCCTTCCTCTTGAAGAGAGATTTAAGGGACCGTACCCCGCCATGTTGGTGGTCTGCGGACACTCTTCCAACGGAAAAGCGTATGAAAAATATCAGGGGCTTGGCATTCTCGCGGCTGTTAACGGCTTGGCGGCGTTTGTCGTCGACCCGATCGACCAAGGAGAACGTCATCAGTACCTGAACGAAGACGGTAAAGTCGTCGTCGAAAGCGTCCCCGCGCATAATCTTGTTCATGCAGGGGCGATTTTAGTCGGGCGCAACGCCGCTACGTTCGAAGTTTGGGACAATATGCGCGCGATCGACTATCTTCAAAGCCGTCCGGAAGTCGTCGCCGATAAGATCGGCGTCTGCGGCACGAGCGGCGGGGGCACGCAGACGTCTTACCTAATGTCGCTTGACGACCGCGTCGCGCTTGCGGCTCCTTCTTGCTATATCTGCACGTTCTTCAACGACCTGACGAAGAATCTCGGTCCTCAAGACGGCGAGCAAAATATTTTTGGTCAGCTTAAGTTCGGGATGGACCATGCGGACTACCTTTTCCTTCGCGCCCCTATTCCGACGCTTATGTGCTGCGCGACCGACGACTTCTTCAACTGCGACGACGGTTGGTGTTCCTATCGCTATGCCGTCCGAATTTTCTCGCGTTTGCAGTACTCTAATCGTATTTCGATCGTCGAAAAGGACGCCGATCACGGATATTCCGAAGAAGCTCGCGTTGCAACCGTCCGTTGGGCGCTTTTATGGTTCACGGGCCGCAACGACGAAATTGTCGAACACGATCAGCCGCTCCTCGACGATCAAGAGATTCGATCGATCAAAGAGGGCGCGAGCGTCATGACGTTGCCGAACGCGCGCGCGTCTCGCGAGCTCAATCTTGAATTGGCGCAGCAGCTTAAGCCGGAGCGTCAAAAGAAATGGGACGGAATCGACGCGGATATTGCCGCCCAGCTGGTCCGAGAACGCGCGATTGTCCGCGCGGAGACGCCCGCGGCAAAAGTCGTTGCCGAAGAAGGCAATGACGTCGTTTTTGAAACGGACGAAGATATTTATTTGACGACTCGCGTCAATTTTGGCGCCGACGAGCAATTCGACGAGTTGACGATTCGCATCAGCGACGTCGGCCGCGCTTCTGAGCCGACGAACGCCGCTTTTGCCGCTGAGAATTGCGGTAAGATGGCCGCGGTTGAACTTCGCGGTTACGGAGAAACACAAGCGGTCGGACGCACGTACTATAACCACAGCCATTTTGGGACGGACGGTTCCGACTACTGTCTCGCCTACCTGCTTGGCAAGAGCTATGTCGGTCTGCGCGTCGACGACCTTCTTGCCGTTGCGAATTATTACCGTGAGAAGACGGGCGCTAAAATCAAGCTTCAAGCCGAAGGCTATGCGGGCACAGTCGCCTTGATTGCCGCGATCGCCGCTCCCGATATGTTCGAATCGGTGGAGCTCATCGGCGATCTCCCAACTTGGGAATCTCAACTTGAAAAGCCGTACGGTCCCATCGTTATGGCGAACGCGATTCACGGCGTCTTGAACGACTTTGACATTGACGATCTCGTCGGTTATTTGACAAAGACGGGCAAGTTCGTCAAATGATTTTGCGTTTTGCTCAAGCTGAGTCGTAAAAAAATCCGGTCTGCGCGTTTAACACACAGACCGGATTATTTTTTGCAGTCGTTAGTCGACGTCAGTCAGTCCTTGCGTAACGCCTGTTTGCCCAGACTTGTATCAAGTTGATGAGCAGGAGGAGAGCAAAAGAGATTAGGAGCGCCACAACGGCGACGACCGACGCGGCGACCAAGTTGTTCTCTTCTGCTTTCTCGTAAATGACGTAGGAGATCGTCTGCGTCTTGCCGGGCAAGGAACCGCCGATAAAAATAACGGTGCCATATTCGCCCAGCGCTCTTGCAAACGCCATTGCGAATCCGCTGATATGCGCAGGCAGGAGCGCGGGGAAGAGCACGCGCCAGAAGGTCTTCCAGCGCGAGGCGCCCAGACTTGCGGCCGCTTCTTCCGTTTCTCGGTCGATTTCTTCGATCGCAGGCTGCAGCGTTCTGATGACAAAGGGAAGGCCAATGAAGATCAGCGCCAGCGTTATACCGACTTCAGTGTTTCGAATCGGAAACGCAGGGCAGGCGAGAATCTTTTCTCCCCAGTCGACAAAGCAGGGCAGACCGGTCGAGGAGAGAAAAGAGCCGAACGAATGGAAAAGGCGCGTAACGCACCCGTCTTCAGTGAAGCCTCTTCCAAGCCATCCGGAATCAGAATAGATTCTCGCCAGCGCAATGCCGGACACGGAAGTTGGCAGCGCAAAAGGCAGGTCGACCATAGCGTCAATGAATCGTCGCCCTATGAAACGGTACCGAATGAGCGACCATGCGACGATGAACCCGAAAATCGCGTTGACGCACGCGGCGATAAAGGACGACCTAAATGTCAAATAGAACGCGCGTTTCACGATCAGATTCGACATAATCTCCTTCATTTCGGCAAACGACACGCCTGACGTTACGATAAAGAGACCCGACAAAGGGATGATCACGATTAGACACAAGTAGGTGATCGTGAATCCCATTGTGATGTTAAAGCCGGGCAAGACGCTTCGTTGAACTAGCCTCATATCAACCTCTTGTTCATACTAACCTCTTGTCGTAATAGAGCGACATTTCTGCTATTGCTTTTGAGCGAAATCTAAGAGCATCTTGTCAAAGAACCCGCCGTTGTCGAAGTGCTCGTTTTGCGCTTTTTTCCATCCGCCGAAGATATCGTCGACGGTGAAAAGCCTCGTTTCTGGGAAGTCCGCTCTATATTTCGCCAAGACGTTCTCGTCGGAAGGGCGATAATGGTGTTTTGCAATCAGCTCTTGCGCTTCCGGTTCGTACATGAACTTCAAGTATTCTTCGGCAAGGTCTCTCGTTCCATTTTTGTCGACGACTTTGTCAACGACAGCGACAGGCGGCTCGGCCTTGACAGTCAGCGAGGGAACGATAATTTGAAACGCTTCATTCGAGTAATCTTTTGCAAGAATCGCTTCATTTTCCCAAGCGATGAACGCGTCGCCGACGCCGTTTTTAACGAAGTCGTCCGTGGCGCTTCGGGCTCCGGCTTGCATGCCTTGTTTGAACGCGTTTCCGAAGGCTTTCTTTGTAAATTCGAACGCTTCTTCTTGAGCCGCGTCGACTTTCGCCTGGTCAAGAGCGCCCGCGGCAAAAGCGTCGAGACCGCCGTCTTCAGCGAGCGCTTTGTCGAGCGCATATCCCCAAAGGGCAAGGTAGTTCCAGCGCGCGCCGCCCGACGTCTTCGGGTTCGGCGTAACGACTTTGACGTCGTCGCGGGTAAGGTCGTCCCAGTCTTCGATGTTTTTCGGATTTCCTTCTCGAACAAGAATGACGATCGTCGAGGTGTACGGGCAGCTGTTGTTTGGCAGCCGTTTTTGCCAGTAGGAATCGCTTTCGTGGTCGTCGGCGCCGTCAGAGAACATACCGCCAGCCGCGATGACGTCGATATCCGACGCTAAGGCGAGGGTAACAACGTCGGCTGGCTGACCCGACGTAACCGCGCGCGCTTGGGCTCCTGAGCCGCCGTTGCTCTTTTCAATTTCAACGGTTTCGCCGGTCTTCTCGAGCCAATGTTGTGCGAACATTACGTTATATTCGGCGTAAAGCTCCCTGGTGGGATCGTAGGAGACATTGAAGAGCTCCCTCGGTTTGGCGGACTTATTGCAACCGACAAAGATAGCGCCGCCTACCAACACGACGAGCAATGATATCAAAAACGTTTTTTTCATAACGGGTTTTCTTTCCTTAGTTGTTTAACATTTGTTGACGGCGCATACCGCCGGGGTCAATTATCGTCAATTGCAGTGTTGAAAATGCAGATAAAAAGTAACGATAGTTTCGTTTAGCTGTTTTAAAGAATCTGCTGACGGTGAAAAAATCGATTTTAACGATTATTAATAAATTACTCTGAAACGCTCATATGTAAAGATGTTCCGAATAGAAAAAGTTTGTGGGTTCAATTGGACCTACCTTTTGAAAAGCTGGAATTTTAGCTAAGTCGACGAGAAATAGCGCTGTAAGTTATCGGAACAAATGTATAATAACAACAACAGGGGCGTTTATCGCTCCTTCTTTCCGAGCGTTTTGGGGAAATTATCGAGGCGCTCGTTGTGATGAAGATTTTGATTTAAGGTCGAGCGCTATCATTTTGAAAACAAATCGAGCGGTTAAAAGCGCGCAAGACGCGGTTTCTCTTTTATGCGGCGTTTTGTTGTGCGCGTTATTCTTTGCTTGTCCGGTCCGCGCGGATAATTTCGTCGTTCGGAACGCGTCCGGATTCTCAGGCGTCGGCGCGGAGCAAAATTCGCGCGAGAACGCGTTAGCTCCGAGCGTAGGCAGCGCGAGTTCTGAACAAACCCAAGAAAAATCCGAACAAACTCAAGAAAAAGAAGAAAACGATCCTTTTCGCCGCGACCGCAACGGCGTCCAGACTTATTTCCCCGCAATTGCGAAAATAGTGGGCCGTTCCGATACGAAAACTAATGAAGCAGGGGATCAGACGACGCCTTTTTATTACGGCACGGGCGCTTATGTCGCCGAGTACAACGCTTGGGGAATCGTTATCACGAACTGGCACGTCGTCAGCGAGGCGACGGAATCGATCGACGTCTATTTTCCCTCTGGAGTATATTCTGCACGCGTCATTTTGCGCGACGACATATGGGATCTTGCGGCGCTGATTATCGCGCGTCCCGCCGATATATCTCCTCTTCCGATTTCTAACGAGACGCCGCGCTTAGGCGACACGTTTTGGGTCGGCGGCTACGGTCAATCGAACGGGCTCGCCGATTTCGAAATGAATCATGGCAAGTTGACGAGCTACGTCTCGCTCATTAATCCTGACGAAGAGCCGGGCGTCGATTCTTCCGGCGTTGCGGAAGGTCAGCCGGGGGAGAATAGAGAGGAAGATATCGCTAAGATGAAGCCCTCTCCTCTCTGTGAGACGGCGTCAATTCAGCAGGGCGTGCGTCAGGGCGATTCCGGCGGTCCGATACTCAATCGTTACGGCGAGCTTGCCGGGATTCTTTGGGGTTCCGACGGGCAGTGTACGATGGGCACGACGTGCGTTCGTATGCAGTCTTTTTTGACGCAGGCGCTTCGGCGCGCTTCTGAAATCTATGCGAACAAGCTTCTCGATTATGAAGAAACGGGCGTTTCTCCGATTTCAATTTTGCCGTGGCCCGACCTTCCTGCCGATTGCGCCGTCGCAGCGCACTCCGATCTTGATATGTATGAAGCGCTTAGAACAGAAGGAACGTTTCCGATTTCCAAGAAGACGCTCTATGTCCCCGCAGACAAGGAGAATCCCGAAGACTTCATGCGTTTTGGACGTAATATCGCGACGGCAAAGGTCGAACGTTCCTCGCTCGAATATTTGCGCAAAAACGAATATGCAGTTCCTCCGTCCCCTCCGATCTTCTCGCCGACATTTGTCGTCATGCAGAGGGATTTGAAAAGCGTTCATCCGGAAGTTGCAGACGAGGACGCCTTCAAGGCGCTTGACGCCTATGCTCTTGCGCAGGCGAAAAAGGCGCGTGAAGAGGAGGAGTTCCTCAATTCGCAAGCATTATGGGCTAATGAGTCTCGCCGCGGCATTGCGAACACCGCTGGCGTAACGGACGACCCCGGGATCGAACTTGGGCTTGAAGGCGAGACGCTGGCGCAAGGCGAGCCGTCAGAGCGGTCTGGCGCTGCGCAACAACCGGGCGTCGAATCTGCCGATTCTGGTTCTGAGGATGAGAAAGCCGCGGGCGCTGAGGAAGGAGGGACCGCGCTCCCCGAAACAGAATTGGAGGAGCAGGCGACCGATAAAGCTTTCCTTGAAGGGGGCGCGCAGTTGTCCAACTTGACGACCTATGTCGTCGTAATCCTTGTCTTCTGCGTTTTCTTCTTTGCAATTCATCTGCAAAATGGCGCCAGGGATTCGTACGAGCGAGAAAAAAGGAGAAAAACGCGCTTGCAAGACGAAAGGTAACTCGTTATACTACCTCGACGTTTTAGTGGGATTGCGCTTCTTTAACGTTCCAGAATTTGGCGCGTAGGAAGTAGTCGAGCGCCGACAGCATTGTATGTTTCGGCGCTTTTTTGGTTTCCCGACGAATATGCCTTCCACGAAGAACGCATTTTGGCGCGGAACGACGGGTAGTAATGAACGGTTTGTTGAAACATTTTCGTTGGCAAGACGCGGCGCTGCCGCTCTTTGCGACGCTTAGCGTTTTAGCGCTTCTTTTCCGCTTGCCCAACGGACTTATCGATCTTTTGCTGTCGATTAATCTTGCTCTTTCGGCAACGATTTTTCTCTCGGTTTTTTTCGTTCGTAAACCGCTCGACTTCAGCGCTTTTCCGACGGTCCTGCTGATCGCGACTCTCTTTCGACTCGTCCTCAATATATCGACGACGCGTCTCATCTTGATCCAGGGTGACGCCGGAAAGGTAATCGACGCGTTTAGCCGGTTTGTCGCAGGGGACAATATCGTTGTCGGCGCGGTCATCTTTTTGATTTTCATTATCATTCAGTTTATTGTCATTACTAAGGGAGCGACGCGCATCAGCGAAGTTTCCGCGCGATTTGCGCTCGACGCGCTTCCTGGCCGCCAATCGGCAATTGATTTTGACTTGAACGCAGGGAGCATTACCGAAGAAGAAGCGCGGCTGGCTCGCGCAGAGTTGTCGGAAGAAGCGGACTTTTACGGAGCGATGGACGGCGCGAGTAAGTTCGTTCGCGGGGACGCGATCGCCGGACTTATCATTGTGGCAATTAATATCGTAGGCGGCTTGAGCATCGGCGTGCTGCAGCGTCATTTGCCGATTGGAGAAGCGGCGTCTATCTATACGAAATTGACGATCGGCGACGGTCTTGTTACGCAATTGCCTGCGTTTTTGATTTCCCTGTCGATGGGTCTTCTTGTCGCGCGTTCTTCTCGCCCGCAAAATATCTCCTCAGTTGCGCTGCGCCAAACGTTTGGCAAGCCGATCGTTCTCTACAGCGTCGGCGCTTTTCTTGCGATCTTAGCCTTCACGGGTTTGCCCGTCTTGCCGCTATTGACGCTTTCGCTTGGGTGTTTTGTTCTCGGATGGTATTTAAGCCGCAACGAATCGGCGATTGAAGGAGAAAAGACAGAGTCGGAACAGACGGCGAAGAGTAAGAAAAAGAACGCGGAGGACGAAGACGACGTCGAGCGCTATATGACGGTTGATCCGATGGAACTGGAGATTGGGGTCGGACTGGTTTCTATAGCTCAGCCGGACGAGGGACCGTCGTTGCTCGACCGCGTCCGAACGATTCGACAGACGATCGCTTCCGAACTTGGCTTAGTCCTGCCGAAAGTTCGTATTCGCGATTCGGAAACGCTCGACGACAATCATTTCTGCGTCAAGATTTACGGCGACGAGGTTGCGCTTGGCGTGGCGTATCCTCAAATGACGCTTGCCGTTGCGGACGCCTATGTCGCGGGACCTCTTCGCGGTCTTCAGACGGTCGCGCCCGGCGGCGCGCAGGCGTATTGGATCGACAGTTCTCAAATTGAAGACGCCGAGGATTACGGATACACGCTTCTTTCGGCGGGGGACGTCGTCGAAAAGAAGACGCTTGAAGTTGCTCGCCGCGAAGCCGCGTCTCTGTTGACGCGCGACGGCGCTAAACGCCTGATCGAGCGTTTGCGCGAATTCTCGCCGACCGTTGTTGAAGAGGCGTTGGGAACGTCCGACGGCGCGACTCGAGAATCGGCGGCTCGGTTGGCGCGGATTCAAAAAACGCTTCAACTCCTCCTGGAAGAGGGCGTTTCGATTCGGCGGCTCGACGTCGTTTTAGAAGCGGTCGGCGACCTTAAGCTGCGCGAGCCGGACGCCGACGTCTACCGCGCGCTTGAATATGTCCGTTCGCGATTGTCGCGCTTCCTGACGGCGCAATATAAGGACGAAGACGATCGCTTGCGCGTCGTTATGTTGGAGCCGGAAGCAGAAGACGCGCTTCGGCGCGCGCTGACCGCCGACGACTCTAACGCGCCCGTCTTTGAGCTTGAGCCGCAGCGCGCGAAAGCGCTTTGCGCGGCAATTCAAGAAAGCGTTCAAGTTTTGCAAGAGGCGGAGATAGCGCAAGTTGTGCTTGTCGGCGGGCCGATTCGCCGCGCGTTGCGCGACCTGGCGCATCCTACTTCGCCCGACGCGGCGTTCCTAGCGTTTGAGGAAATCGATCCGAGCGTTTCAATTTCGCAGGAGGTCGTCGTGAACTGGAAGCCCGACTGAAATAAAAAAGCGCCGACAGAAAAATCGACGCTTTCTAGAATTTGTAGCCGCCGGAGGATAATCGTCCTTTTGGCGGCTTCGTTTTTTTGACTCAGTTCTCCGTGCTGAGAACTTGTTCAGATCTCAGACCGGGATATTCGGAAACGGAGAACCATCGCATACTCTTTTCGCCGAGGGAGCGCACGGACAGGGTCGCGCTTTCTCCGGCGTCGCCAAGCAAGCTGTTCGGGACGGTCAAGCAGAAGACGCCGAA